>CALVTQ010000138.1 GCA_944362695.1 uncultured Clostridia bacterium
AGAACGAGGTTGTACACGTTGATGGCCGGCATCAGGATGACGCACCACAGCGTGTTCGTCAGGTGCAGGTTGCGCATGACGATGTAGCTGGGGATCATGCCGCCGGAGAAGATCATCGTGAAGAGCAAAAAGCGGGCGTCAAGATTTGTATGCATCTTACCATAAACACAAGCTCATATCAAGAGCCATATTTTTTGAATGGCGTACATTTCTTTTGATTCGATCCAAAATAGTGTACGTCTTTTGTGTGGTTCCGTACTCCAAACATCCAAAAAGGCCTTGAAAAATCTGAACAATCTGATATAATAGAATACACAGTGCAGGTGTCAAATTTTTTTTCACATAAATTTATCGTTTTTTGTCAAGGAGGGCCGCATCATGCACAGGAATCCCCCCTTTTCCCATACTTCATCCGATCATGAGCGCTTCGAGCTGCGTGTGGCCCTGTCCTATATCGCGTTTCTCCTCCTCTGCCTTGCTCTGATAGCGGCGCTCTTTTTTGCGTATTCCGATAAGGCGACCGACAGCTTCTGGGATCATCAGTACGCCGCACTTGAGCGTCAGGTCGCCACGGCGTCTTCTGATCTGTCTTCTATTGAAAACTACACGCGCCAGCTGCTCAACATACCGACCGTGGTCCGTTTTACGAACATGCACGGTCTGGGCGAGCGCGGCTTCGTCTACACGGCCTATGAGGTCATGCAAAAGCTCGCCGAGCGCCAGTTTGCTCTGATGCATACGCCGGTGACCGAATCCTTCATCTACCTTCCCAACTCCGGCTATGTCATCTCCGCCAGCCAGTTCACCGAGGTCGAGAGCTACTATCGCTCCTACCGCGTTTTTGACATGAACAAATACAAGAATTGGCTGACCCTTCTGCGCAGCGCGGACGGCACGCTCTCCTTCCACAGCGCGCAGCCCTTCACCGGCTCTGCGGACAGCCTGATCCTCGTGCAGAACCTTGACGACATCTTGAACCGCAGCGTCCCCGGCGTCATCTGGTTTGAGGTCAGCGCCGCCGAGCTCGCGCGGCATTATCTTCCTATTGATATACCCGAGGCCTCGCTGCTTGTGCTGGACGCCGGCGGCAAGTGCCAATATGCCCTGAGCAACCTCGCCCCCGGCAACGCGCCGCAGGAGGCCGAAGCCATCTTCGCCCAGCTCGAATCGCTTGACCCCTCCCGTTTCGCCGATGCGCCGTATATCGACGCGGGCGATATGCACTATCTGCGCTGCACGAACAGCTTCGGCTGGACGTATCTGCTCGCCCTGCCCGACAGCATGTGCGCCGCCGCGTTGGGCAACAACACGCGCGTTTCCGTGCTCATTTTCCTGTCGGCGCTCGTGCTGGGCCTCGCTCTGGCAGCGTGGCTGATCCGCGAAAACATCCGCCCCGTGCGCCAGCTCAGCACCCAGCTCCACGAGGCCGCGAGCGCCAACGCCGAGCTTGAGGACACCAATGCCGAGCTCGCGGACACCAATGCTGAGCTGCAGGGCGTGCTCGACGCCCAGCGCCCCGTGCTGCATCTTTCCTATGTGCGCAAGCTGATCTCCGGCCATGTCGCCTCCGCCGAGGAATTCGACTTCATGGGCCACGATCTGGGCTATCACGGCGACCTCAAATTCTTCGTGATCTATATGGATTTCTACTATCAGAACAACCGGCCCGATCACACCATCGCCGACCTCGAGGCGTTCATCACCGCCATGCGCAGATACCTGACCGGCGACCATCCGCTTCATTATTATACGACACTGAACGGAAGCATCGTCGTGCTCACGGCGTACGATGCGGATTTCCCCGACCCCATCGGCGATCTGCGTGCACGTGTGCTCGCCCTGCATGAGGATGTCGTCTCCTCGCTGCGCATCTGGCTCTACGCGGGCGTCGGCCTGCCCTGCGGCCAGTTCAGTCAGATCTGGGAATCCTATGAACAGGCCCGCAATGCCGCGCGCTACACCGCCAAGCAGCAGATTTTCGCCTACTACGGCGAGATTCACAAGGATGCCGACGAATGGTATTACCCCGTCGAGATTTCCGCCAAGCTGCAGCACTTTATCACCACCGCCAACAGCCCGCAGGTCTCCGAGCTCTTCGCCCTCATCTACCGCGAGAACGTCGAGCAGCGCTCGCTGTCCATCTCGCTGTTGGGCTTCCTGCTCTCCGGTCTGCGCAATTCCCTGCTCAAGGCGCGCTTCCAGATCCCCCACGATCAGCCGCTTGAGCGGGAAAAGGCGCTCATTGCGCTGGATCAGAAGCTGCACGAGCCGCCGACGTTCCAGTCGCTTGAGCAATGCGCGCTCGAGCTTTGCTCATTCTTCTCGCCGAGCGCCGAGCCGTCCGACCCGATCCCCGAGATCAAGCGCTTCATCGACGAAAATTACACCGATCCGGCCATCTGCCTGACGATGCTCTCCGAGCGCTTCAACATTTCCGAGAGCTATCTCTCCCACCTGTTCAAGCAAAAGACCGGCGAAAATTTCTCCGTCTATCTGGAAACCCTGCGCCTCAACGAGGCCGCGCGCCGTCTGGCCGATCCCGATTGCAACCTCTCCACGCTCTATCAGGAGCTCGGCTACAACAATGCCGCGACCTTCCGCCGCGCGTTCAAGAAGCGCTTCGGCATGACGCCCAGCGAAATGCGTTGAACCGACTTCGGTCTGTCCGGCCCATTTCCCATGGCATAGGCACACTTTCCCGCATGCGGCATACCGCCGTGTGCGGTTTTCTTTTGCGCCGGAACGCGCTTTGCCCGGCATGCGTCCAGCCGCGCCCCTCTCCCCGTGCCCGACCATCCGCATCCCCATTGCGCATCGCATATCCCTCCGCGCCGAACCAAAACCGCCGCGTTCTGATGCTCACACTCCAAACGCCGCGCCGCACGCGCTGCCGCCAAGCTGCCGGACGTCACGCCTCTTTTTCATCATATCGAAAGCGAAATCATCCGCCCCGGCCGCCGCGCACGCCAAACCGACCGCGTTCGGTATTTCCCATTTTCCCCAAAATAGAAGCAGCCCCGAGCCGCAAAGCCCGGGGCTGCTCCTGTCAGAAAGATATAAGAAGGGAGAAAAGGTCTTACTCCTCGTCCTGCAGGGCGTCGTAGCCATGCTCGCCCGTGCGGACCTTGACGACGTCCGCCACGTCGTAGACGAAGATCTTGCCGTCGCCGATGTGACCGGTGTAGAGCGCCTTGCGGGCCGCATCGATGACCGTGTCAACCGGCACCTTGGAGACGACCAGCTCGAGCTTGATCTTGGGCAGGAGCTGCACGTCGACCGGAACGCCGCGGTAGTACTCCGCCGCGCCCTTCTGCACGCCGCAGCCGGCGACGTTGGTGAGCGTCATGCCGGTGACGCCGATGGCGTTCATCGCGTTCTTCAGGGCCTCGAAGCGGCTCTGCTTGGCGATGATGACGACCTTGTGCATCGTGGCGTCGGCCTTGCTGGAAACCTTGGTGACCGGGATCGCAGCCGCCGGGGCAGCCACCTTCTCGTGAGCGTCCGCCGTGGCCTCGCCCGCAGCGGTACCCATCACGCCGACGACCGGCATGAAGTCCGCGTAGGCGCTGGTCAGGCCGTGCTCCGGCTTGTCAAGACCCATGATTTCCTCAGCCGGGCTGACGCGCAGGCCGATGGTCTTCTTGATGATGGTGAACACGATGATCATGGTCACGGTGACCCAGGCGATGACAGCCGCCACGCCGAGGATCTGGATGCCCAGGAGCTTGAAGCCGCCGCCGTAGATGAGGCCCTGCTTGGTGACCTCGTTGCCGGTGTAGTAAGCGAAGATGCCGGTGAGGATGGTGCCGGAAGCGCCGCACAGGCCGTGCACGCCGACAGCGCCGACCGGGTCGTCCACCTTGACCACCTTGTCGATGAACTCAATGCCGAACACCACGACGAAGCCCGCGATGATGCCGATCAGCGCCGCGCCCATCGGGGTGACCACGTCGCAGCCCGCCGTGATGGCGACCAGACCGGCCAGAGAGCCGTTGAGCGTCATGGAGACGTCGGGCTTCTTGTAGCGAATCCAGGTGATGCACATGACGGTGACCGTCGCCACGGCAGCGGCGAGGTTGGTCGTCACGAACACACGGGCAGAGGTCTCAGCCGCGCCGCCGGTGAGCGCCACGGTCGAGCAGCCGTTGAAGCCGAACCAGCAGAACCAGAGGATGAACACGCCCAGCGCGCCGAGGGTCAGGGAGTGGCCCGGAATCGCACGCGGCTTGCCGTCCTTGTCGTACTTGCCGATGCGCGGTCCGAGGATCGCAGCGCCGATGAAGGCCGCCACGCCGCCGACCATGTGAACAGCGGTGGAACCGGCGAAGTCATGGAAGCCCATCTGAGAGAGCCAGCCGCCGCCCCAGATCCAGTGGCCGGAGATCGGATAGACGACGGCGGAGATGACCATCGAGTAAATGCAGTACGCGGAGAACTTCGTGCGCTCGGCCATCGCGCCGGACACGATCGTCGCCGCGGTCGCACAGAACACGGTCTGGAAGATCATGGTCGCCCAATCGCCGCCCGCATCGGTGAAGATGTCAAGGCCGCCGATCAGCTTGCCGGAGCCGCCGAACATGATGCCGAAGCCGATGAACCAGAAGATCGGGGTGCCCAGGCAGAAGTCCATCAGGTTCTTCATGATGATGTTGCCTGCGTTCTTCGCGCGGGTGAAGCCAGTCTCCACCATCGCGAAGCCGGCCTGCATGAAGAACACCAGCGCCGCGCCGATCAGAATCCAACCGGTGTTGATGGCGGTTTCCAATGCCGTCAAATCGATTGTCGTCATTTCCATACTCAAATCCCCCTGTCTGTGTTAAGAAATCTTAACACGAAAATTATTACAAAAGGACGCGCACGCGGAGTGTCGTGAATTTATAAAGGTCCAGCGTTGGGCACCGAGATAAAATCGTTGACTACACCGCGTGCACGCCCTTGTGCAAGCTCGTGTGCTTGATATAGATCTTATGAAAGCCCTGCCCCCTCCCCCGCTCATGAGAGAGGGGGCAGCGCGCGATTACACGTAGAACAGCAGGTCCGCGTAGGTCGGGAACGGCCAGGCCTTCTTGCTGACCATCATCTCCAGCTCGTCGGCGACCTTGCGGGCGGCCTCCATCGCCGGGATCACGGCCTCGTGGCAGTACATGGCCTTATCCACACACGCCTCGGGCGCGCCGTCGACGGCAGCCTCGAGGGCCTCCTGCTTCTCGATCAGCTCGGCGGTCTTGGCGGTCAGGACCTGCACCTTGGCGACCTCGGCCGGAGCGTTGACGCCGATACTCTTCTTGACGGCCACGGTCTCGGCCAGCTCCTTGCTGTAACCGATGCAAGCCGGGACAATCTGCTTCTTGAGCATATCCAGAGAGGTCAGCGCCTCGATGTGGATCGTCTTGACGTACTCCTCGATGGTGATCTCCTGGCGGGACTTCATCTCCGTCAGCGTGTAGATGCCATGGCGGCCGAACATCGCGACGTTCTTCTCGTCCGTGTAGTGGATGACCGCCTCCGGCGTGGAGCGCAGGTTCATCAGGCCGCGCTTCTCGGCCTCGATCGGCCACTCGGCGCTGTAACCGTTGCCGTTGAACAGGATGCGCTGATGCGCGGCCAGCTCGCGGCGGATGAGGGCGGCCAGAGCGGCGTCGAAGTCCTCGGCCTTCTCAAGCTCCTCGGCGAAGAGCATCAGGCTGTCGGCCACGGCGGCGTTGAGCATGACGTTCGTGCAGGCGATGTTGAAGGAAGAGCCCGGCATACGGAACTCGAACTTGTTGCCGGTGAAGGCGAACGGAGAGGTGCGGTTGCGGTCGGAGTTGTCCTGCGGGATCTCCGGCAGGGCGCTGACGCCGATCTTCATCGCCTTGCGGCCCTCGGACTTGTATTCCTCGCCCGCGATGATGCTCTTGATGACCGCGCCGAGCTCGTCGCCCACGTACATGGACACGATAGCGGGCGGCGCCTCGTTCGCGCCGAGGCGGTGATCGTTGCCCGCGCTGGCGACGCTGATGCGCAGCAGATCCTGATAATCATCGACGGCCTTGATGACCGCGGTCAGGAACAGCAGGAACTGCGCGTTCTCCGCCGGGGTGCTGCCCGGATCGAGCAGGTTCTCGCCCTTGTCGGTGGAAATGGACCAGTTGTTGTGCTTGCCGGAACCGTTGACGCCCTCGAACGGCTTCTCATGCAGCAGGCAGACGAAGCCGTGGCGGTTGGCGACCTTCTTCATGACCTCCATGGTCAGCTGGTTGTGGTCGGTCGCGATGTTGGCGGTGGCGAAGATCGGGGCCATCTCGTGCTGGCTCGGGGCGACCTCGTTGTGCTCGGTCTTGGCGTTGATGCCCAGCTTCCAGAGCTCCTCGTTCAGCTCGCTCATGAACGCCTTAACGCGCGGGCGGATGGAACCGAAGTAGTGATCCTCCATCTCCTGGCCCTTGGGCGGCATCGCGCCGAACAGCGTGCGGCCGGTGAGGATGAGGTCGGGACGCTTCTTGTAGTCCTCCTTATCAATAAGGAAGTATTCCTGCTCCGGGCCGACCGTCGTGGTCACGCGGGTCACGTTCTTGCCAAAGAGCTTGAGCACGCGGCAGGCTTCCTTGCTGATGGCCTCCATCGAGCGCAGCAGCGGGGTCTTCTTATCGAGAATCTGGCCGGTGTAGGAGCAGAACGCCGTCGGGATGCACAGCGTGTCATCCTTGATGAAGGCGTAGCTCGTCGGGTCCCATGCGGTGTAGCCGCGGGCCTCGAAGGTCGCGCGCAGGCCGCCGGACGGGAAGGAGGAAGCGTCCGGCTCGCCCTTGATAAGCTCCTTGCCGGAGAACTCCATGATGACCGTGCCGTCGGAGCAGGGCGAGATGAACGAATCGTGCTTCTCGGCGGTGATGCCCGTCATCGGCTGGAACCAGTGGGTGAAGTGGGTCGCGCCCTTCTCGATCGCCCAGTCCTTCATCGCGTTGGCGACGACACCGGCGACCTGCGGATCAAGCGCCGTGCCCTGACGGATCGTGCACTTGAGCGCCTTGTAGACATCCTTGGGCAGCCTTTCCTTCATCACGGCCTCGTTGAAGACCATGCTGCCAAACAACTCGGGAACCTTGTTCGTCATATCGTTCTCTCCCATTCTGCCGCCGGGCTGACCGGCTGACGTTCTTTCTTGTGACCGCGGCGCATCTCGGTTTTGTGCGTCGTGTTCTGACGGGTGACAGTATAGCCGATTTTTGCCGGTTCGTCAACCCACTTTTCGCAAATTTGCCGCTTTGCATGCCCACTTCCTGCAAAAGTTACGAAATCGAGCCATCTGTCTGATGAAAATTAAATGTTTTTGCTCTTTGGCTTCATTTTTCTTCGCAAATCCCATTTACAGATGCGCCCTTTCGCGCTATAATATGGAGCATGCCGGTGTCTGATGCCCAACAATGTGTCAACACGATGCCTTCGGGCCGGACGCCATCATATTTAATCTGTAAAAAGGGGGACTCCTCCATGCTCAAGGAAGGCCAGGTTCATATTCCCTCTGGCTGTGCGATCTCTTCCATATTCTGTAAGAGCGGACGCAGGATCAGCGGCGAGCAGATCATCAAGTCCATCGCACCCATGCATGACCGATCCAACGGCCTGGGCGGCGGCTTCGCCGGCTACGGCATCTATCCGCAGTACGCCGATTTGTACGCGTTCCATCTCTTCTATGACAATATGGACGCGCGCAACGCCTGCGAACGCTACCTCGAGGAATCGTTCGACATCGTCGCCTATGAAAAGATCCCGACGCGCCGCCATCCGGCGATCACCAACCAGCCGATGATCTGGCGCTACTTCCTCTCGCCCAAGAAGACCGTGCTCGACGAGAGCCAGCTGGACGAGAAGGAATTCGTCGTGCGCCGCGTGCTGCACGTCAACGCCAAGATTGAAGGCGCGTACGTCTTCTCCTCCGGCAAGAACATGGGCGTGTTCAAGGCCGTCGGCTTCCCGGAGGACGTCGGCGAGTTCTATCGCCTCGACGAATACGCGGGCTACTGCTGGACGGCGCATGGACGCTATCCGACGAACACGCCGGGCTGGTGGGGCGGCGCGCATCCGTTCGCGCTGCTGGACTACTCCGTCGTGCACAACGGCGAAATCTCCAGCTACGACGCCAACCGCCGCTTCATCGAGATGTTCGGCTACGCCTGCACGCTGCAGACCGACACGGAAGCGATTACCTATATTATAGACTACCTCGTGCGTAAGCGCGGCCTGACCCTTGAGGAGATCGCAGGCGTCATCGCCGCGCCGTTCTGGTCGACCATCGCCGCCATGCCCGAGCCGCAGCGCTCCCGCGCGCAGTATCTGCGCAACGCATTCTCCAGCCTGCTCATCAACGGCCCGTTCTCCATTCTTGTGGGCTTTGAGGGCGGCCTGATGGCGCTCAACGACAGGCTCAAGCTGCGCTCCATGGTCGTGGGCGAAAAGGACGACATGGTCTACATCGCCTCTGAGGAGTGCGCCATCCGCATCATCGAGCCGGAACTCGACCGCATCTGGTCCCCCGGCGGCGGCCAGGCCGTCATCGTCACGCTTGACAATGCTTGCAAAGGAGGGAAAGCGTAATGGCTATCGACTTTCTCTATCCGTTATATGAAGTGATCCGCAATCCGCAGCGCTGCATCTCCTG
>CALVTQ010000139.1 GCA_944362695.1 uncultured Clostridia bacterium
GCGGTCGGGGCCGCCGTCGGCGCGGCGGTCGGCTCCGGCGTCGGCACAGCGGTCGGCTCCGGCGTCGGCACGGCGGTCGGTTCCGGCGTCGGCACAGCGGTCGGCTCCGGCGTCGGCACAGCGGTCGGTTCCGGCGTAGGCACAGCGGTCGGTTCCGGCGTAGGCACAGCGGTCGGTTCCGGCGTCGGCACGGCAGTCGGTTCCGGCGTCGGCACGGCAGTCGGTTCCGGCGTCGGCACGGCAGTCGGTTCCGGCGCGGCCTGCGCCTCGACCTGCACCGGCTCGGACGCAATGCTCTCCTCGGCCAGCGCACTCAGGCTCATGTTCGTCATCAGGCACACAAGCGCCAGAATCATCGCAAATTTCTTCATTGTGTTTTCCTCCTCGTAAGTCCGGGCCGATGGACAGCGTCGGCCGTCTCATGCTGTGGATTCTGAAAATCATATGTCCACTCACAAAAATTACAATTTTCAACTATATGTTAAATAGTATGAAATGATTTCATGCTTATGCCCACATTTTATATGTGGCCGCATCGCCCTGTTTGTATATATATTCCCTTTCTCTTTTGCGCGTTTCGCTCCATTTTGCACATTTTCGCAGAATTTCATTCCTCCGTTCTGGCTCTTGCATCGATCCTTATCTCACTTATGTGCATAAACAGGCGATTTTATATATTGTAGCTCACTTTTCAAATTATTTCAACCATTTCCTCTTTTTGAGTCTGTTATTTCTTCAATTTTATTTTCAATATTTTGTATTTACGACAAGTAATCTGTATTTTACATAAAATTAACAAATTCAAAAAAACCGGACAAAATGTCCGGCATCTTTCACGTATTAATTTGTATATATAAATCCCATTTGTTTCCATTTCGTGCAATGTCATCCTGTCTCGTCCGGCATCTTTATGTGTCGAAATCGCAGACGTACAGCAGATCCGTATCGCCGTCGTACACCGCCAGCGTGAAGTTCATCGACGCTCTGTTAAACAGCTGCGTATCGTCGCCGCTGTCCGTGCTTTCGCTGTCCCTGTCGATAAAGCGATACCACCCGTTTTCGATCTTCGGCATGCCCCATTGCTCCGCCAGATTGTATTCATAGCTCACGCCGTCCCGCTCGCCGCCGTACACGATCAGCGAAAGGTTCTCCGAGAGCGGCAGCGGCTTCCATCCACTCACGGCGGCCATCGCCTTCTCGCGGTTGCCCGAGCAATTCAGCACGAGGCAGCTCATCCCGTCGCCGTGGAATCCCCCATGCGTATCCGTCTCGCTGACGACCGTAAAATCGCTGCGGTCGATGCCCAGCTGTGTCTTCAACCGATCCGGCTTCGCCGCGCACCCCGCCGCCGCCAGCAGCGCCGCGCACATCATCGCGCACAGTATTCGCTTCATATTCATTCCTCCTTACACATCCGCCTGTCCCATGATGAACGGCGTCAGCGTCTCCTCCAGCTGCTCGAGCGTCGTCAGCTCGTTCACCCGCCCGCGCAGCTTCGCCGCATCCCGCATGCCGCGCACGTAGCAGACCACGTGCCTCCGCATCTCGCGCACGGCCACCGGTTCGCCCTTGAGCGCCGCGAGGTCGCGCGCGTGCCGCATGATGACGGCGAGCTTCTCCGCATTCGTCGGCATCGTCACCGGCCTGCCCGCCATCGCGTCGGCAATCTGTTTGAATATCCACGGGTTGCCCTGCGCCGCCCGCCCGACCGCCACGCCGTCGCAGCCTGTCGTCTCGATCATGCGCAAGGCGTCCTGCCATCTCGCCACGTCGCCGTTGCCGACGACCGGGATGCCCACCCGCTCCTTGAGCTTGCGAATCGCGTCCCAATCGGCCTTGCCTTCGTAGAACTGGCTGCGCGTCCGCGCGTGCAGCGTGATCATCGCCGCGCCGCTCTCCTCCACAAGCTGCCCCAGCAGCAGATACGTCTCGCTCCCCTCCTCGAAGCCCAGCCGCATCTTGACCGTCACCGGTACGTGTGACGCCTGCACAACGGCCTTCACGATCTCCGCCGCGTGCACGGGGTCGCGCATCAGCGCGCTGCCCTCGCCGTTGCCCACGATCTTGGGCACGGGGCAGCCCATGTTGATGTCCAGCATGGCATACCGCCCGTCCGCCGTCAGCCGCTCCGCCGCCTTGGCCATCACGTCCGGCTCGTGGCCGAAGATTTGTAGCGCGACGGCGCCCTCCTCCGCGGGCGACACGGCCAGCAGCTCGCGGACAGCGCGGTTGTCCTTCGGCGCGAGCAGATAGCCCTTCGCGCTGACCATCTCGCTCACGGCCATCGGGCAGCCCATCTCATGGCAGATTGTGCGGTACGGCATATCCGTCACGCCCGCCATCGGCGCGAGCATCGCCCCGCACCTCAAAAACTCCATCATTCCGCTTCTCCCATTGCATCGCGCGCCCCACCCATGCATCGGATGAGGCGCGCGTTTCTTCCTATTATAAGCTACTCGCTGATCTGCTCGAGCACCTGCAAGTTCGTGATCTGCCATCGTCCGGCCGTGCGCGTGAGCGTCACGCGGTATCGCGTCGTGTCCCACTTGGGCGGGACGAGCCGCTCCTCGCCGCCCTCGGCCAGCGCCGCTTCTCTGCGCGAGGATTTGATCGTGCCGTCGATGGCGGGGATGCTCTCGATGACCTCGGCGCGCGCCACGGTCTCCCACGGCCAGCTCCACACCGACACCATCTTCACCCGGTGGTCAAATCCACGGATGTCGTAATCCCGATACGGCGACGCGTCGCTCAGGCCGACCTGCAGAACCGGGTCCTGGTTGATGAATTCCTGCTTGAAGTAGCTCGTCAGCGTCATCGCGTCCTCGCCCATCAGCACGACGCCCGCCCGCGCGGACAGCCCGTCGTCGATGAGCACCCAGATGTTCGCCGTGTTCATCGCCAGATAGAACGAGATCACCAGCAGCGCGAACACCACCGTGACCAGAAACAGCCGCGACGCGACAAAGCTCAGCAGCCGCCTTAAAATTCTCATTGCGCACCTCCCCGCGGAAAGCCTCGCTCAGAATCAGAAAATCGCCTCGACAAACGCGTCCGCGTCGAACGCCTGCAGATCCTCGATGCCCTCGCCCACGCCGATGTAGAGTACCGGCAGCTTGAGCTCCTCCATGATTGCCACGGCGATGCCGCCCTTGGCCGTGCCGTCGAGCTTGGTGAGCACGATGCCCGACACGTCCGCGACCTCGGAGAACTCCCTCGCCTGCGCAAGGCCGTTCTGGCCCGTCGTCGCGTCGATCACCAGCAGCGTGCGCACCTCCGCGCCCTCGTATTCGCGCGCGATGATGCGCGAAATCTTGCGCAGCTCCTCCATCAGGTTCTTCTTGTTATGCAGGCGGCCCGCCGTGTCGACGATCAGCAGATCGGCCTCGGTACTCTGCGCCTTCTTGATGCCGTCGAACACCACAGCCGCCGGGTCCGCCCCCTCGGCATGGCGAACGAGCGGCACCTGCGCGCGGTCCGCCCAGATCTCGAGCTGATCCGCCGCCGCCGCGCGGAACGTGTCCGCCGCCGCGAGCACGACGCTGTGGCGCGCGTCCTTGAAGCGCAGGGCGAGCTTGCCGATCGTCGTCGTCTTGCCCACGCCGTTGACGCCGACCACCATCATCACCATCGGCCACTTGAGCGGCTTGCGCGGCTGGTTCATGATCTCTTTGAGGATGTCCTTGAGGATCTCGCGTGCCTTGCGCGCGTCGGTGATCTTCTGCTCGTCAATGCGCTTTTTGAGCTCCTCGATGATGCGGTCGCTCGTGCGCACGCCCATATCGCTCATGATGAGGATGTCGATGAGGTCCTCGAAGAAGTCGTCGTCGATCTCCTCCGTCGCCTCGATGAGCTCGTCCATGCGCCCGGCGACGTTCGTGCGGGTCTTGGAAAGGCCCTGCCACAGGCGGGAGAACAGACCCTTTTTCTTCTCATCCTCCTGCGTGTCCTGCGCGGGCTCGTCAGCAGGCGCGACTGTCTCAACCGGCTTTGCGCTCTCCTGCGCGGCCTGCTCCTTTTTCTTGCCGAAACCAAAGAATGCCATTGGCTTTGCTCCTTTCTTTTACGCCATCGCGTCCTCGCCCACATCCTTGAGCTCGACGCTGAGCATCTTGCTGACGCCCTTTTCCTCCATCGCCACGCCGTACAAGCCGTCGCAGCGCTCCATCGTGCCCTTTCTGTGCGTGACGACGACGAACTGCGTGTCCTTCGAGAAATCGCGCAGATAGTCCGCGAACGTCGATATGTTGCCGTCGTCCAGCGCCGCCTCGATCTCGTCGAGGAAACAGAACGGGGTCGGTTTGAGCCGCAGCATCGCGAACAGGATCGCAATCGCCGTCAGCGCGCGTTCGCCGCCCGAGAGCAGCGAGAGCAGCTGGAGCTTCTTTCCCGGCGGCTGGGCCACGATCT
>CALVTQ010000140.1 GCA_944362695.1 uncultured Clostridia bacterium
TCTCAGGGGCAGGGCTTACATTGGTGTTGCCTTTTTGCTTCTAACATCCTGCTTTGTGCACTGTTTTACTCAATTTTTTCTTGCATCACCCTCTTGACTTCATACCATTGGACTTTTGCCTTTCTGCTTATAAGACGACGCACGCCCGGCCAAAGTTTCACATTTTTGAAAATTCATGCGAAAAATTTTGCGCATCAAAAAAGCGGCCCGCTTTGGGCAGACCGCCGTATGTCATTTGCCGCTGAGCGTGATTTGCCTGACGTCTATTGCGATCTCGATCACGTCCGCCGTGCCGTCCGCCGCCGTCGTCTCGAGCGTGAGCAGCAGCCTGCCGTCAAGCGCCGCGAGCGTCAGACCGTCGAGGCTTCCCTCTCCCGCAATCGTGCCGAGGCTGTCGTTCATATCGAGCGCACCGCCCGTCTCGTCCACGACAGCGCTCTCCAGCAGCGTTTTTCCGTCCAGCGTGTAGGACGCCGTGTATCCGGTGATCCCGCGCTCGTCGCCCTTCCAGCGCATTTCGCCGCCGTAGAACGTGTCCTCCTTCGGCGTATCGACGATCACGCCGCCGGCGATCTCGACCGCCTCGCTCTCGCCGCAGAAGCCGTAGACCGTGACGGCGCCGTCCTCCTTCGCCGCGCAGCCGCCGAGGCAGACCGCCGCCGCGCAGACAAACGCCGCCGCGCATAATCTCTTCATCCGCATGGTCATGCTCCTTTCAAAAAAGCGGAGTCCGCACACGCAGACCCCGCCGGTATGTCACTGCTGCTTCTCGCTCCAGACCTCTTCGAGCTTTTCGAGCGTCTCGGGATAGGCGACGCCGGACTGCTCCAGCCCGTAGTCCTTCTGGAACCTGCGCACGCCGTAGGCCGTCGACGGGCCGAACAGACCCGCGCTCGTGCCGCCGTCGTAGTAGCCCAGTTCGACCAGCTTCTCCTGAAGCGCGGTCACCTCGGGGCATTTGTCCATGCCCTGATAGAGCGTGCCGTCCGGGAAGAAATCCTCGCGCACGGTCTTGCCGCAGACGGCGCAGACGTTCTCGCGGCGGCCCATCTTCTCGCCCTTCGGCTCGCGCAGGATCGTCCACTCGCCGTATTCGTGCGGCAGCATATCCAGCGTGACCGTCTTGCTGCTGCCGCAGCGGGAGCAGGTCGCGTTCGCCTTGCCCTTGGCGGTGCAGGTCGGCTCCTTGGTGACCTCGTCGACCACGTAATCGTGGCCGAGCTTGTCAAGCGTCTTGCGGCTCACCTTGCCGCAGCCGGTGCAGACCTGCTCGGACTTGCCGCTCTTGGTGCAGGTCGGCTCGACGGTGACGGTCGCCTCGCCGTATTCATGCGGCACCATGTCGATGAAATGGCGGATCAGCGTGCCGCAGACCGTGCAGTTCGTGGTCTTCGAGCCGCGCTTTGTGCAGGTCGGCTCGTTCTCGATCGTCCATTCGCCCTGCGTATGCGGCAGCTTGGGGATGTTGCGCCACTCCCAGTGGTTGCAGTTTATGCAGTTCATGCGCTGATAGCCCTCGCGCGTGCACGTCGGCTCGCGCAGCGTCTTCCAGTCCTCGTAGACATGCGGCACCTGGCAGGGCTTCCAGGCCAGCGCGGAGGCCGCCATGCAAAGCGCCATCAAAAGAACGGCCAGAAATGCCATTCGCTTCATCTTCACGGTCATAAACCCCTTTCGCATGGTTGCGTTTTTTATTGCGTATATATGGATATTATACCACACATCGCCCCCGCGCACAACATGCGCGCGCCATTTTCCGCCGCCCGCGGCCCGGCGGCGCGATTCTTCGTCCCCAATAACAAAGAAAACATTTACATTCCATCCATTTTGGTGTATCATAAAGGACAGAATAGGCGGTGTATATGGCCCTGTGGGCGCGTTGGCCGCCTTGATGATGCCGCACAATCAACCGACGATCTAAAGGAGATTACGCATATGGATCAGCAAAACAACATCCCGCTTCTCGTGCTCCCCGGCGACGAGGCCGCGCAGGAAGCTCCGGCTCAGGAGGCCGAAGCCGTAAAGACGCCCGGCGCCCCCGCCGCTGCCGCTGCCGCCGTGCAGGCCGCGCCCGAGCAGCCCAAGGCCGAGGAGAAGCTCGAGCCCGTGTCCGCCGAGGACGACTCCCTGAACTTTGACAACCTCTCCAAGGCGGAGCAGGACGCCGTGCTCGCCTTTGTCGAGCGCATTGACATCAAGGACAGCGAGACCGTCCTCAAGTACGGCAACGCCGCCCAGATGAAGATCTCCCAGTTCTCCGACAAGATTCTGGAGGACGTCAAAACCAAGGACACCGGCGCGATCTCCGATATGCTGGCCGATCTGGTTGCCGAGCTCAAGGGCTTTGACGTGGACGAGGGCAAGAAGGGCGGTCTGTTCGGCCTGTTCAAGAAGGCCGGCAGCAACCTCGCCCAGCTCAAGGCCAAGTATGAGAAGGTCGAGGAGAACGTCGCCGAGATCGTCGCCTCGCTGCAGAACCATCAGAAGCAGCTCATCTCCGACTGCACCATGCTCGACGGCCTCTATAAGCAGAACGAGCAGTACTACCACGAGCTGACGCTCTACATCATCGCGGGCGAGATCAAGCTGCGCCGCCTGCGCGAGAACGATCTGCCGCCGCTGCTGGCCAAGGCGCAGGAGACCGCCGACCCCGCCGATGCGCAGACCGCCAACGACTTCGCGCAGCTCATCGAGCGCTTCGAGAAGCGCATCCACGATCTCAAGCTCACGCGCATGGTCTCCGTGCAGATGGGCCCGCAGATCCGCCTGATGCAGAACAACGACAACGTCCTCGCCGAGCGCATCCAGTCCACCATCGTCAACACCGTCCCGCTCTGGAAGAGCCAGATGGTCATCGCGCTGGGCATGCAGCACGCCGAGAGCGCGCTCAAGGCGCAGAAGGCCGTCACCGACATGACCAACGAGCTGCTGCGCACCAACGCCGAGCGCCTGAAGATGGGCACCATCGAGACGGCCCGCGAGGCCGAGCGCGGCGTGGTCGATCTGGAGACCATCCGCGTGGCGAACACCGCGCTCATCGACACGCTCACCGAGGTTCAGAAGATTCAGCGCGAGGGCGCCCAGAAGCGCGCCGCCGCCGCCATCGAGCTGGGCCGTCTGGAGAAGGAGCTGCGCGACAAGGTGCTGGAGATCAACCAGCAGTAAGCAGCGCGGGTTTTGGGGCGATATGGGGTACATGTGACCGGGTTTTGCGCTCTGACGGCGTCAGGTCACGCTTCGCTCCCTGACGCTTGGCGAGGGCTTCGCCATTTGGGGTACGTTGGGACGCTGTCCCAAACCCTGCGAGGGCTTTGCCCCTCGACCCCACCAGGGGATAATCCCCTGGACCCTACTTCGCTTCGCGCCACTCTCCCAACTTTACACTTTACGCCGGGCGGTCTTCGCTCGGCGTTTTCAGGAGGCACCATGGCCAAACGCAAACGCCGCTATGCGCCGGTCAAGCCCGCGCGCAGCTACGAGGAGCAGATCATCCGCTTAGGCGAGGTTCACGGTTTGATCGTGCGCGACCCCAAGCGGGCCGAGCGCATCCTCTCCACCGTCAACTATTACCGCCTCACCACCTACGGCAAGCAGCTGCGCCGCGCCGACGACCCCGAGCGCTTCAAGCCCGGCGTCACGCTGGAAATGCTCTACGCGCTCTACCAGTTTGACATGGGCCTGCGTCATGCCCTCCTGCCCGTCCTCGAGTTCTTCGAGGTGCAGCTGCGCGCCAAAATCGCCTATCGCCTCGCCATGCAGTACGGCTCCACCGGCTACACCAACGCCGCCAACTTCCGTCCCGTCAAGATGGGCAACGGCGGCTCCCTGCACAAGAGCCTCATGGGCAAGTTCCGCACCGAGGTGCGCCGCTCCGACGACCTCGCCTTCGTCCGCCATCACAAGCAGAAATACGGCGGGCAATTCCCCATCTGGGCCGCCGTCGAGCTCTTCTCCTTCGGCATGATCGGCTCGCTCTACACCCTCATGGTCGAGGACGACCAGCGCGCCGTCAGCCGCGACTACGGCCTTTCGCCCGAAGCCCTCGAGCAGCTCATCGCCTCTGCCATCGACGCGCGCAACATCTGCGCCCACTACAACCGCCTCTACGGCGCGCCCATCGAGGATCAGCCCATCCTCCCCCGGCGCTATGCGCAGTACGAGAGCGACAAGCTCTTTCCCCTCATCCTCGCCCTGGCCGATGTCGCCGGCGGCGAGCGCGTCTACCGCGAGATGATCGAGCGCATCGACCGCCTGACGCAGGACTTCCCCGACGCGGACATCAGCATGTGCGGCTTCCCGGACAACTGGAAGCAGGTGCTCGAGGGCGCGAAATAATTGCACAGTCCAATCATACCCGACATTCGTCTGACGGATGCCGGGTTTTCTTTTCCCCCTCGCGCAATCGTTCAGCATGGTACGATTCTCTTTCCCCTGCGCTGCACATATTCAAATGTTTTCGCCGCTCCGCCCCACGCATGCGTGACATGCCCAACCAGCGTACCAGCCTGATCGACCATCCACATATTTCTGCGCAGAATGGCGTATCGCCTCGGCACATGTTCAAGCGGCGGATACACGGAGGCATCGTAATCTTTCATATCCGGCTTTATATCGAGATATGGCAGTACGAGAATCCTTTCTATTTCGGGGTAATTCTCTTTATGTTCGCTCAGCACAGCCGCAGCCAAGCGATCAAATTCGCCGTATCCGCCCAAATAAAACGTTCTTTCCCCATCTTCGATCAAATTTTTCGTGATACGAAAAAGCCGGTTCCTCACCTTGATGATGTCGTTCACCTGTGCATGCCCGCAAAAAGTCACACTCATCCCAAAATCGCCTCTGATTCTATTAGCTTATATTTTATAGTCTAACAGAATCTATCTGGATTTTCAATCATCATGTAGTCTTTTGGTATATAGAATAATAGCATGCAGCTAACAAGCAGGTGATATGTCATGGAGAAAATCGGTCTCGGAAACCGCATTCGCGTCGCACGCAGGGATCGCGGTCTTACGTCGGACGCCCTTGCAGAGATGTGCCACATCAATTCGACATATCTTCGTCAGATCGAGGGCGGCACAAAAATTCCCAGTCTGCCGCTGTTCATCTCCCTGTGCAACGCGCTGCGCGTTTCGCCCGACAGCCTGCTGCGCGACGAACTGACCGACAACGAGGTCTGCCGGATTCGCGAGATTCAGACGCTGTGGGAAACCGCTTCGCCGCAGAGCCGTGAGCTGGCGCTTTCGATGATCCGCGCCGCGCTCGAGCACACAAATTCATAGCAAAACAGCCGATCAGGCCCCGTCCGACCGGCTGTTTTTTTCTTTATATTTTTACATTTTACTTCTCACAGTCCCGCATCTGCGACACCGTGCACGTCCCGCTCGCCTTATCCGCCGTCACGCTCAACCCGACCGAATCCTCCAGCGCCGGATACACGCGCGCGGTGATCCATTCGCCGTTTGCGCATGCCTCGACCGCGCTGTGATCGACGTAGATCTCCACATGCGCCGCGCCGTCCGCGATGGTCACGCGCCGCTCGAGCAGCCCCTTGTGCGTGGGATGCAGCGACGATTCGCGCCTGTCCACGGTGAACCGCCCGTCGCCGTGCAGCGCCACAACCGTCCTCTCGCGCCCGTCCGGGGACGCCAGCACCTCCGCGCGCACGCATCCGTCCGGCGCGATCTTCGCGTCGATCACGAGGCGGTATTGCTCGCCCGCATGCGCGTCGGCAAACGGGATATCGCCCGTCTCGGTCGATGTCACAAGCCGCTCGGCCTCGGGAATCACGCGCATTTTGAGCACGCCGCCCGCCATGTACACCTCGCGCGGCAGCGTCATCATGCCCGCCCAGCCGGACACACCGCGCCATGCGCCCTGCGCGCGTTCGGGCATCCAGCCCATCATGATCGTGCGCGTGCCGTCGGAGAACACCTGCGGCGCATAGAAACCCTCGTGGCCGCCCTCGTCCACGACGCCGCGCGATACCGGCACGAACCGCAGATCGTCCGTCAGCCTGCCCGCGATGTACTCCGGCTTGCGGTAGGGCGAGTAGATCAGCACGTGCAGATCACCCATGCGGAAGAAATTCGTGCACTCCCAGCTCTCGTCCTCGCCGTTGTCCGGCCCGGCCAGCACGCCGTGGAACGCAAATTTCTCGCCGTCCGCGCTCGTGTAGAGCAGCGCCGCGCCGCCCGCCTGCCCGTCCGCATGGCGCACGCGCCCGCCGGTCACCATCAGGTATCCGCCGCCATGCTCGAGCACGTTCGGGTCGCGCCACTCGCAGAGCGCCAGCTCCGCGCCGTGCATGTCCGCCGTCAGCGCGTTTTCCCGCGTCTGCACGAGGCGGTCAAGAGAGCCGTTCTGCGGCCAAGCGTGCCATTGCTCCGGCTCGCGGTCGGGCGATATGCTGGTGTACAGGAACGCCGCGCGCCCGTCCGGCATGTGATACGCGCTGCCGGTGAAGCAATGCGCCTCGCCGTTTGCCGCGTCCGGCGTCAGCGCGATGGGCCGCGCCTCCCAGTCGACCATATCGCGCGACACGGCATGCCCCCAGTGCATGTCGCCCCAGACATCGCCGTGCGGGTTGTATTGATAATACAGATGATATTCACCCTCGTGATAAATCAGCCCGCAGGGGTCGTTCATCCAGTTCTCCTTCGGGCGGAAATGGTAGCCCGGCCTGTAATTCTTCATCGGCTCACACCTCGTTTTCCTTATATTACGGCTCCTTTGCCGCCAGCGCCGCGCCCATCAGCGTGCCCTGCATCAATCGTCTGATGTGCCTTTGCGTAAACCGCCTGTCGATCAAAAGCAGCGCGCCCGCGTCCGTGTCCGTGCGGATCAACCGCCCCGCCGCCTGTATGACGCGCACCATGCCCGGCAGCGTCATGCACAAGCTAAACCCGTCTTCGCCCGCCTCGTCGTAATACGCCTGCATCGCGCGCAGCCTCGCGTCCGGCTGGGGCAGGCCCGTCGAGACGATTGCCACGCTGCAAAGCCGCTCGCCCGGCAGGTCGATGCCCTCGCCGAAGCTCCCGCCGAGCACGCCCAGCAGCACAGCCCGCCCGCCGTCCGTCCGCTCAAATGCCGCGAGCACCTCACCGCGCTCCTCCTCGCGCATGCCCCGCCGCTCGGTGAGGAAGTCCGTGTCCATGAAGCCCTCCTGCACGAGCAGAAGCTCCCCGATGCGCGCCATGTACGCATACGACGGGAAGAAGACCATCGCGTTGCCCGGATGCGCGCGCAGGAAGTCGCCGATGACCTGCGCGACCTGCGGCGCCGTCTGCTCGCGTACGGCGTAGCGGATGTCGATCGGCGCGATGGCCACGTCGAGCTGCTCCGGCAAAAACGGCGAGGGCAGCATCAGGCATGCGTCGCCCTCCCCGCTGCCCAGCGTCTTTTGGGCCGCATCAAACGGCGCGAGCGTCGCCGAGAAGAAGACCGTGCCGCGCGCGCGTTTGGTCACGGCGTATATCTCCTTCGCCGACGTCAGCAGCGCCAGCTCGATTGCAGCATGCTTCCCCTCGCCCGACGTCAGCACGGCGTATCGCTCGTCGAGCCGCCCCGCCGCGAGGCCATAGCCCATGCCAAGCGAGAACGCGTCCGCCGCAGCCTGTCCGCCGCCCTCCTCCGCGAGCGCCTGCGCCGCGATGGATGTCACCTGCTCCATCGCCGCCGTCAGCTCGCGCGGCGGCTGCGTCAGCCTGCCCGACGCAAATTCCTCCGTCTGCGACGCCGTCTCCAGCGCCTTGAGCGCCACAGACAGCGTGCGATAGAGCTGGCCCTTGCGACCGCCCTCCTTGCCGTATGCCCGGCGGATCTCGCGCAGGTCGTCCGCGCGCAATACGGCAGAATAGGCATCCCGCACGCGCGGCGCGAGCTGATGCGCCTCGTCGATCAGCAGCGCAGGCCCGCCCGCGAGCAGCGCGTCCATCGCCACGACCGGGTCGAACATGTAATTGAAATCACAGACCACCGCGTCGGCCAGCTTCGCCAGCTCAAGCGACAGCTCGAACGGGCAGAGCCTGTGCCGCTTCGCGAGTCTCTCGACTGCCTCGCGGCTCATCAGCGCGCCGTCCTGCGTCATCGCCTCACCGAGCGCATCCGGCAGCCTGTCATAAAACCCTTCGGCGAGCGGGCAAACCTCCGGGCGGCAATCGCGCCGCTCCCGTGGGCAGACCTTGTCCTTCGCGGTGATCTCCACGGCAAGCAGACGCGCCCCAGCCGCCGTCAGCCTCGCGAGCGCATCCATCGCGCTCCTTCGCCCCGTCGTGCGCGCCGTCAGAAACAGCACCCGCCCGCAAAGCCCCTCGCCCAGCGCCCGCAGCGCCGGATACATCGCCGCCATCGTCTTGCCGATGCCCGTCGGGGCCTGCGCAAAGAGGCGCTTTTTTTCGCGTATGGCGACGTATACGTTCGCGGCGAACTTGCGCTGTCCCGCGCGGTATTGTTCATACGGGAACGGCAGAGCGGCCAGCGCCTGATCCCGCCTTTGCCTGCGTGCGAGCTTGACCGCCTCCCACGCCGCCGCCGGTGCGCACAGCGCGTCAAACTCCGCCGCCAGCGCCGCCGCGCTCCTTTTTTCTTCATAGCACGCGAGCCGCCCGCCGCGCTCGTCCACATACAGCACGCACAGCACGACGCCGCCAAGCCCCTCCGCCGCGCAGAGCATGTGGCCGTACATCGCCGCCTGCGCCCTGTGCGCGGGAACGAGCGGCGCATCCGGCGCGCCAAGCTTGATCTCCTCGACGACGGTCGTGCCGTCCTCGCGCGTGAAGATGGCGTCGGCACGGCCCGTGACGTGCAGCGTCAGCGCATCGCTCTCATAATCCGCCGCGAGCGCCACCTCCGCGCGATACCCGTCGACGAGCCGCGCGCCGTCGCTCTGCCTGGCCCTGTGGGCAATCGCGCCCTCGCGCATGCGTTTGGCCGCGCCCGCAGCCGGGGCGAGGTCGCTGTCGTGGAGCGTCGTCTCGACCACGCCGCGCACGCTCACGCGGACAACCGGCTTCTCGCCCATGACGCCCCACCCCTTTCGACGCTTCATTCTGCCCTTCATGATACCATGAACGCCCCGCCATTGCAAGCGAGAGCGCTTTTGCGCATAGGAAAAGGCCGCCCATGCGAGACGGGCGGCCATGTTTTGTGTTATTCGGTGATGTTCGGACGGCGGCGGCGGCGATGCGTGGCGGGCGCTTCGGCCTCACCGGCATCGGGCGCGCTCTGCTCGGCCACAGGCGCAGCCGGGGCTTCCGGCGCGACCGGCGCTTCCGGCACAACCGGTCCACTCGGCGTAACCGGGATTTCCGGCTCACTCGGCATCACCGGCGCGACAGGCGCAGCCGGGATTTCCGGTATTTCCGGCGCGACAGGCGCAGCCGGGACTTCCGGCGCAACGGGCGCAGCCGGGATTTCCGGCATTTCCGGCGCAACGGGCGCAACCGGGATTTCCGGCATTTCCGGCGCAACGGGCGCGCTCGGCTCAACCGGCATCACAGGCGGCACGGGCATCTCCGGGGCCTTCGGCTCGACCGGCATGACCGGCGGGACCTGCATGCCCGGCATGCGCATCATCGTCGGCGCGTTGCCGCCCATCGGCGGGTTCGGCCTGCTGTACGGGTTGTTCGGGCGCTGGCCCATTCCGGCGGGCGGGACGGGCATGCCCTGCGGCGCTCTGGGGGCGGAGGCCTCGCGGCTCTCGCGCTGGCTCATGAACTGCTCGCGGCGCAGCTCGTCCTCCTCGTCCTCATCCTCCTCGTCGTCGTAGGCTTCCTCGCTCTTGCGGCGGTAGATGTACACGCCGTAGGCCGCAGCGGCGATCAGCAGCAGGATGCCGCCGATGATGAACGGCGTGAAGCCCATGCCGCCCTCCTCCTCGACCGGCTCGGCGGACGGGGACGCGGCGGGCGCAAGCGTCGGAGCCGGGCTGCTGCCGTCGTCAAACGTCACGCCGTAGCGCGCGTAGGACGTGGTCGCACCGGCGGTCGTCGGCTTGGCCGTGAATTCGATGATGTATTCGCCCGTCTGCGGCAGCGTGACATCCATCGTGTAGTTGCCGTTGCTGTCGGCCACAGCGGTGCCGACCGTGCGCTTGACCGTCATCGTGCCCTCGGCGATGGCGCGCGGCACGAGCATGCCGACCGGGACGAGACCGCCCGGCGTCGGCGACGGCGTCACCGTCTGAACCGGCATATCGACCGTCGCGGTGATCGTGCTGCCCGGCGCGGCCTTGCCGTAGACGGTGAACTTGCCGTCCTGCGTGACAGCGGGCACGTTGACGACCGTCAGCGAACCGGAGCTGCCCAGCAGCACAGCGGCCTGCTCCGGCGGCTGCGGGGTCGGGGTGGTGTTCGGGTCGGGCGTCGCGGTCGCGTAGACCGGCATGCCGCCCTGCGTGTTGCTGTTCCAGCTGCCGTCCACCGGGATCATATCCGGGAACGTCGTCACAAGCCCGCTGCCGGAACCGGTGCTGCCGTTCGTGCCGGTGCTGCCGGTGATCGTGCCGCTGCCCGGCGCGGGGGTCTTGGCCGCCTGCTCGGCGAGGTAGTTCTGTAGCTCGGCAATGGTGAGCATCTGGGCCATATCGCTGCGGACATAGCCGTCCTGACCGTTGTAGTTGACCTGATACCAGGTGTACGTGCCGTCATACTCGCTGCCGGTCACAAGCAGCAGCGTGTTCATCGGAACGCGCCCGATGGCCGTGCCCGAGAGCGACGGCGTGCGGCGCAGATTGACGTTGTCCTTGATGAGCTTGGCGTATGCGCTCGTGGAATCCGGGCCGACCGGTTCCGGCGTATCCTGCGGCATCGGGGTCGGCGTGGCGAGCTCGGCCTCGAGCTGGGCCTTGTATTCCGCCGTCTCCTGCTCGCTCATCACGCGCACGAGGTCGGCGCGGATGTAGCCCCACTGCTCGCCGTACATGACCAGATACCACGTCATGCCGTCCTCGGCGATGACGCTCTGGAACAGATAGACGACGTCGTCCTTGAGCAGGATGCCCTCGAGCTTGGCGTCGGCGTTCGGGTTGCCGCGCAGCGGCGTGCCGTCGTTGATCACGCGGGCGTACTGGTCAACGCGCTTGGGCTCCGGGCTGGGCGTCGGCTCCGGCGTTGCGGTCGGGGTCGGCGTCGGCTCGGGCGTGGGCGTCGGGGTCGGTTCCGGCGTGGGCGTCGGTTCCGGCGTCGGCGACGGCGTCGGGCGCACCTCCGGGTCGGCCAGCGTCGCGCGATAGGCCACCTCTTCGGCAACGCCCATCAGCGTGATGAACTCGCTCTTCATGTAGCCTTCGTCGCTGTCGGTGCGGATGTAGCTCCAGCCGTCCTCGCCGTTGGTCATCACCCAGACGACCGCGTCCCTGGGCAGGCGCTCGATGAGCTTGCCGCCGGACGCATCCGGCTTCTCGCGCAGCGCGACGTTGACGGCATTGACCCTGCCGTAGTGGTACACGTCGCCGACCGTCATCTCCTGCGGCGGTTCGGGCGTGGGCTCGGCAGTCGGCTCGGCGGTCGGCTCGGCGGTCGGCTCGGCAGTCGGTTCAGCCGTCGGCTCGGCAGTCGGTTCAGCCGTCGGCTCGGCGGTCGGTTCAGCCGTCGGCTCGGCGGTCGGCTCGGCGGTCGGCTCGGCGGTCGGCTCGGGGCGCACCTCCGGGTCGGCGAGCGAATTGCGGTAGGTCTCCTCCTCGACAGCGCCCATCAGCGTGATGAACTCGCTCTTCATGTAGCCTTCGCCGCTGTTGGTGCGGACGTAGCTCCAGCCGTTGTCGGCGCTGGTCATCACCCAGATGATCGTGTTCTTGGGCATGCGGTAGATGATCTTGCCGTTGGCGGTGTTGGGCGCTTCGCGCAGCGCAACATCGACGGCATTGACCCTGCCGTAATGGTAGACGTCGCCGAGCGTCAGCTCCTGCGGCGGTTCGGGCGTGGGTTCGGGGGTATCGGTGGGCTTGGGGGTGTCGGTCGGGACGGGCGTCGGGGACTCGATGGGTTCGAGCGTCGCATCGGGCGTCTTGACAGCGCCCTGCGCCTCCTCGGCGGTGACCTGACGCACCTTCGCGGCCTCGATGTAGCCGGTGGTGCCGGTGTTCATGTTGGTCGCCAGATACCAGGCCGCGCCGTTTGCATCCGTCTTGACCTCGGTAAGCTCAAGCGGCGTCGGGGCGGTGATCATGTCGATTGCGCCCTGCGTCGGCAGGCTTCCGCCCGGCTGATCGAGCAGCACGATGACCGCGCCGTTCTCCTGCTCGAGCGTCATCGCATAGGCCGGGAACGCCGTGATCGCGCCCTCGGGCACCGGCGCAGGCGTCGCGCCCTCGTTGCCGGTGTTCTCCTCGCCGGTGTTCTCGCCATTGCCGCCCTGCTCGCCGCGAAGCTGTTCAAGGCGCTGCTGGGCGTCGACGTCGGCGATGGGCAGCACGAGGTAATCGCGCATGTAGCCCTTGTTGCCGTCGGCGACGATCTCCACGGCGTACCAGTTCGCGCCGTTCTCGTCGGTCACCACTTCGCCAAGCAGGAGCAGCACTTCGTCCTTGTATTTGCCGATCTCTTTGCCGCCCGGCGCGTCGCGCAGCGTGTTGTGATCGCCGCCGCGCTGGTTGAACGTGATGCCGTAGGTCGTCGCGGCGGGCGCAGGCGTCCCCTTGGCCGGTTCATCGGTCGGTTCCGGCGTCGGCTCGTCCGTCGGCACAGGCGTCTCCTCGACCGGGACAGGCGTCTCCTCGACCGGCACAGGCGTCTTCTCGACCGGCACAGGCGTCTCCTCGACCGGGACCGGGGTCTCTTCGACCGGCACAGGCGTCTCCTCAACCGGGACCGGGGTCTCCTCGACCGGGGCCGGCGTCAGCTCAACTGTCGGTTCCGGCGTCGGCTCAATTGTCGGTTCGGGCGTCTCCTCAACCGGGGTCGGCGTGCCCTGCGCAGCCGCGATCTCCGCGTCAATCGCCGCGCGGATGTTCGCCGCAGTCGCCTCGTCCACAGCGGTCACGACGCTGGCCATCATGTAGCCCGTCATGCCCGTGCGGTAATCCACAACATGCCACCAAATGGCGTTGT
>CALVTQ010000141.1 GCA_944362695.1 uncultured Clostridia bacterium
ACGTTGGCGCTGACGTACTCGTTTTCGAGCACGGCGGCGTTGCTTTGGATATACCCCGAAACGTCCTCGCCGGGTACCTGCGCGTTCTGATAGCGCCCGGCGAAATCGAGCATGCCCATGCGGGCGGCGGCGGCCAGCGCGACGGCGCTCACGGCCACGATCAGCAGCGCGCACACGAACGCGGCGCTCATCTTCTTCATCACAATCGGTTCCTCCTTTTTGCGCGCGGCGTCGAGTGTGCGGCGGCGCAGGCCGGGGTCAACGCGCACGGCGTTCATCTCCTCGCGCAGCTTCGCGCCGAAATCATCCTTTTTCATGCGTCGATCTCCTCCCCGAGCCGCCGCGCCAGCATCAAGCGCGCGCGTCTCAATCTCGAATACACGGTGTTCACGGGGACGCGCAGCAGCTTCGATATCTCGCCCGCGTCCATCCCCTCGAAATAGTGCAGCGTCACGACCTCGCGGTATTTGCCCGGCAGCGCGAGCACGGCCTGTGCGGTCTCGCCCGGCGGCTCCTCCTCGGGCGCGGCGAGGTTCCTCTGCTCGTCGATGGGCGTGCTCAAGCGGAAGATCCGCATCCACCCGCGGCGCATCATGTCGCGGCACGTGTTCACGGCGATGCGCGTGAGCCACGTCTTCTCGCCCTCGCCACGGCAATCCTCCGCCGCGCGCCACGCCTTGAGCATCGTCTCCTGGAACGCGTCCTCGGCGAGCTGTCTGTCGCGAAGGCACAGCCTGCACAGCCGCAGCAGATCGTCGCCGTAATCCGCGATAAAGCGCTCGACGAGGCGCTGCCGTTCATCGCTTGTCATGTGTCCTCCTTGCTCTGTCGCCCTTGGCCGTCGGGCGTCGTTTCAACCGGTTCGCCATAATAGACGCGGGGAAGCACGCGGTTTTGTGCATGATTTCGTTTTGAGGAAAATTTTTGTGATGAAGAAAAACGCACCGCCGTGGGTTGGGCGGCGGTGCGCTGGATCATTTTATATGTATGAGGCAGTTTTACAGCGCATTCCATGCCTTCGCCGGTTTATTCGGCGGACAGAATCGCGCGGATTTCTTCCTTATTCCCTCTCTCAATCGTCCCCTGCGTCATGTCCTTCGGCCCGCCGCCCTTGCCGCCGAGCGCCTCGCACATCTTCTTGGTCAGGGGACGCACGTCGGTCTCATGCGAGCAGACCGCGAACGCATAGCCCTCGCCGCGCGGGGCGAGCACGCACGCGACTTTGCACCTTTCGGCCAGCTTGCCCGCGGCCTTGCGCACATCGCCCGCGCCGATGGCGTCACAGACGACCACGTGCACGTCGCCGGTCTCCTGCTGCGCCATCATCTCAAAGACGCGCATGCCCAGTTCAGCGTTCTTCGCGCGCAGGGCGTCGCGCTCGGCAATCACCTTGTGCACGGCCGTGCCCGTCTCGTGCAGCTTGCTTGATAGCGCGTGGCTCGCCTCGCCCAGCTCGCGCTGCCAGACGTTCTCCTCGTCCAGCGCGCGCACGCCGCACAGGATCGACACCCGCACGCCGCTCTTGTATTTCATCAGGCCGATGACCTTGATCTGGCCGACGCTGCCCGTCGTCTTGACGTGCGTTCCGCAGCAGGCGCACGTATCGACGCCCTCCACCTGCACGATGCGCACGTCGCCGTCGATGGCCTTCTTGCTGCGGTATTCCAGCGCGGCCAGCTCGTCTTTATCGGGAATCCACGCGCGCACGGGGACGTTTTTCCATATGACCTCGTTGGCCAGCCGCTCCACGCGCGCCACGTCCTCCGCCGTCAGCGGGCCGTTAAAGTCCATGGTCACGGCCTCGCTGCCGATGTGGAAGCCCACGTTGTCATAGCCGAACAGGCTGTGCACGATGCCGGTGAAGATGTGCTCGCCGCTGTGCTGCTGCATCATCGAGAGCCTGCGCGCGCCGTCGACGCGGCCCTCGACCGTATCGCCCACGGCAAGCGGGCCGTCCGTCGCGTGCTCGATCTCGCCGTGTTTGTCGTGCACGTCCAGCACGTTGACGCCGCCCAGCGTGCCGTGGTCCGCGCCCTGTCCGCCGCCCTCGGGGAAGAACGCCGTCCGGTCGAGCGTCACGATGTACCCGCCGTCCTTCTCGCGGCAGGAGAGCACATTCGCCGTGAAATCGAGCAGGCCGGAGTCGTTGTCATACAGATGAACCGTCATAAAAAGCGCCTCGCTTTCGTGTCCGTGACAGGCCGCGCATGCATCGTCTGCGCACATGTAACATGCAGATTTTCTGCTTTATTCCATCGCATGCGGCGATGCGTCCGTTTTCGCCGCCGCCATGCGCCCATTGTATCATATTCGCCGCCAAATGACAAACTTAACCCGCGCTTTTCCCCGCTTTTCCCTTGCGGACATTGACATATCGTGCGTTTCGGGTTACAATGGACAGAGATAAACCGATTCATATGCACGCATCTTTCTGCCCCTGCGGCAGGAACTTTCCATCTTTTTTACACAAGACCGACACAAGCCATGTTGAGGAGGAACCTGCCCATGAACAGAAACACGAAGATCGTCTGCACGCTCGGCCCGGCCACCGACAGCGAGGAAATGGTATCCAAGCTGATGGACGCCGGCATGAACGTCTGCCGCCTGAACATGTCCCATGGCACGCACGAGGAGCAGGCCGAGCGCATCGCGCGCATCAAGCGCCTTCGCGCCGCCAAGAACATCCCCGTCGCCATTCTGCTGGACACCAAGGGCCCCGAGGTGCGCACCAAGACAGTCGAGGGCGGCAAGGTGACCCTTGAGCCGGGCAGCGAGTTCGTGCTCACCAGCCGCGACATCGAGGGCAGCGAGCGCGAGGTCTCCATCACCTATCCCAAGATGGCGGAGCTGGTATCCCCCGGCACGCGCGTGCTCATCGACGACGGCCTCATCGAGATGAAGGTTCTGCGCGTGGAGAAGGGCACCGACATCGTCTGCGGTGTCACCAACGGCGGCGTGCTGGGCAACCGCAAGGGCATTTCCGTCCCCGACGTCGATCTGCAGATGCCCTCCATCGGCGAAAAGGACCGCGACGACATCATATTCGGCATCGAGCAGGGCATCGACCTGATCGCCGCCTCGTTCGTCTGCCGTCCCAGCGACGTGCTGACCATCCGCAAGCTCTGCGCCGACCACGGCGGCAGCCACGTCAAGATCTATTCCAAGATCGAGAACCGCATGGGCGTGGACAACTTCGACGAGATCCTCAAGGTCTCCGACGGCATCATGGTCGCCCGCGGCGATCTGGGCGTGGAGGTCGACATGGAGGAAGTCCCGGTCCTGCAGAAGCAGTTCATCCACAAGTGCAACGTCGCCGCCAAGCCGGTCATCACGGCCACGCAGATGCTCGATTCCATGATCCGCAACCCGCGCCCGACCCGCGCGGAGGCCAGCGACGTCGCCAACGCCATCGTCGACGGCACGGACGCCATCATGCTCTCCGGCGAGACCGCCGCGGGCAAGTATCCGCTCGAGGCCGTGCAGACGATGGTGCGCATCGCGACCTACATCGAGACGCACGGCATGCACGGCGACGGCGAGAAGATTCAGGACGACGTGGTTCGCACCAGCGCCGTTCGCACCGTGGCCGACGCCGTCTCCTACGCCAGCTGCGCCATGGCCAAGGATCTGGGCGCCGCCGCCATCATCACCCCCAGCAATTCCGGCACGACCGCGCGCATGGTCGCCCGCTTCCATCCCGACTGCCCGGTCATCGCGCCGACCACCAGCGAGCACACGTATCACCAGCTCGGCCTGTGCTACGGCGTCATCCCCGCGCGCATGGACATGAGCGCCGGCACGGACGAGATGATCTCCGAGTCCGTCGATGTCGCGCATGAGATGGGGCTTGTCAAGACGGGCGACGTCGTCATCGTCGTGGCCGGCGTCCCGACCGGCGTCTCCGGCACGACCAACCTCATCAAGGCGCACATCGTGGGCAACATGCTGCTGCGCGGCGTCGGTCTTGGCGAGGGCAAGGCCAGCGGCTCCGTCTGCTCGGTCAATACGCTGTCCGATCTGGAGAGCGGCTTCAAGGACGGCAACATCATCGTCACCAAGATGACCAGCAAGGAAATGCTCCCCTACATGCGCCGCGCGAGCGCCGTCGTCGTGGAGAGCGTCGACCCGAACTGCCACGCGGCCGTCGCCTGCGAGGCGCTGGGCATCCCGCTGTTCATGGACCGCACGAATCAGGCGTTCCACATGCTCAAGGCCGGCATGCTCATCACCATCGACGCCGACAGCGGCTTTATCTTCAACGGCATCGTCGTCTGATCCCGCGCGTTATGAGGCCCGTGCTTTTGCGGCCGGGCCTTTTTTCTATCCTGACCGGCCGCCGCGTGCCGCGCGTTCGCGTCAAATAAATCGAGGTATTTCATGGCTTTCGCATCCCCCTTCTTTCTTCGCCGCCTGTGCGCCGCGCTGGCGCTTCTGCTGTCCATGAGCTGTGCGCTCGCCGAGCAGCCGACCGACAGCACGCTTTCCATGGACGCACGCATGGGCGCACTCGCCGCCGCCTCCCAGCACGATGATTTCTACCGCGCGTTTACCTATAAGTCGCTGGTCATGTACGACTCCGGCTGCGGCCCCGTCTCCATGGCCAACGCGATGGGCGCGGCGTTCGGCCTGAGCGACGTGACCGTCGTGCAGGAGCTGTCCATCGAGCTGGTCAACCTGCTGACGCCCCCGCGCCATCACAAGGACAAGCACATCAGCATCGACATTCTCCCCCGCGAGCTCAACGAGCTGATCGACGAACCCAACGCCGAACGCTATCCCGTGATCATGGGTCTGCTCGACTCGTATGCCGGGCGCTTTGACATCTCCCGTGCCGATCTCTCCGACGAGGACACCGCCCTCTTTCTCTCCGACGCGGACGGCGGCATCTACATGCGCTACGTCCACGCCACGACGATCTGGCCCAATCTGGTCTCGCTCTGCCGCGCGCTCACGGACGCGGGCAAGGGCGATGCGATGATCTGCGCTGGCTATCTGGGCGTCGGGCGCAAGACCTCCGGCTCCCCGCTGTATTCGATGGGCTCGGGCCACTATGTCGCCATCGTCGTGCAGGCGGAATCCTTCATCCGCGACGGCTCGGTCTATCTGCTGGATTCGCTGCCCCGCGCGCTCGAGGACGAATCCATCGAAGCGCCGAGCCCCTACAACATCTATCTGCCCTACATCAAGGACAGGCGATTCACCGAATTCAAGACCAGCTATACCGGCACGCGCATCATGCCGACCATCATCCGCTTCACCCCGTCGGCTGAGCCCCTCGCCGCGCTGCATGCGCTCAGCGGCGACCCGGCGGCGCAGGACGAGGCGCATCTCGAGCTGCTGCATCTGTTCAAGCTCTTTGGTCAGGGCTGCGCGTTCATCGTCATCCCGCCCGACGCCTGAGCGCGCAGCTGCGGGTTTTGGCGGGGAAATATCGGTTTTTGAGCATCTTCCCTTGCATCGCGATCATAAAACGGGTATGATAGTATCAACCCGTTATCCATCATAAGGAGGATTCGATGTTTTATTACGATCCGACCTATCTGCTGCTGATCCCCGGCATGCTGCTGGCGCTCTACGCGCAGTTCAAGGTGAAATCGACGTACAGCAAGTGGAGCGAGGTCTATTCCCGCTCCGGCATGACCGGCGCGCAGGCCGCCCGCATCATCCTGGACGCCAACGGATGCAGCCACGTGCGCATCGAGCGCGTCGCCGGGACGCTCACCGACCATTACGACCCGAAGGGCGGCGTGCTGCGCCTGTCCTCGGATGTCTATTCCTCCAACTCGGTCGCCGCGCTGGGCGTCGCCGCGCATGAGGCCGGCCACGCCATTCAGGACGCGCAGGACTATTCGCCGCTGCGCATCCGCGCGATGCTCGTGCCGGTTGCCAACATCGGCTCGTCGGCGGCGATGCCGCTGTTCCTGCTCGGCCTTGTGATGAGCTGGCAGCCGCTGGTCACCGTGGGCATCCTGTGCTTCTCGCTGGCGGTTCTGTTCTACGTGGTGACCCTGCCGGTCGAGTTCAACGCCTCGGGCCGCGCGGTCGCCATCTTCCGCGAGGGCAGCATGCCCGAGGACGAGCTTCGCGGCGTGAAGGCCGTGCTCTCCGCCGCCGCGCTGACGTATGTCGCCGCCGCGCTTCAGGCTGTTTTGCAGCTCGTGCGCCTTTTGCTCATCGCATCAAGCCGCAGAAGGGATGACTGACCATGTCCTATTCCTCGCAGACCAAGGACGAGCTCTGCCGCTTTGAGCCGGACAGCGTGTGCTGTCTGCTCGCCGAGCTGTCGGGCATCGTGAGCGCGGCGGGCTCCGTGCTGCTGCGCGGCGGCGGGGAAAAGCGCCTGCTCATCGAGACGGAGAACCGCTCCGTCGCGCGCCGCGCCGTGCGATTGCTGGGCGACGTGTTCGATGTGCAGCCGGAGATCACCACGCTGACCCGCGCACGTCTGGGCGGCAGGAGCGCCTACCGCATCGAGATCGGCCCGGGCGAGGCGCCGTTTGTGCTCGAGGGCTGCGGCATCGCGGTCGCACAGCGGCGCGGCGTGCCCAAGGAGGTCACCGCCCGCAAGTGCTGCCGCATGGCGTTCCTGCGCGGCGTGTTCCTGGCGAGCGGCTCCGTCACCGATCCGCACAAGGAATACCACCTCGAGTTCGTGCTCGGCGACGAGGCGTTCGCCGCCGCTGTGCAGAAGCTCATCGCGCGCTTTGACCTGAGCGCAGGCACGGGCAAGCGCCGCCAATCGACGCTCGTCTATCTCAAGGGCCAGAGCGCCATCACCGATATGCTCTCCATCATCGGCGCGCAAAGCGCACGCTTTGAGATGGAGGATGCCTTCATCCGCAAGGAGCTGCGCAACAACGCCAACCGCGCGACCAACTGCGACAGCGCCAATGTGCAGCGCGCCGTCGCCGCCGCCTCGCGCCAGACGCTGGCCATCGAGCGGCTCATCGCGGCCCGCGGCGAGCAGAGCCTTCCCCCGGCGCTTCTGGAGACGGCGAAGCTCCGCCTCGCCAATCCCGACCTCTCGCTCGAGGAGCTGGGCCAGCTTTGCGACCCGCCCGTGGGCAAGAGCGGCGTCAACCACCGCCTGCGCAAGCTCGAGGCGATGGCCGAGGGGCTGTAAATCGCAGATCAAATCGTATGATATGGAAGAAACGCACCCGAACGACGAAAGGAGAACGCTATGGAACTGACGGTCAAGGTCTCTCGCGAGGGCGCGCTCATGTCCCGCGAGGCGGCGAAAATCGCCGAGAAGATGAGCGCATACTCCTCCCGCATCCTGCTCAAGCATGGCGACAAGACGGTCAACGCCAAGTCGCTCATCGGCCTTCTGTCCCTTGGCATCGCCGAGGGCATGGCGGTCACCATCGTGGCATCCGGCGAGGACGAGGCCAAGGCGGCCGTCGCGCTTTCCTCGATGCTCGGGGCTTGACAGCACACGGTTTTTTGCTTATAATATCAGCGATAACCGGCGAGGACGGGGAAAGCGGGTGCAAACCCTGCGCAAAGAGAGCGCGGCCATGGCTGAAAGCCGCGACGCAGGAGGCATTCCCGCACCGGGCCCCATCAGCCGCGGCGCCAAGAACGCCGCCGTATCCCGCGATAAGGGGCCAAGAGGGCGCAGCATGCGTATGCACATGCGCCGAAGCCGGGTGGTACCGCGAAGTGAAACGAAACTTCGTCCCAGTGTTGGGGCGAAGTTTTTCTTTTCCCCGGATATCGCAAAGCCAACGCAAATTCATTCCACCATATAATAGGAAAAGAGAGGAAACATCATGGCGAAAAAGAATCAGCAGGAATTTGTCCAGCACATCACCCCCCGCAGCGAGGACTTCTCCCAGTGGTACACCGACGTGGTGAAGCTCGCCGACCTGATGGATTACACGCCCGTGCGCGGCTGCATGGCCATCAAGCCCTACGGCTACGGCATCTGGGAGCTGATCCAGCAGCAGATGGACGCGGAGTTCAAGCGCACCGGCCACCAGAACGTGTCCATGCCCATGCTCATCCCCGAGAGCCTGCTCCTGAAGGAAGCGGATCACGTCGAGGGCTTCGCGCCGGAGGTCGCGTGGGTCACGCAGGGCGGCACCGAGCCGCTGACCGAGCGCCTGGCCATCCGCCCGACGAGCGAGACCATCTTCTGCACGATGTACGCCAAGTGGGTGCAGAGCTGGCGCGACCTGCCGCTCAAGTATAACCAGTGGTGCTCCGTCATGCGCTGGGAAAAGACGACCCGTCCGTTCCTGCGCACAGCCGAGTTCCTCTGGCAGGAGGGTCACACCATCCACGCCACCGCCGAGGAGGCGCAGGAGGAGACCATGCAGATGCTCTACGTCTACCGCGACTTCTGCGAGAACGTGCTCGCGATTCCGGTCTACTGCGGCCAGAAGAGCGACAAGGAGAAGTTCGCCGGCGCGCGCGCGACCTACTCCATCGAGGCCATGATGCAGGACGGCAAGGCCCTGCAGAGCGGCACCAGCCACAACTTCGGCACCAACTTCTCCGAGCCGTTTGAGATCAAGTTCCTCGACAAGGACGGCACGCAGAAGTACGCCCACGAGACGAGCTGGGGCACCAGCACCCGCCTCATCGGCGCGATCATCATGACCCACGGCGACGAGCGCGGCCTGAAGCTCCCGCCGAAGATCGCCCCGATTCAGGTCGTCGTCGTGCCGGTCGCCGCGCATAAGCCGGGCGTGCTCGAGGGCGCGAAGGCCGTCGCCGACAAGCTCGCCGCCGCGGGCCTGCGCGTCAAGTTCGACGACCGCGACAACGTGACGCCGGGCTGGAAGTTCAACGAGTGGGAGCTCAAGGGCGTGCCGGTGCGCGTGGAGGTCGGCCCGAGGGATCTGGAGGCCGGCAAGGTCATGAGCGTGCGCCGCGATACGTTCGAGAAGGCGCCGCTGGACATCGAGGGCCTCGAGAACGAGATCAAGGCCATGCTCGATGCCATTCAGCAGAACATGTTCGAGATCGCCCGCGAATTCCGCGATGCCCACACCGCCGACGTGCACAACATGGAGGAGCTGGGCAAGCAGGT
>CALVTQ010000142.1 GCA_944362695.1 uncultured Clostridia bacterium
TCGTGATGGATCCGATCTTCAAGGTCGCTGTGCCGACCACCTGCCCGAACGTTCCGGACGAGGTGCTCATCCCGCGCGACATGTGGGCTGACAAGGATGCCTACGATGCGCAGGCCAAGAAGCTGGCGGGCATGTTCGTCAAGAACTTCGCCAAGTACGAGGGCATGGATCCGGCGATCGTCGCTGCCGGCCCGAACGCCGACTGATAAACGGCTATACAAAAGAGACGCTGGGTTGCTCTGCTCCTCTTTTTCTTTGCAGATGAGCAAAGGCATGCTTTGCAGGAATGGAAATTGCAGGAAATAAAGGAATAATATCAATCACGAGGGGGGAAGCAGGGCCAACATGTTTCGAAAAATCTGTTTGACCGCTCTTGCTGCGCTGCTGTGCCTGAGCCTGACGGCTTCGGCACTGGCGGATGTGACGCTTGAAGGCTATACAAAAGAAAAAGGCTATCAATACGTCAGCCTCGGAAACTTCCCGCAGCTTGCGGACGGCACAAGACAGCCCATCCTTTGGCGCGTGCTTGACGTGAAGGATGGCTATGCCTATCTGCTCAGCGAATACATTCTATTCAACAACCGGATTCACCCGGACGACAGGGAATACATCGACTTCGGCGCGGCGTTCAACCAGACGGAGATGTTCAAGCTGCTCAACGGCCCGTTCGAGGGCGACCCGCTGCCCGCCGAGGAGCAGGAGAAGCTCAAGGCCAAATGGCGCATCGGCCGCATCCACATCGCCGAGACGAGCTTCCGCGAGGAGGCCTTTACGCAGGCGGAGCAGGCGCTGCTCGTCGAGGACGAGGAGCTGGGCATGGTGTTCCTCGTGGAAGGCGGCGACCTGTTCACGGAGGAATACGGCTTCACGTCGGACAAGAGCCGCAGAGGGTACGGCACGGAATATGCGCTGGCGAACGGACTGTTCAAATACAGTAACGGCTCCAGCCCGTATTGGACGCGAAGCCAGTCGACCGCCAAGGCCTACGGCACGCGCTGCACGAAGCAGAAGGGCAACATCGGCTACATTCGCTGCGTCGTGATGAACGAGGGGTGCCGCCCGGCGATTCGCCTGAAGCTCGATGCGCAGAGCGTGCTCGAGGGCAGCGGCACCATGGAGGAGCCGTTCAGAATCGCAGGTGACGCCGAATGAAGAAAGCCGTGATGATCGCGCTGCTGGCGGCGATGCTGCTGGCGGCAAGCTGCACGGGACTGGCGCAGACGGCGGAAAATATCACGGAAAAATGCGAGATCACCGCGCCGCGCAGCAAGACTACCAAGGTTCATGACGGGCTGTATACGAGCTACTGGACAGGAATTGAGCAGGTCAACCCGTATCTTGAGATCAGGACGCCCGATGATGCGCCCGCGCACTATCTGTACATCTGCTTCGGCCTGATGCCGGATGCGTGGGCAATCGAGGAGGAGAGCGGCGGCGAATGGAAGACGCTCATCGAGGGCACGTATGAATTCGATCACGTGTGCCTCGAGCTGGGCGGCAAGACGCACTTTCGCCTGATCGACACGACGGGCAAGAAAACCAAGTTTAAGATCAACGACGTCTTCGTCTTCGGCGAGGGCGAGCTGCCGGACTGGGTTCAGCGCTGGGAGCCGACGCCGGAGAAGGCCAACCTGCTCGTGCTGTCGGCGCATCCCGACGACGAGCTGATCTTCATGGGCGGCACGATCCCCACGTACGCTGCGGAGAGGGGTATGAACGTCGTCGTGGCGTACATGACATACTCCAACACGACGCGCAAGAGCGAGCTGCTCAACGGCCTTTGGCACATGGGCGTGCGCCAGTACCCGGTGATCGGTACATTCAGGGACACGTATTTCAAGACGGCGAAGGAAGCTTACCGCTCTTGGAACAAGGACAAGGCGTACAGCTTTGTAACAGAAGTGATCCGCAAATACAGGCCGGAGGTCATCGTGACGCACGACGTGAACGGCGAATACGGCCACGGCGCGCACAAGGCCTGCGCGGAGATGGCGCTTGAGATCGTGCCGAAGGCGGGCGACCCGGCCTATGACGAGGAATCGGCGGCGCTCTACGGCACATGGACGCCCAAGAAGCTGTATCTGCACCTGTATGCAGAAAACAAGCTGACGATGGATTGGCGCAAGCCGCTCGAATCCTTCGGCGGCAAGACGGGTCTGGAGCTGGCGCAGGAGGCCTACGGGTTCCACGTCACGCAGCACACGACGAAGTTCACCGTGACGGACGAGGGCGGGACGAGCTGCGCCGAATTCGGTCTGGCGTTCACGACGGTCGGTCAGGACGTGGAGAAGGACGACTTCTTTGAGAACGTCCCGGGCCTCAGCGAGGCCGCGACACCGGAGTCCAAGCCGGCCGCCGATGTGCAGTGGCCCATTGAGAAGCCGGAGCTCGACAGTTACGGCTACCCGGTCGAGGGCGAGCACGTGCTATCCGACGAGGAAGGCGGCGTGTGGTTCTACGCGTCCCCGACGCTGGTTGTGCGCGTGGACCGCGTGGCGGACACGGAGAACGTCATCACACAGTACGAGGCGCAGATTTACTGTGACACGGAGAAGGAGCGCGTCGGCGCCGTGCTCTATAACGAGGAAAAGCCGCAGAAGGAGCACGTGCAGGCGGCGAAGATCGCGCGCGAGAAGCAGGTAGTCTTCGGCCTTAACACGGATTACTACACCTATCGGTTGGGCAGGAAGACGATCACCGGCATGGTGATCCGCGGCGGCAAGGTGTTCTTTGACCGCGTGCCCAACGCCAACCGCTCGTTGTTTCCGAATCTGGATACGCTCGCGATGTACGAGGACGGCTCGTGGAAGGTGTTCCTCTCCGACGAGCTGACGGCAGAGCAATATCTGGCCGACGGCGCGGTCGATGTGTTCTCCTTCGGCCCGTATCTGATCCGGGACGGCGAGATCAACGGGTTCATCGACGAGATGAAAAGCGGCAAGACGGCGCAGCCGCGATGTGCGATCGGCATGGTCGAGCCGGGACACTACTACGCGCTGCTCGTCGAGGGGCGCAGCCGGCGCTACTCCGTGGGCTGCTCCATTGCGTATCTGGCCGAGGAGATGAAAGAGAAGGGCTGCGTGCAGGCGCTCAACCTCGATGGCGGACAGACGGCGGTCTTCACGTTCATGGGCGACCAGATTTCGCGAATCGCCAAATATTCCGGCGGCAAGACGTACGCGCGGAAGACGACCGAGATCATCGGCGTCGGACGCAGCGACCTGATCGACCCTACGCAGAAGCCGTATTACCCCAAGTTCCCATAAAAAACAGCCCCTTGCGCGAGAACGCAGGGGGCTGATGCTATGCTTGGGTCAGCGCAGGAAGCGCAGACGCGGGCGAAGGCGCTTGATATAGAGGATGGACAACGCGAAGACGAGCCTGTCGAAAACGAGCATGCAGGCGTTGAGCATCGCCATGAAGAAGATGAGCAGCACGATGCCCATTTCCTCAAACTCGGCGACGACGGCGTCCATATGCAGCAGGAAGCCGAGAACGGCGTACATCAGCACGGTCGCCAACGTGAAGACGGCGAGCTTGACGAGTATGCGCGGCGCGCGGCGGCGAATGCGTTTGTCGATGTCCCATTTGAGGATGGGATAGTAGCCGAGGAAGAGATAGAAGAACGCGGCCTCCTTGTCAAGCCCCATGACCAGCGAGATGATTGACACGGCGGCGAAGGCCGTCCACGCGGTCTTCTTGCCGTACTCGATCATGATGGGCAGCAGCAGCACGCTCGCGAAGATCGGCGCGGCGTATGTGGCGACAGGGATGAGGCCGCCGGCGAGCATCAGCGCGACGGACAGCGCGCAGAGCATGCCGCAGACAGCGGCTTTCGTGCTCTGACGGTGACTTTGGCGGCGGTTTGACAAGGGAAATCCCTCCTCGATTGAGCATACGGATATTATAGCACACAAGCAAGGCACGGGCAACGGCGCGCACGGACGTGACGCATGGAATTAAAATGAAGTCAGTCTGCAAAGGAAACTGCATTTTAGCACTTGACAAGAGCAAAGCGGCCATGTATATTGAATAAGTCATCATTTCAGACTCCGCATTTTGTGGGGAAAAGGGGAACATATGAGCGAAAAGAAGCCTTTTTTGACGCTTGAGCAGGCGAAGGAGATCACGGCGGTCTATCCGACACCTTTCCATATTTACGACGAGGCCGGCATCCGCGCCACGGCGCGCGCGGTCAACAGCGCCTTCGCGTGGAATCCGGGCTTCCGGGAGTATTTCGCGGTGAAGGCCACGCCCAACCCGTACATCCTCAGGATTCTGCGCGAGGAGGGCTGCGGCGCGGACTGCTCATCCGACACGGAGCTGATGCTCAGCGAGGCCGTGGGCTTCGCGGGCGAGGAGATCATGTTCTCCTCAAACAACACGACCGAGGACGAGTTCGCGCGCGCGAACCGTCAGGGCGCGATCATCAACCTCGACGATATCACGCTGATCGAGACGCTGGAGGCCGCATGCGGCATCCCGGAGACGATCTGCTGCCGCTACACCCCCGGCGGGGATTTCGCCATCGGCAACGAGATCATGGATCAGCCGAAGGAAGCCAAATACGGCATGACGCGCGCGCAGCTGACCGAGGCATATAAGATCCTCAAGGGCAAGGGCGCCAGGCGCTTCGGCCTGCATGCGTTCCTGGCCAGCAACACGCTGACCAACGATTACTATCCGACGCTGGCGCGCATCCTGTTTGAGACAGCGGTCGAGCTGAAAAAAGAGACGGGCGCGGACATCAAGTTCATCAACCTGTCCGGCGGCATCGGCCTAGCCTGCCGCCCGGAGGAGCCGGACAACGATATCATGGCCATCGGCGAGGGCGTGCGCAGGGCGTATGAGGAGGTGCTCGTCCCGGCTGGCATGGGCGATGTGACGCTGTATGCGGAGCTGGGCCGCTACATGCTTGGCGGAAACGGCGCGATTGTCACGCGTGCGCAGCACGAGAAGCACACCTACAAGGAGTACATCGGCGTGGACGCCTGCGCATGCAACCTGATGCGCCCGGCGATGTACGGCGCGTATCACCACATCACGGTGCTCGGCAAGGAAAATGCGCCCTGCGATCACGTGTATGACGTGGTGGGCAGCCTGTGCGAAAACAACGACAAATTCGCCATCGACCGCGCCATGCCGCAGGTTGATCGCGGCGACCTGCTCTACATCCACGACACGGGTGCGCACGGCTATTCGATGGGCTACAACTACAACGGCAAGCTGCGCAGCGCGGAGCTGCTGCTTGGCGAGGACGGCGGCATCAAGCTCATCCGCCGCGCGGAGACGCCGAAGGACTACTTTGCGACGTTCGATTTCTCCGAGTTCGACATTCACGAGTGAGCATAAAAAGGCGCAGAGCGTTTCCGGCGTTCTGCGCTTTACTTTTATGCGAGAATTGGGTACAATGAGACGGAAGGCGTCACAGCCAGCCGAGCTCGCGCATGCGGCGCTCGATGGGCGCGTGGAGCATTTCGTCCTTGAAATAGACGTATTTGGCGGACGAGGGAACTTGTCTGCCGTCCGGCCATGCGACAATGCCAACGCCGCGCGCGTCGAGGCCGTAATCCGTAAGCGAACCGCCATCCGGCGGCTGGATGTTGGAGACGCGCATGTGGCAGCGGTTGCCCAGAAACAGCACGAAGCGGCCCAGATTCGGCTCGAGCGACAGGTGATTGCCCGTGAAGCCGCTCAGGCCGATAGAGCGCTCGCTCATCCACGGCGGAACCTCGCTCAGGTGCTGGTTGGGATGCTTGGTGAAGCACAGGTAGCCCAGATATTGGCGGTGCGTGCCGTCGGCGTTGGGCCTGCCGGTGCGGTTTGTGCCGATGGCGAGCAGCGAATCGCGGGAGATGACCTTGCCGCGAAGGAGCGCCTGCGCAAAGCGGATCATGTCCGCCTGCGTGGAGAACAGGCCCGCGTGACCGCAGAGGTCGCGCCCGCCGTCGGAGAGCATGAGCGACTTGGGGTCGTGCGGCGCGCCGAGGGGTGTGTCCGTGCGCAGGATGTATTGATCTTTGGCAATGCGGTGCTCATAATTGTAGCAGACGCAGCGATTCTTGAGCGCGTCCGGCACGACGGCGAACGTCTCGCGCATGCCGAGCGGATCGAGGATGCGCGTTTGCAGCGCCTCTGCTAGCGGCATGCCGGCGCGCGCCTCGATGACGTATTTGACGACCATGGCGTTGATGTCAGAATACACGCGCACGGGCGGGAGCTCGCAGGGCGTCACGGCGAACAGACGGGCGAACGCCTCCTCGCGCGTGGGCGCGGTGTCAATGCGGCCCGGGGTTTGGAGGCTGACCGTGAAGCCGAGCACGTCGGCGACGGTGACGCCCGATAGATGGACAAAGCGCGGATCGACGGCGGTCACCGGCTCGTCAAGGGCGAGCTTGCCCTCCTCGACGAGCATCATGCACAGCACGGCGGCAAACAGCTTGGTCAGCGACGCGAGGTCGTATATGCTGTCCGGCTCGAGCGGGCGCACGCGGGGGACGAACGCGCCGTCCTCGAGCACGGCCTCCTGCGCGCGTCCGTAGCGGGCGGACTCACTTTGATCGGGCGTGCCGTAGGCGACGCTGACGCCGGTGAGCATGCGGGTCTCGTCGCAAAGAAAGCGCATGTTGCGTAGCAGGGTCTGCATAATCGGCTCCTTACTGCTGTTCATTGCACAGCGATTGTATACGAAAGGAAGGTTGACCGTATGACGGAAAAGAGTGAAATAGCGAATGTGATGCGCGAGATCGAGGCCATGCAGCCGGACGTCATCGCGCTCATCAAGCAGCTGTGCGCCATTCCCGCGCCGAGCCACAAAGAGGACAGGCGAGCCGCGTTCATCCGCGACTGGTTCACAGCGCGCGGCATGCACGCCGAGATCGACGAGGCGAAGAACGTGCGGATTCCGATGGGCCTTGACACGCATGAGGACATCGTCGTCGTCATGGCGCACACGGACACGGTCTTCCCGGACATGGAGCCCATGCCCATGCGCGAAGAGGGCGGCAGGCTGTACTGTCCCGGCGTCGGCGACGACACGACGAACGTCGCGGCGCTCATGTGCATCGCGGAGCTTGTGCACAGGCGCGGCTTTGAGCCCCGGTGCGGCGTGCTGTTCGTGGCGAATTCGTGCGAGGAGGGCCTGGGCAACCTCAAGGGTTCCAAGCATATTATGAATGTGTTTGGCCCGCGCGTCAAGGCATTTCTGTCGCTGGACGGCGGTCAGACTTCGATTTGCGCGCACGCGGTCGGTTCCTCGCGCTACCGCATCACGGCGAACACGCAGGGCGGCCACAGCTTCGCGGACTTCGGCAGGCGCAACGCCATCGCCGTGCTCGCCGGGCTGATCGAGGGGTTCTACGGCCAGAGCGTACCCAAGGCGGGCGGCAGCGTGACGACATACAACGTCGGCGCGATATCCGGCGGCACATCGGTCAACACCATCGCGCAGAAGGCCGAAATGCTCTATGAATACCGATCGGACAACGCGGCCTGCCTTGAAAAGATGGAGCAGCAGATGCGCGCGGTCATTGCGCAGAGGACGCCGGAGGACGCGCAGGTGGACGTCGAGCTGATCGGCCTTCGTCCCTGTGGGAGCGGCGTGGACGCGGTCAAGCAGATGGAGCTCGTCAGGCTGTGCAGCGACGCGATCAAAACGCACGTCGGCGTGACCCCGTCGGTGTGCTCCGGCTCGACGGACTGCAACATCCCGCTGTCGATGGGTGTGCCGTCGGCGTGCTTCGGCGTATACACCGGCGAGGGCGAGCACACGCGCGAGGAGTGGGTTGAGCTTGGCTCTATCGGCGCGGGCATGAAGGCGGCGGCCGATGTGATCCTGCACTGGTTTGAGGACGGCAAAAGATGAGCACGCGGGTGATACAGACGCCCGCGGGGATGCTGCGCCTCGAGGAAAACGGCGGTGCGCTTTGCCGCATCGCTCGCGTATACGAACAGGCGCTGGGCGCGGACGGGGAAAGCGCGCTGCTTGACGAGGCGCAGGCGCAGATTGAGGCGTATTTTGAAAAGAAATTGAGCGAATTTGATCTGCCGCTATGTATGGGAGCGGGCTCGGATTTTGACCGCAAGGTCTGGCGGGCGCTTTGCGGCATCGGGTACGGCGAAATCCGCAGCTACGGCGAATTGGCGCGCGAACTCGGCAGGCCGAAGGCGAGCCGGGCCGTGGGCGGCGCATGCTCGCGCAATCCGCTGCTGATCGTCGTGCCGTGCCATCGCGTGGTGGCGTCAAGCGGCAGGCTCACGGGCTTCGCGGCGGGGCTTGACGCCAAGCGGGCGCTGCTGTCCCACGAAGGCTGGAATGTGACCGGAGATTGCGTCGTGCGCTGAAAGTCAACAATACAAAGAAAAATGCCCTCGGAAGCGTGGCCTCCGGGGGCGTTTTGATGCTATTCTTCCAGATAGGTGTAGCGGACGGTGAGGCGCGGCATGGTGTCATACAGACCGTAGGCCTCGCCGAAGATGAGGTACTTCTTGCCGACCTCCCATGTCGTCTTGGAGCTGTTCTCGATGAGCACGAGCTTTTCCATATCCCCGGTGCCGAGGTTGAGGATGGCGAGCTGCGGAGCGGTGGAGATGATGCGTTCGACCGTGCCGACGCCGCGATAGATCGTGCCCTTGCGGATGTTGATGTAGTTGATCAGGTCGGTGTATTGGCTGTCCAGATCCCACGCGCGGCGGGTATAGATATCGGCGTTGGGCATGTAATAGACCGTATGCGTGATGACGGAATCGCTCTTGCCGGGCATCGACGCGCGGATGACGACGTCGTTGTTGCCAAGCTCAGAGAAGATCGGGTGGAAGCTGAACTTGCCGGTCGTCTGGTCGACCTCAAGGCCCCAGTGCGGGAACTCGACGGTGACCTGCGCGCCGGGCTGCGTGATGCCGCTGATGGAGGGGACGTAGAGCGTCTGCTTCTCCTCGTCGGTGGCGTTGTTGTATTTTTCCTCGGTGACAGGCTCGTAGTTCCACTCCACGAGCACCGTGGCGTCCAGCTCCAGCGTGATATCCTGCGGCTCGCGGTAGAGGACGATCTCCTTCTTGTGCTCGCGGCAGTACTTGCTCTTGACGGAGATGGAGATTGTGTTTTCGCCCACGGGCAGCACGGAGACGTTTTTGGAGACGTTGCCGGTCTCGGCGCGGATGAGTGTGGAGACGTTCGTGCCGTCGATGATGACGGTGGAGCCGAGCTCGACGTTGATGCGCACCTCGAAGATGGAGACGCCGACCTGCTGATACTCCGTCGGCGGGTTGATCAGCGTGATCGGGGAGAGCGGCACGTCGATGGTGTAGTTGATGGGCTCGAGCTGGAACTGGTCGCCCTCCTGCGAATAGCGGATGAACGGGGTGACGGTCACGTCCATGGTGTCGGTCTCCACGGGCGTGGCGTACGTCGAGGACTCCGTGTCATACCACATGTAATCGGGAATGGTGATATCGACCTTTCCGTCGGCGATGACGTATGTGCTCTGCGTCTCGCGGATGTAGATGGTGGCATTCTCGTGGCCATAGATGGTGATGCGATGGGCCGGGTGGCCGTCGGCCGTGGTTTCGCTCAGCTCCACGCGCGTGTCGCTGCTGCTCACAGGGCTCATGCCTGCGCGCTCCGTGAACGTCTTGGCCATGAAGATGCCGCCCAGGGCGACGGCCACGCAGCACAGAAGGCTGAGCAGGATGCGCAGGATGATGGCGGCGGCGCGGCGCTTTTTGCTGTGCACGGTGACCATGCCGCGATAGGTATCATCGCGCTGCGGTCGGTTCTGGATGCGCCGGGGCATGTATTCCTCGTCGGTGTATGCGCCGCTGTCGCCGGAATCGGGCGTGTAGCCGTCGTAGAAGATTGGGGCGTTTTCGTCCTCGACATAGGCGAGCTTGCGCTCGCTCAGCGGGTCGCCGAAGTAACCGGCGTTGTCACGGCGGTGCACGGCGCGGTAGACGGTGTCCTCCGGGTATTCGGGTGCGGTGTATTCGCGTTGGCGGTGCTTCTGGCGGTTCTGCGTGGGCGCGCTTCCCGTCTCCGGGCGTGGCGGGGGAACGTCGCCCTCCTCGGGCAGGGGGCGGATGATCTGCGCCTCCTGAATCGAGCGGCGGACGCGCGTGGCCTGCTCCTTCATCTGGTTGAGGCGGCGCTGGCCTTCCTCCTTGCGGCGCTGGAGCTCCTCGAGTTCGTCGGTGATTTCGGCGCGGTCGACCTGCTCGGGATCGTAGGCGACCGGCTTTTGTTCCGCCGCGGCGGTGATATCGTCATCCCCCTCGTCAAACTGCGTGATCTTGAGCTGGGGCTTTTTCTTGTGCAGCGACTCCTCCCATGACGCAGGACTGCCGCCAGTGTTGCCCTCCAGCGCGCAGCCGCAGCGCGTGCATTTGGGCAGATAGGCGGTATTCCATGCGCCGCACTGCGGGCATTTCATAGGGCAGAAAACCTCCGAAAAAAGATTAAACATTATATATTTCGACAGGGTGCGCGAAAATCCTTTATTTTGACGGAGCGGCGGCTTTGGCGCGCGTGAAAATCCACTGACTTTGCGGCGGAATTTGCAAGAAGTGGGCCGTAAACCCTTGTCCTTTTTCTGTATTTGGGGTATAATAAACAGACGAATCATATGGAGGTTGTATGATCTATGATGGATAACTTCAAGGAAGACATCGCGGCCAGCCGCAATCAGATGCTGCCGAACATTCTGTACGTGCTGTGCTGGGTTTTTATCGTGTTTTTTGCGCTGCAGGCCGTGATGATGTTCAACCTGCTGTTCTACCAGTTTTCGCTTATGATGCTGGTGAACACGATCGTGCCCGCGGCTGTTGCGGTGCTGCTGTTCTTCGTCAAGGACAATGTGAAGATCGAGTATGAATACACGTTCACCAACGGCTCGCTGGATTTTGCCAAGGTCATGCACGGCGCCAAGCGCAAGGAGTTGGGCTGCATGAACGTGGCGAACATCTCCGCCTGCGGACACGTGGCGCATCAGAGCTTCCAGAAGTTCCTGGCGATGAAGGACGTGGAGAAGAAGAACTGGTTCCTCAACCGCGATGGAAACCTCGTCTACTTCTACTACGTCAAGGACAACAAGAAGCACATGATCATCATCGAGCCCAGCGAGGAAATGGTGGAAATGATCAAGCCGTACCTCGCGGTGGGCGTGTTCCAGGGTTAAACCAATGCCGTCTCCAGCATGGCTTGCCGTACTGGAGATTTTCTTTGCCCGAACGGGGCTATCGACAAAAGAGGGTTTAGCATGATTTATCTTGACAACAGCGCGACGACACGGCCCTTTGACGGCGTGATCGACGTGATGAGCCGCAGCATGCGCGAGGCGTACTATAACGCATCCGCCGCATACAAGCCCGCCGTCGACGTGGACCGCGAGCTGCGCGCCTGCCGAAGGGCCATCGCCGCGGAGCTCGGCGCGCAGGAGGACGAGGTCATCTTCACCGCGGGCGGCACCGAGAGCGACAACATGGCGATTCTGGGCCTGGCGCAGACGATCAAGCATCCGATGAACTTCGTATGCAGCGCCATCGAGCACCCCGCCGTCGCCGAGACGATCCGCCGCGTGGAGGCGCTGGGCCACGAGGTGCGCGTGCTTGACATCGACAGCCGGGGCGTCGTCGATCTGCAGAAAGCCGAAGGCGTCATCGACGAGCACACGGCGCTGGTGAGCTGCATGCAGGTGAGCAACGAGACGGGCGCCATTCAGCCGGTCGCCGAGCTCGCGCGCATCGTAAAGCGCAAAAACCCGCAGGCGCGCGTGCATGCGGACTGCGTGCAGGGCTTCATGCGCGTGCCGCTGAACATGGGCAAGGCGGGCGTCGACATGGTCGCCCTGAGCGCGCACAAGATCCACGGCCCCAAGGGCGTGGGCGCGCTGGTCGTCAAAAAGGGCGTGCGGCTGATCCCGCAGATCACCGGCGGCGGACAGGAGAAGAACACGCGCTCCGGCACGTACAATTCCCCGGCGATTCTGGGCATGGGCGAGGCCGTACGCGAGATGGCGAGCCGCAGGGACGAAGTTGCCCGCGTGACCGCGATGAAGGCGAGGCTGTGGGAGAACCTCTCGCAGATCGACGGCGTGCGGGTCAACGGCCCGATGCCCGGCGAGGCCGATTCCGCGCCGCACATCCTGAGCGTTTCGTTTGACGGCGTGCGCGGCGAGGTCATGCGCAACGCCCTGGAGGGAGAGGGCGTGCTGGTATCCACCGGCTCGGCCTGCGCATCGCACAAGCAGAAGGTCAGCGGGACGCTGCGCGCGATGGGCCTGACCGGCGAACAGGCGGACGGCACGATCCGCATCAGCCTGGGGCTCATGAATCAAATGGAAGAGATGGACGAGGCGGCGGAGAAGATGAAGAGGCTGTATCTGCTGCTGCGCCAGTTCAGGAGGAGATAAGATGAGGGAAATTCTGTTGGTTCGCTTCGGCGAGGTGTTCCTCAAGGGACAGAACAGGCCCTATTTCATGAAGAAGCTGACGAACCACATCAAGGACGCCGTGCGCGACGTGCAGGGCCGCGTGTGGATGAGCGAGGGGCGCATCTACGTGTCGGACTTCACGGACATGCAGGAGTGCATCCGCCGCGTGACGAAGGTCTTCGGCGTGCACAGCGTGAGCCCGGCGATCGAGATGGAGAAGGACGACTTCGAGGCGGTCTGTGCGCAGGCGGCCAAGATGATGGAGCCGCTGACCGGCACATTCAAGGTGCTCGCGCGCCGCTCGGACAAGCGCTATCCGCTCGATTCCCCGGCGATCATGCGCGAGGCGGGCGGCTACATCCTCACACATGTGCCGCATTTGACGGTGGACGTGAACAACCCCGACCACGTGATGATGATCGAGATGCGCGACCACTGCTATCTGTCGGTCGAGCGCGTGGAGGGCGTGCAGGGCATGCCGATGGGCACAAATGGCAAGGCCTGCCTGCTGCTCTCCGGCGGCATCGACAGCCCGGTCGCGGGATTCATGATCGCCAAGCGCGGCGTGGAGCTGTGCTGCGTGCACTACCACTCGTTCCCGTACACCAGCGAGCGCGCGAGGGAGAAGGTGCTCGAGCTGGCGCGGCTTCTGAGCGAATATTGCGGCAGGATGAAGGTCTACGTCGTGCCGTTCACCGAGATTCAGATGCAGATTCACCAGAAATGCCCGGAGAATTACACGACGCTCATCATGCGCCGCTTTATGATGCGCATCGCCGAGCGGCTTGCTGTGCAGGAAGGCGCGCAGGCGCTGATCACCGGCGAGTCGATCGGACAGGTCGCCAGCCAGACGATGGAGGCGCTGGGCTGCACGGACGAGGTCGTCGGCATGCCCATCTTCCGTCCGTGCATCGGCATGGACAAGAGCGAGATTGTCGACCGCGCGATCAAGATCGGCACGTTCGAGACGTCGTCGTTGCCCTACGAGGACTGCTGCACGGTCTTCACGCCCAAGCATCCGGCGACGCATCCGCGCAAGGATTTCATCCGCAAGGCCGAGACAAACCTCGACGGCGACGCGCTGATTGAGGCGGCAATCGCGGGGACGGAAGTCGTGGAAGTGGGCTAAAATCGCGGACAGGTTCATATGATGAACGCAGAGTGAAACGCTCTGCGTTTTTTGTATGGGCAGGTGATGCGGCGATGTGGCGGGAGACGCTTTACCCGAATCTGACGCCTGGGGCGGCGGCCATGCTGCGCGGTCTCAGCAACCGGGAGGCGGACGGCGTCGAGGAGATTCGGTTCTATCTGGGCAGGCCGGCCGAGCTGACGATACGCGGGAAAAACGTGGACAGGCCGCTCGTCTTGGACGGCGCGGGCATGGACGAGCTTGTCGCGGCGCTGTGCGGCTATGCGCGATACGCCTACGAGCGGGAGATGGCGATGGGCTACATTCCGCTGGAGGGCGGTCACAGGGCGGGCGTATGCGGCAGGCAGACGGTCGACGAGAGCGGCAATGTGCACATGAGCGGCGTCACGTCGGTGTGCCTGCGCATTGCGAGGCCGATGCCCGGCACAAGCGCGGAAATTCGCTGTCACCTATTTGGTGACGGACGGGCGAGGCGCGTGCTTGTCATCGGACCGCCGGGCTGCGGCAAGACGACCGTGCTGCGCGACGCGGCGGTGTATCTGTCGGATGAGGCCGGGCTGCACGTGGCTGTGGCGGACGAGCGGGACGAGCTGTTTCCGGCGGGCTGGACGGGCGATCGCGGGCGGCGCATCGACGTGATGAGCGGCATGAACAAGGCGCGGATAATGGCGCTGATGCTGCGCACAATGGCCCCGCAGGCGATTGTGACCGACGAGATCGGCAGGCCGGAAGATGCCGGGGCGATTCTTAACATCGCGCGCTGTGGCGTCGGGCTGCTGGCGAGCGCGCACGGGGACGGGATCGGCGATCTGCAAAGGCCGATGCTGCGGGCGATGCACGAAGCGCGTGTGTTCGAGCGGTACATCGTCATGGAAGGGCGCGGACGGTTCCGCATATACGATGGGAATGGATGCGAGCTATGCGGGCGCATGCAGAGCGTGAAGATCATCGGATAGGGAGGCATACACATGGCATGGAACACGGCGATGACGGCGCTCATCGGCATGGGCGCGGCGGGCGTGCTGCTGGCGGACGGCGAACGGCAGAGGGTGGACTGGATACGGGCGATGCGGCGGTGCCTGCTGCGCATGAACGGCCTGATCCGCTACGAGCGGCCGGCGCTGACGGAGATGCTGCGGAGGATCGACCTGCGCGCCACGAAGCAGGAGCGGGAGCTGACGCGGCTTCTGCATGCGAGCGCGGAGCGTATGGAGAACAGCGCGAATCCGCAGCTGACGATGATCTTCATGGGCGAGAGCGCGCGGCTTGCGGGCTACAGCGTGCTCAGCGAGGAGGACAGGTCGTCGTTTGAGGCGGTGCTCGGCGAGCTGGGCAGGACGGGCCTTGCCGAGCAGATTCGCCTGATCGACAGCGCCGACGAGCGGCTTCGGGCGCGGGAGGAGGCGCTGGCCAGGGAGGCCGGACGGCGGGCGCAGCTCATCCGCACGCTGGGATTGGCGGGCGGCGCGGCGGCGTTCCTGCTGTTAGTGTGAATAGAAGGGGTTGGAGCGAGTGAACATCGATCTGCTGTTTCAGATTGCGGGCGTGGGCATCCTGATCTTCGCGGTCAATCAGGTGCTGACCAAGGCAGGGCGCGAGGACATCGCCGTGCTGGCGTCAGTCGCGGGTCTTGTGGTCGTGCTGTTTCTGGTGGTCGACTTGATTGCACAGCTGCTCAACAACGTCAAGAGCATATTCGGACTGTATTAGGGGTGTGGGAGGATGCAGTGGATACGGCTGATCGGCTGCTGCCTGCTGGCGGCGGCGCTGGTGACGATTCTGCGGCAGATGAACATGCCCGCTGCGGCGCTGCTGACGACGGCGTTCGGCGTGCTGGTGCTCGGCGCGGTGCTGCCGGATATGGGGCGCTATTTTCAGACGATACGGACGTTCCTTTCGTCGTTGGCGCTGGAGGGCGAGTATTACCGCGTGATGCTCAAGGCGCTGGGGATCATGGTGACGACGCAGGCGGCTGTGCAGGTCTGTCAGGACCTCGAGGCGCCGGGCGTGGCGCGCAAGGCCGAGCTGCTGGGGCGGGTGGCGATGCTGGGCGTCGCACTGCCCGTGTTCGTCTCGCTCGCGCAGATGGCCGTGGACATGCTTGGCTGACGCTGCTGTGCGCGGCGCTGCTGTGCATGGCGTCCGTTAGCGCGATGGCCGAGGATGCGCGGCGCGTGCAGGAGGAGATGACGCAGGCGGTCGACGAGGTCATCGCGGGCGTCGATTTTTCCGCTGTGGACGAGCTGATGCTCGCCATGCCCGGCTGGCCGGAGCCCGTGAGCGTCAAGGTTTTTGTCCGCGCGCTGGCGAACGGCGAAGGGATCGACGCGCAGGCGGCTGTCGAGGCGGTGATGCGCTCGTTCTTTGACGCGCTCTCGGGCATGGGGCGCGTGATGCTGGCGCTGATGCTGCCCGTGCTGCTGATGAGCACGCTGTCGGCGATGGCGATGCCCAAAGGCGGCGCGCTCAGCGGACTCGGTCGCAGCGTGGGCTTCATGCTGATGCTGATCCCAGCTGTGACGCTTGTGATGGGCGAGCTGGCGCACACGAAGGAGACGATCGTCGCGCTGACCACGCGCATGGAGGGCATGCTGCCGATGCTGCTGACGCTGCTCACGGCGCTGGGCGGCAATGCGAGCTCGGCGTTCTTTCATCCGGTGGTCGCGGCGGCGTCGGGCAGCATGGTCTTTCTGGCAAAGGAGGTCATCCTGCGGCTGGTGATGTGTACGTGCGCGGTCACGACGGTCAACCATCTGACGGACAGGGTGCACCTCACGCGCATGGCGCAGCTTCTGCGCAGCATCGTATGCTGGCTGCTGGGCGTGAGCTTCACGGTGTTTCTGGGCGCGATGTCGATGCAGGGCGTGTGCAGCGCGTCGGTCGACGGCGTGGCGATCCGCGCTGCGAAATACGCTGTGGACAACTTCGTTCCGATTGTCGGCGGCATGTTTTCCGACACGATGGACACGCTGATCGGCTGCACGCTGATCGTCAAGAACGCGCTGGGCGTGGCGGCGATGGTCGTGCTCGTCTCGGTGACCCTCGCGCCGATGATGCGCACGGTCGCGGTAATTTTCATGATGAAACTGAGCCTCGCGCTTCTGGAGCCCGTGGCCGACGGCGAGGTGATCGCGGCGATTGGCGATTTTTCGAGGATCATCGTGCTGTTCTTCGTGACAATGCTCTGCGTGGCGGCGATGTATTTTCTGTTGATCGTGCAGCTCATTCTCGTGGGGAACCTTACGGTGATGCTCAGATAAGCGGGAGGCGAGGCAGTGATTCGGCTGATTGCGCAGCTGTGCGGCATGTGTGCGATGCTGGGATTGGCCCAGATGATCGTGCCGGAGGACAGGGACGGCGGCATGAAGGCAATCGGCGGCATGCTGATGCTGCATCTGACGCTGTCGGGTCTTTGCGAGCTGTGCGCGGAGCTGGCAGCGCAGCAAAACATCGGCGCGATGTGGCAGATTCTGATCCGGTAAGCGGCGGGAAAGGAAGGAAGAGGCATGCGGGAGGCGATGGCGAGGCTGCGGGCAGCGATGACGCCGAAGGCGCTGCTCGTGCTGGGCGCGGTTTTGCTGATCGTCGGGATGATGCGCCGCGAGACGGGTGCGGGCGGATACACCGATCTGGAACAGCGCACGGCGAGGACGCTCTCGACGATGGACGGCGCGGGCGATGTGAGCGTGGTGATCCTGACCAGAGCGGTGGGCAGCGCGGGGACGGGCATCGGGCTCTCCGGCGGGCAGGAGGCGCAGACACCGGTCGGGGCGATTGCCGTGGCGCAGGGCGCGGGCGATCCGCTCGTGCGCATGGAGCTGGAGGCGGCGCTGTGCGCGCTGTTGGGACTGCCGGGGACGGCTGTAAGCGTGATGGCGGGAGGCGAATAGATGGAAAATCCGGCGAAAAAAAACAGACCATCGGTCGGTTTGCGGATTTCGACCGGCGTTCTGTTTCTGGGCATACTGGCCGTGAGTGGGTACATGGGAGCGAAACAGCAAAACCGACCGGCGGTCGGTGTGCCGGTGTCCTATACGGTGATGGCTTCGGCAGGCGCACAGGACGAAGCAATGGCCGATGTGCGCGCGAGGCTCAAGGGCGAGCGGGAGCAGGAACTTGCGCTGCTTGACAGCGTGATCGAGCACCCGGACACGGACAGCGCGACGCGCACGGATGCGCTGGCACAGAAGGCGCAAATCGTCCGTAGAATGGAGATGGAAGCGCAGATCGAGGCCGTGATGCTGGGAATGGGCATAGACGGCGAGGCCGTCGGCGGCGAGACGGGCGTGACGATGATGGCAAATGCGCAGGATTTGGCGGACGAACAGGCCCAAATGCGCCTGATTTCCGCCGCAAGTTCGCAGACGGGTCTTGATCCGAGCAAAATGAAAATCATTCTTGTAAAAAAATAAACAAGAAAGAATTGTGCGCGCGGCAAAAATCTGCTATACTATTGAGTATCCATAGGGAGGTGTTTGAAAATGAACGAAAATTTGACCATTGATATGGAAAAGGATCAGGAAAGCGGTCAGATCACATATGCCAACGAGGTGATCTCCACCATCGTCAGCGTCGCCACGACGGAAGTCGAAGGCATCGCCGGCATCGTGGGCTCCGGCAGCCTGACCGGCCTGCTCGGCAAGGGCAGGACGCCGCGCGGCGTGAAGGTGGACATGAACGGGCAGAACGTCAGCGTCGACGTCAGCGTGACTGTCGATTACGGCATCCCGATTCAGAAGGTCGGCCGCAATGTGCAGGAGAACATCCGCAAGTCTGTGGAATCCATGACCGGACTGCACGTCGTCAAAGTTGACCTGCACGTGGTCGGCGTGAGCTTTGAGAAGGAAAACCAGGAGATGCAGCAGAGCCAGAAGCTGGCGACCCTGCCGCATGCCGAGGAAGAGCATCCCGCCGTTGAGGAAGCGCCCGCCGCTGCCGACGAGGAGCAGGTCGAGCCGGAGCTCGTCGAGGATGAGGAGATTGCCGCGGACGAGGAAACCGCTGCGGATGTGGAGCTCGTCGAGGATGAGGAGACCGCTGCGGACGAGGAGACCGACGCGGAGGAGACCGAGGACGAGACCGAGATCGAAGCGGACGAGGATGACGTGACCGTCGAGGACGAGGCGCAGGAAGAAGCTGAGGCCGCGGACGATGCGGACGGCGAGAGCGCCGAAGAGCCCGAGAAGGAAGAGTAATCGTATCATTTCATTGAGGATTTCATATCTAAAAGGAGGAGATACGCTTGAAACATCCCGTGAGAGACCGGGCGCTGATTCTGCTGTGCGCACTGGTCGCGCTGCTTGGCGGCGCCGGATGTGCCGCTGTTGTGTTGGGAAAGATCAGTCTGACTCCGGTGATTGAGCTGATGACGCGGCTGTCGCAGAACGACGTCAAGGCCCGCGCCGCGCTGATCATTGCGGCCGTGGTGCTTGTGCTGCTCGGTCTGCTGCTGTTCTTTGTCACGCTGCCGGCCAAGAAGAAGCGTTCCAGCAATTTCGCGATTCAGCAGAATGAGAACGGCATGGTCCGCATCTCGCTCAAGGCGCTCGAGGCGCTCGTGCAGCGCTGCCTGAACCAGCATGCCGAGCTGAAGGTGATCACCTCCTCGCTGTTCAGCGATGAGGAGACCGTCCGCGTGGATGTTCACATCGCGCTGCAGTCGGACATCAGCATGCCGCTGGCCGTCTCCGCGCTGCAGAAGCAGATCAAGCGCTATCTGGAAGCCTGCTCCGGCGTGGCCGTGAAGGAGGTTCGCGTGTTCGTGGACGGCACGACCGCCCCGAGCCCGAGCACCGAGCCCTCGCCCTATGCCATCCCGCAGTCGCTGCTGGGCATCGGCGCTGAGGCGCTGCCTGCCGCGCAGGACGGCGAGAAGGCCAAGGCCGAGACGCCTGCCAGTGAGGAGAAGCCCGCCGAGCCGGAAGCTCCGGCCGCGAGCGCAAGCACCGAGGAAACCGCTGACGCGCCCAAGGACGATGCGCCTGCCGCTGAGCAGGAGGCTTCCGATGCCAAGGACGCCGAGGAAGAGACGAAGGACGAGGTTGAAGCGACATGGTAAATTGGAAGACATTTTTCTCGCAGCTGCTCACGCCCGGTACGGCGCCCTGCGCGGTGTTCGGCGCGGCCATCGGCATTGTGTTTGCCGTGCTCTGCCTGACCATCGGTGCGGCCAAGACGCTGCTCATCGGCATTTTCTGCCTGATCGGCGCGTTCCTGGGCGGCGTGAAGGATAAAGCGGGCTTCATCAGGAAGATCATCCTCTTTTTCCATCGCGAGGACAGCGACGCGATGTAAGCGACAAACATCACATGCAGTTCATTCTCCCGGCGATTGTCGAGAGAATGAATTGCGTACATTCTGAATTGATCGGAGTAAGAACGAACATGGCACGTCCTATTGCACGAGAGGCCGCGATGCAGCTCGTCTTCGAGCAGCTCTTCGGCGGAGATGACACGAGCGAGACGCTGGTGGATTTGATCGATTATCAGCCGGGCGAGGCAGACCGTCACTACATTGACGATGTGGTTCTCGGCGTTCACGAGCATGCGCAGGAGATCGACCGCGAGATCGCGGCGTGTCTGCGCGGCTGGACGCTGGCGCGCATTTCCCGCGTGGATCACGCGATTCTGCGCCTGTCCGTCTATGAAATGAAGTACGCCAAGCTGCCGCCCGCCGTCTCGATCAACGAGGCCGTGGAGCTGACGCGCAAGTATTCCGGCGAGGAATCCTGCGGGTTTGTCAACGGCGTGCTGGGCACCATAAGCAGAAAGCTGGCTGCACAGGCATGAGGGCTGTTCTGGGCATCGACACGAGCTGCTACACGACATCGGCGGCGCTCGTGTCCACATCCGGCAGGTTGATCGCCTCCTCGCGAAGACTCCTCGTGGTCAAGGAGGGCGCACGCGGGCTCATGCAGTCCGAGGGCGTATTTCAGCATGTCAAGAATCTGCCGGATATGATCCGCGAGGTGATGGATCAGGCGGGCGATGCGCAGATCTGCGCGGTGTGCGCGAGCGTGCGTCCGCGTCCGGCGGAGGAGTCGTATATGCCCGTTTTCCGAACAGGAGAAGGCCAGGCACGCGCAGCGGCGGCACTGCTGCGCGTTCCTTTTTATGCGACGAACCATCAACAGGGTCACGTGCGCGCAGCGATGGTCGACTCCGGCATTGAGGGAGGCGAGCCGTTTCTGGCGCTGCATCTGTCGGGCGGCACGACGGAGCTGCTGTACTGCGAGGGCGAGAAGCTGACGCTGCTGGGCGGCAGTCTCGATCTGCACGCAGGGCAGCTCGTGGATCGCACGGGTGTGCGCTTGAAGATGCCGTTCCCGGCGGGACCGTATCTGGAAAAGCTGGCGATGCAGGGCAAGGCGCAGGGACTGATCGGCGTATCGGTCAAGGGCGTCAACTGCTGCCTGGCGGGCGCGGAGAACAAGACGGCGAAATGGATCGAGGCGGGCGAGATGACGCGCGAGCAGATTGCCGCCGAGGTGTTCGACTTTTTGGCGCGCACGATCGAGCGTACGATCGAGGCGGCCTGCAAGCAGACGGGCGCGAAGCAGGCGCTGCTTGCGGGCGGCGTGGCGAGCTCGACGCTGCTGCGCGATATGCTGCGTGAGCGGGCGAAAAAGCGCAGGCTCGATTGCAGGCTGTGCTTCGCGAGGCCCGAGCTCTCCGGCGACAACGCGGTGGGCGTTGCGCTGCTGGGCGCGCAGGCATATAATAAGGAAAGAAAACAGAGCGCAGACGCGCTTTGACATACTTAATACTGCGGATAACAGGAGGAATGGACGATGGCGGCGACGCTGATCGATGGACGTGCCGTGGCACGCGATGTAAAGGAACGCATTGCAGTCAAGACTGCGGAGATGATCGCCTGGGGCATCACGCCCCATCTGGCTGTCGTGCTGGTGGGCGAGAACCCGGCCAGCCAGGTCTATGTGCGCAACAAGGAGAACGCCTGCATCAAGGCGGGCATCCGCTCCACGGTGATTCGCCTTGACGAGGACTGCACGCAGCAGACCCTCGAGGACACGGTCAAGAAGCTCAACGACGACGAGAGCGTGCACGGCATTCTCGTGCAGCTCCCGCTGCCGAAGCACCTCGACGAAGCGAGCGTGCTGCGCCTGATCGACCCGGACAAGGATGTCGACGGCTTCCACGCGATGAACTCCGGCAGGCTGATGAACGGCCAGCCCGCGTTCGTGCCGTGCACGCCGCTGGGCGTCATGGAACTGCTCAAGGCATATGACATCGACCCGAACGGCAAGCGCGCTGTGGTCATCGGCAGGAGCAACATCGTCGGCAAGCCGATGGCGATGCTGCTGCTGGCGGCGAACGCGACGGTCACCATCTGCCATTCGCGCACGCAGAATCTCGCCGAGATCACGCGCGATGCGGACATCCTCGTTGCCGCTGTGGGCAGGGCGAATTTCGTGAAGGCCGATATGGTCAAGCCCGGCGCGGCGGTCATCGACGTGGGCATCAACCGCGTGGACGGCAAGCTCGTGGGCGACGTGGATTTCGACGCGGTTTCCGAGGTCGCGGGCCACATCACGCCTGTGCCGGGCGGTGTCGGCCAGATGACCATCGCGATGCTGCTGTGCAACACGCTGGACGCGGCGGCCAAGCGTGGCCGGTAAGCTGTCGCTGAGCGTCACTCAGCTCAACGAATACGTCAGACGCCTGTTTCAGATGGACCCGATGCTGCGCAGCGTCGAGGTTAAGGGCGAGATCAGCAACCTGAAATTTCACCAGACAGGCGCGATTTTCTTTACATTAAAGGACGAAAACGCGGCGATTTCCTGCGTGATGTACGCGCAGGACACGCTCAATCTTCAGACCGAGCCGTTTGAGGGCATGCGCGTGATCGTATCGGGCAGCGTCAGCCTGTACACAAAGGGCGGACAATACCAGCTCTACGCGAAAAACATCCGCGCGGAGGGCATGGGCGTGCTCTACGAACGGCTGCTCGCGCTGAAGGCAAAGCTGTCATCGGAGGGGCTGTTCGAAGCGGAGCGCAAGCGTCCCATCCGGCAGTTCATCGACACGATCGGCGTGGTCTCCTCGCCGACGGGCGCGGTCATACACGACATCATGAACGTATCGCTGCGGCGTGACCCGCAGGCGAGAATCCTGCTCTGCCCGGTTCGCGTGCAGGGCATGGGCGCGGCGGACGAGGTCGCCGAGGCGATTCGTCTGCTCGAGCAGGTCGGCAGCGTCAGCGTCATCATCGTGGCGCGCGGCGGCGGGTCGATGGAGGATCTGTGGACATTCAACGAGGAGCGCGTCGTGCGGGCGGTCGCAGCCTGCACAAAGCCCATCGTGTCGGCTGTCGGCCATGAGACCGATGTGACGCTCTGCGACCTTGCGGCCGATCTGCGCGCGCCGACGCCGTCCGCTGCGGCGGAATGTGTAGTCACGCGGCGCGAGGAGATTCTTGGCTGGATCGCCGATGCGAAGGACGCGCTAGGCAGGGAGATTCGCCGGAGGATCGAGCAGGCAGAGGGCGAGCTGCATTTGGCGCAGGCGAGGCTTGCGGCGTGCAGTCCGCAGGCGTATATATATAAGGAAGAGGAACGATTGGCACGCTCGAAGGCGGCGCTTCGTCAGGCGGCTGCGACGCAGATGACGCGCTGCACAGAGCGGCTCGTACAGAAACGGCGCGAGCTCGAATTGCTCAGTCCGTATCAAGTGCTCGCACGCGGATACGCCATCGTCATGCGGGACGGCGCGCCCGTCGAATCGGCGGCGATGCTCGCTGCGGGCGATCACGTGACGCTGAAATTGAAGGATGGCAGCGTGCGTGCGGAGGTTCTTGCCGAACAAAAGGAGGATGCGAAGTGACGGCGAAGAAAAAGACGAAGCTCTCCTTTGAGGAAGGCATGGACGCGCTGGACGCGATGACGCAGAAACTCAGCGACGGCGGGCTGACGCTCGAGGATTCGATCAAGACATACGAGGAGGGCATGCAGCTCGCAGCCCGGCTCGAGGAAATGCTCGCCGCGCAGAAGAAGCGCATCGAGCAGATAGACAGAGAGACAGCGGAGATCACACCGTTTGAAGAGGAGTGAAAGACGATGTATCAGGAGCAATACAGCCGGTACGTGAGCATGGTTGAGGAAGCGCTGGAAAGCCTTCTGCCGCAGACTGCGGACGCATGCCCGGCGAAGGGGCACGCGATTCCGGCGTACCTGTGCGAGACGATGCGTTACAGCCTGCTGGCGGGCGGCAAGCGCGTGAGGCCCGTGCTGCTGCTGGCGGCGTGCGATATGCTCGGCGGCGACATGGAGCAGGCGAAGACGGCGGCGGGCGCGCTGGAGATGATCCACACGTATTCGCTGATTCACGACGATCTGCCGGGCATGGACGACGACGATTACCGCCGGGGCAGGCTCACCAACCACAAGGTTTACGGCGTGGGCCACGCGATTCTGGCGGGCGACGGCCTGCTCAACTACGCCTACGAGTGCCTGCTCAAGAACGCGCTCGATCATCCGCAGAACATGGAGGGCCTGGTGCGCGCGGCGAGCGTGATTGCGGGGCGTGCGGGCGTGGGCGGCATGGTCGCGGGCCAGAGCCTCGACCTGCTCAGCGAGCACACGGAGCCGGATGCGGATCGCCTTTCCTACATCCACACGCACAAGACGGCGGATCTTTTGACCGCGCCGCTTCTGGCCGCCGGCCACATTGCGGGCGCGACGAAGGCGGAATTCGAGGCGCTGGAAGCGTTCGGCATGAGTCTGGGCATCGCGTTCCAGATCGACGACGACCTGCTGGACGTGGAGGGCGACGCGGCGCAGCTGGGCAAGCAGACGGGCATGGACGCGCAGCGCGGCAAGATGACGTGGCCGTCGCTCGTTGGCGTGGAGCGCTCGCGCGAAAAGAGCGCGCAGCTTTGGACGCAGGCGGAGGAGGCGCTCGGCGTCTTCGGCGAGAAGGCGTGGTTCCTGCGCGCGTTCGCTGAGGGCCTTCGCGGCAGAAAGAAATAAGGCGCACAGGGGCAAAAGGTATTCTTGGAGGGACATCCTTTGAACATTTTCATTGAGATCATCAGCAACCGGGTGATACAGGCTGCGGCCATCGCATGGGCGATCGCACAGGCACTCAAGGTGATTCTGACGCTCGCGGTCAGCAAGCGGTTTGACAGCTCGCGCGTGCTCGGCTCCGGCGGCATGCCAAGCTCCCATTCGGCGATGGCCTGCGCGATGGTGATGACGATCGGATACACGGACGGCTTCAGCTCGCCGATCTTTGCGCTCGCGTTCTGCTTTGCATGCGTGGTGATGTATGACGCGGCGGGCGTGCGCCGCTCCACCGGCAAAAATGCGGCTGTGCTCAACCACATTCTGGACGGCCTGTCCGGCAATGGATATGTGTTTGACGAGGAGAGGCTCAAGGAGCTGGTCGGCCATACGCCGCTTCAGGTCATGGCGGGCGCGCTGCTGGGCATTCTGGTCGGCACGCTGATTGCATAAAATCACGGCGTATGCATAAATGATGGATGATGGGACTTGCGTAAAGATTGGGAATATGCTATAATGCGCATTAGGTGGTGCAGTATTCTAGTCAGCACAGTTCTTTCTGAAGACGGGGCTAAAAATCCGTTAAAGGGCATATCGATGAAGTTTCTGGCGGTGGCTGCTGACGCCCAGTCGGGGGTCTCCGCTGGAAGTAAGAATTATGGGCGCCCGCCAATGGCATGGCGGTGTCCGACCCATTTTTCGTGGAGGCATGGCGAGCAATCGTCATGAAAACCTGCATGGTGGTACAAAAGCTGCCTGCAGTGTAGCCTGCCTTGAGTGGTTGTGGTGGATCATGGAACAACGCACGGTGACCAAAGGCTCACGGAAACCGCGGCGATCGCCATGTGAAACCAGGACTGCAAAAGAGGCTAGGAGGGAACCGAGGCTGCCGAGGAAAGCTCCTAGACTGTCCCTGTGGATATGGCAGAGATTACAGTGTGGACTCAGTGGTAATTCGGTCGTGCGTACGGAAACGGCGTGACGTTCGTTTTCAAGGGAAACCGCTCCTATGGCGACAGGGAGTAACGGACGGGGAAATCCTACCGAACCTATGCCGCAAGGTTTATTTGCCGTATCACCACCTTTATGAAAAGAATCAGCCCACGTCGTCGAGCGTGGGCTTTTTTAAGGCACGGAGTTGAATGAATTTGACGAAAAAAGAAAAGGCGAAACAACAGCAGCAGCGCTGGGTTTTGACCGTGGTGTGCCTGTCCTTCGGCCTTTCCGTCATTATGTCCCTGCTGACCAGCCTGTTTGTGGAATCGGCGGGGCTGTTTGTGGCGCTGATGTCGCTGATCGTGCTGGTCATGATCGGCATCATCACCGATGTCGTCGGCACGGCAGTGACCTCCGCGGTCGAGCAGCCGTTCATCGCGATGGCGAGCAAGCGCATACGCGGCGCGAAGCAGGCGCTGCGGCTGGTGCGCATGGCCGAGCGCGTGTCGAGCCTGCTCAACGACGTCGTGGGCGACATCGTGGGCATCATATCCGGTTCGGCGGGCTCCGTCATCGCGCTGTACCTGGTGTCGCTGGGCGCGCCGAGCGCAATTGCCTCGATGCTCATCACGGCGTTCACGTCGGCGTTCATGATCGGCGGCAAGGCATACGGCAAGGGACTGGCCATCGCCAACAGCGAGAAGATCGTGCTGTACGTGGGCAGCATCATGGCGCTTTTTGAAAGAAAGGGTAAGCCGAAAAAGAAAAAGAAATCGTGAGGAGGCACTTGAATGAAGATATTGCACGAAATTCATGGGCCTGATGATGTGAAGAAGCTGAGCGCGGAGGAATGTGCCGCGCTGGCGAGCGAAATTCGGCAGACCATTATCGATACGGTGTCGCGGCAGGGCGGCCATCTGGCGAGCAATCTGGGCGACGTGGAGCTGACCATCGCGCTGCACAGGGCGTTTGACAGCCCGCGCGACAAGATCATATTCGACGTCGGCCATCAGGTGTACGCGCACAAGCTGCTCACCGGCAGACAGGAACAGTTCGGCACGCTGCGCTCGTATCACGGCATGAGCGGGTTCCCCTGCCGCGCGGAGAGCGAGCACGACTGGTTTGACACGGGCCACTCGTCCACGGCGATCTCAATGGCGCTGGGCATAGCGCGGGCGCGGGATTTGCAGGGCGAAAACTACAACGTGGTGGCGGTCGTGGGCGACGGCGCGCTGACCGGCGGCATGTGCTATGAGGCGATGAATGACGCGGGCAACGGCAAAAACCGCCTGATCGTCGTGCTCAACGACAACGAGATGTCGATCTCCAAGAACGTGGGCGCGCTTTCTAACTATTTCAAGCATCTGCGCGCAAGCGCTTCCTGGTACGACAGCAAGAAAAAAATCCGCATGAGCCTCGAGCGTATACCGGGCGTGGGCAAGCCTGTCGCGCGGGTCGTCGAATCGGCGAAGAATCTGGTGAAATGGATCGTATCGGACGACGGCGCGCTGTTTGAGTCGCTTGGCTTTCGCTATCTCGGCCCGTTCAACGGACATAATATCGAGGAAATGACGCGCGTCTTTGAGGACGCGAAAAAGGTGGACGACATGCCGCTGCTCATCCACGTGGTGACGCAGAAGGGCCACGGCTACGACCTGGCCGAGCGGCAGCCGGAGAAATTCCACGGCGTGGCGCCGTTCCGCGTGGAAAACGGTATGAAGCGCAATCTGAGCGGCAAGGAAAGCGCCGCGCAGGTTGCGGGCAAGACGCTCGCGGATATGGCCGCCGAGGACGAGCACGTCGTGGCGATCACGGCGGCGATGACGAGCGGCACGGGTTTGACCGATTTTGCGGCGTATTACCCGACGCGGTTCTTCGACGTGGGCATCGCCGAGCAGCATGCCGTGAGCATGGCGGCGGGCCTGGCGCGCATGGGCCTGCGCCCGTATTTCGCGGTGTACGCGACGTTTTTACAGCGCGCCTACGACCAGATCGTGCACGATGTGTGCTTGCAGAATCTGCCGGTGCGCATCCTGTCGGATCACGTGGGCCTCGTCGGCGACGACGGCAAGACGCATCACGGCGTGTTGAGCGTGCCGATGCTCTTGAGCATGCCGAATCTCACGCTGCTCACCCCGCGCGACACGCAGGCGATTCGTGAGGCCGTGCGCGCGTCGCTTGACGTCGAGGGGCCGTGCATCATCCAATACTCCAAGGACGGCATCGAGCGATACGCCGAAAGCGTGGATGGAAAGCCGTTTGCCGTGGGCAAGTGGGACGTGCTGCGCGAAGGCGGCGACGTGGCGATTCTGACGTGGGGACGCATGGGCCACACGGCGCTTGAGGCGGCGAAGCTGCTCGAAAAGCAGGGTGTGCAGGCGGGCGTCATCGATTGCTGCTCGCTGCGCCCGATGGATATGGACTGCCTGCGCGGGCTGTTCGCGCGCGGGACGAAGCTCGTGACGCTGGAGGAAGGCGAGCTGATCGGCGGCTTCGGATCGGAGATCGCCAGACTGTGCGTGCAGGAAGGCGCGAGGGAGCCGGTTGCGGTTCTTGGCCTGCCCAACAGATTCATCACGCACGGCGGCGTGGATCAGCTGCTGGAGGAATGTGGCCTGACGCCGGAGAATGTCGCGGCGAAAATCAAGGCTGCGCTTGAAAAAGGCGGCAGGCAGACCGATACGAAATAAACGACAGGGGCGGCAGGCCCGACGGAGCATACATTGGAAAGCAAGACGAAAAAGCGCGTGGATGTCGCGCTGGTGGAACGCGGACTCGCCCCGAGCCGGGAGAAGGCGCAGGCGATGGTCATGAGCGGCGTCGTATACATCGGAGAAAACAAGGTGGAGAAGGCCTCCACGAGCGTCACGGACGCGGACGAGCTGATCGTGCGCCAGACGGGCACAGGCTACGTCAGCCGAGGCGCGCTCAAGCTGGAAAAGGGCCTCAAGGTCTTTGGCGTCGATGTGACCGGCGTGGTCGCGATGGATTTGGGCGCCTCCACGGGCGGATTCACCGACGTGCTGCTGCAAAACGGCGCGGCGCACGTGTACTCGATCGACGTGGGCTATGGCCAGCTCGACTGGAAGCTGCGCAACGACCCGCGCGTGACGGTCATGGAGCGCACGAACGCGCGCTATCTGAAGGCGGAGGATCTGCCGCAGAAGCCGACGCTCGGCGTGATGGACGTGTCGTTCATCTCGATCACGAAGATTTTGCCGGCGGCGGCGCAGATCATGGGCGAAGAAGGCGCGTTCATATCGCTCATCAAGCCGCAGTTTGAGGCGGGGCGCGACCGCGTGGGCAAGAAGGGCGTCGTCCGCGATGCGCAGGTGCACAGGGACGTCGTCACGGAGATCATCGGTTTCATCGAAAATGAGCTCGGCTGGGCGGCACAGGCGCTGTCCTTTTCGCCGATCAAGGGGCCGGAGGGCAACATCGAGTTTCTGGTACATATCCTGCCCAAGAGCCGCGCCACGCACCATGTGACGCAGGAGGAAATCGCGCGCGTGGTCGACGAGGCGCACGCCAGTCTGAAGGAATAAATCGGAAGCAATAAAGGAGGGACGGCCATGATGAAGCACATTCTGTTCAACATGAATGTGAGTAAGCCGTCCATCTATGACGACGTGGAAAAATGCGCGCGGCTGTGCATGGAGCGCGGGCTTGAGATCGGGTTTCTTGCGCAGGATGCGGCGGCTGTCGCGGCGAACATGCCGGGCCTCGCGGGACGATATTGCATCGTCGATGCGCCGGAAAAGGGATTATTTGACGTGATCCTCGTCTTCGGCGGGGACGGCACGGTGCTGCGCGCACTGGATAAATACGTGGCGTGCGACATTCCTATGCTCGGCGTCAACCTCGGACGGCTTGGCTTTCTGCTTGAGACCGAGGTCTGGGAGCTGCCGCAGGCGCTTGATATGCTCTGCCGCGGTGAATACGAGATCGAGCGGCGCATCATGCTCGAGGTCGAGGGCTGCTGCGGCGGGAAGAACGTCCACGCCTACGCGACCAACGAGGTCTCGATCTCGCGCGGCCTGTCCCAGCGAATGATCGCGGTGAGCGCATACGTCGGCAGGACGCATGTGGATCACTACATTGCAGACGGCGTCGTGCTCGCCAGCCCGACGGGCTCCACGGCGTATTCGCTGTCCGCGGGCGGGCCGATCGTCAGCCCCGACGTGCCGTGCTTCGTGCTCAACCCGATCTGTCCGCACTCGCTGCAGTCTCGGCCGATCGTGCTGCCGGCGAGCGAGCAGGTGACGCTTGAAATCAACATGAAGGAAATGCGCAGCGGCATACAGCTCTCGCTGGACGGAAACGCCGTGTGCGAAATGCATAACCACGAGCGGATCGTCATCAGGCGCTCGGCGCACGACGCGCAGCTGATCCGCTTCCCCAAGGAGAGAAACTTTTTCACATTGCTTAAAGATAAGCTTTCACAGTGGAGTTTGTAATCAAGGAGGATCAGATCGAACATGAAAGCGAAGCGACAGGCGCTGATCCGCGAGATCGTGGAGAGCCAGAACATCCAGACGCAGGAGGAGCTGGCGGATGCGCTGCGCGTTCACGGGCTGAACGTGACGCAGGCGACGGTTTCGCGCGACATCAAGGAAATGCATCTGCTCAAGGTGCTTGCCGAGGACGGCAGCTACCGCTATGCGACGATGGACAAAGAGGAGATGGGCACAAGCGACCGGCTGATCCGCATGCTGGCCGATTCCGTGCTCGAGCTCAACAGCGCCAACAACCTCATCGTCATCCGCACGCTGTCCGGCAGCGCGCATGTGGCGGGCGAGGCCGTGGACAGCCTGCGCTGGCCGGAGGTGCTGGGCACGATCGCAGGAGACAACCCGATTCTGGTGATCGTGCGCTCCAACGAAGAGGTTGAGACGATCATTGAGCGCTTCCGCAGCATCATCAAATGAGCGTTTTTTCTGCGCGATGCGCGGGCTTTTGCGGGCTGCGTATCGCGCTAAAATCTGCCAAGGAGGAACGAACATGCTTCTGCAGCTGAGCATCGACAATCTGGCGCTGATCGACTCGATGACCATCGACTTTGCGCCGGGCATGAACGTGATGACGGGCGAAACCGGCGCGGGCAAGTCCATCGTCGTGGACGCCGTGAATCTGGTGCTCGGCGAGCGCGCGGACCGCGACCTGATCCAAAACGGCAAGAGCAAGGCGCGCGTGGAGGCCGTGTTCGACATCGCGGACAACGAAAAGGTGAAGGCGCTGCTGGGCGAAATGGAGCTTGAGGGCGACGAGGATGTGGCGTCGATCTCCCGCGAGCTGACCGCCACAGGCAAGAACATATGCCGCATCAATGGCACGGTCGTGCCGCTCGCCACGCTCAAGCAGGTTTCCGCGCAGCTGCTGGACATTCACGGACAGCACGAACACCAGCTTCTTTTGGACAGCAAGAATCACATCAGCTATCTGGATGAATACGCGGCGGACGAGATCCGTCCGCTGCTCGGCGAGACGGGCAGACGCTACGCCGTCTGGCGCGAGATCGCCCAGAAGCTCAGCCGCCTGCGCAAGAACGTCGCCGAGCGCGAGCAGCGCATCGATATGCTGCGCTTCCAGCTCGAGGAGCTGCGGGGCGCTCACCTCGTCGAGGGCGAGGAAGAGGAGCTCGAGCGCCAGAAGGTCTTCTACCGCAACGCGGGCAAGATCACGGCGGCGTTTGACGAGGCGCGCGCGATGCTGGTGGACGGCACGGAGGAATCGTCCTCGGCGATCGATATGCTGCGCGAGGGCATCGACGCGCTGGCGTCCGTGGCGACGCTCGACGAGCGATACGAGGCGGTATATGCGCGGCTGGACGGCCTGTTCTACGAAATCGAGGACGCGGCAAACGATGTGTGCAGCCTGCGCGAGGATATGGACTACGATGAGGATGAGGCCGAGCGCGTGGAGAGCAGACTCGACCTTCTGCGCAGGCTGACGCGCAAATACGGTGCGACGACGAAGGATATGATCCGCTACCGCGACAAGATCGCCGCGGAACTGGGCGAGCTGGAGGATTCCGACGAGGCCGTCGAGCGGCTCGAGAAGGAATACCGCGCTGCCGGGAAGTCGCTCGAGGAGATCAGCGTGAAGCTGACGCATGCACGCGAGGCGGCGGCCAAGAAATTCGAAAAGAGCATGGAAGCTCAGCTGCACGACTTGGGCATGAAGAACGCAAAGCTGTCGATGGCGTTCCTGCCGCTCGGCGCGGGGGAAAAGCTGAGCGAGCGATTCAGCGCGCAGGGCGTGGACCGGATGGAAATGATGTTCTGCGCGAACCTCGGCCAGCCGCTCAAGCCGCTGGCGCGCGTGGCGTCGGGCGGTGAGCTCTCGCGCATCATGCTCGCGCTCAAAAACCTGTCCGCGCAGAAGCCGGGTATCCCGCGCAGCATGGTCTTTGACGAGATCGACACGGGCATCAGCGGACGCATGGCGCAGGTCGTGTCCGAAAAGATGTCGCAGATCGGCGACCACCATCAGGTCATCTGCGTGACGCATCTGCCGCAGATTGCCGCGATGGCCGACGAGCAGTTCCTCGTGCGCAAATACGACGAAAACGGCGTGACACGCACCGAGGTGACGCGGCTTGACCGCGAGCAGCGCGCCCACGAGCTGGCCCGCATGGTCGGCGGCGCGGCGAGTGACAACGAGAGCAGCGTGCGCCATGCGTTTACGATGCTCGATGACGCCGATGCCCGAAAGAAGGAGCTTCGCGCGGCGTACCACAATGGCTGACTAAGAGGTGTTTGATATATGAAGATTCTGACGGAGAACGCGCGCTGCTGGTGCGGCAGCAAGAAGCGCTACGGCGACTGTCACAAGGCGTTTGACGAGCAATTAGCCGCGCTCAAACGCAAGGGCGCGACCGTGCCGCCGCACAAGATCATCAAAAACCGCGAGCAGATCGAGGGCATCCGCGAGAGCGGCAAGATCAATATCGCGGTGCTTGACTACGTGGCCGAGCACATCAAGGCGGGCGTCACGACGGCGCAGATTGACCTGTGGGTCTACGAGCAGACGGTGAGACGGGGCGGCATCCCTGCGCCGCTGGGCTATGAGGGCTTCCCGCGCAGCGTGTGCACGTCGGTCAACGATCAGGTCTGCCACGGCATCCCGAGCGAGGACGTCGTGCTTCATGATGGCGACATCGTGAACGTCGACGTGTCCACGATCTACAACGGCTACTACTCCGATTCCTCGCGCATGTTCTGCATCGGCGAGGTGTCCGAGGAGAAAAAGCGCCTCGTCGAGGTCGCCAGAAGGTGCCTTGAAGTGGGCCTTGAGCAGGTCAAGCCGTGGGGCTTCCTGGGCGATATGGGCCAGGCGATCAACGACTTCGCGCGCGCCAACGGATACAGCGTCGTGCGCGAGATCGGCGGCCACGGCGTGGGTCTCGAATTCCACGAGGAGCCGTGGGTCAGCTACGTGTCCAAGCGCGGCACGGAGATGGTCATGGCGCCGGGCATGTGCTTCACCATCGAGCCGATGGTCAACATGGGCGGCGCGGGCGTCTACATCGACGACGACAACGGCTGGACGATCTACACCGACGACGGAAAGCCCTCTGCGCAGTGGGAGATTCAGGTGTTGGTAACCGAGGAAGGATACGAGATTCTGGCGCGGTAAATTCGGCGTATATTGAACAAACAAATTCGTACAACATAATAAAATGACCCTGCCGGGCGAGCTGCCTGACAGGGCCTGTTTGTATTTGTTTTGATGACGGGATTACGCCTTGCCGCCGCCCATGAGCAGGGCCATGACGGCCTTCTGTGCGTGCAGGCGGTTCTCGGCCTCGTCGAAGATCACGCTGTGCGGTCCGTCGATGACCTCGGCGGTCACCTCCTCGCCGCGATGGGCGGGCAGGCAGTGCAGGAAGATGCAGTCGGGCTTGGAGACCTCGAGCACCTTATCGTTGATCTGATAGACGCCCTCAAACGCGGCGCGGCGCTGTGCGGCTTCGCCCTCCTGGCCCATGCTGGCCCACACGTCGGTGTAGAGCACGTCGGCGTCCTTGCAGGCCTCCAGCGGGTCGGTGCAGACGGTGACCTTGCTGCCGTGCTTCTCGGCATTGGCGACGGCCCACGCGGTGTAGGTCGGGTTCGGCTTGTAGCCGTCGGGGCTGGCGATGGCCACGTCGATGCCGAGTTTGGAGCAGCCGAGCATCAGGGAATGGGCCATGTTGTTGCCGTCGCCGACGAATGCGAGCTTGAGGCCCTTGAGCGTGCCCTTGTGCTCGTAGATGGTTAGCAGGTCGGCGAGCACCTGGCAGGGGTGGAACTCGTCGGTCAGGCCGTTGATGATCGGGATGGAGCCGTGCTTGGCGAGCTCCTCGAGGTCGCTCTGCTTGAACGTGCGGATCATGATGCCGTCGACCATGCGGGAAAGCACCTGCGCGGTGTCGCTGATGGGCTCACCACGGCCGAGCTGGATGTCCGCCGTGGACAGGAAGAGCGCGGAGCCGCCCAGCTGCGTCGCGCCGACCTCGAAGGACACGCGCGTGCGGGTGGAGGACTTGGCGAAGATCATCGCCAGCGTCTTGCCGGAGAGGCAGGTTTGCTTCTGGCCGGCCTTCTGCATGGCCTTGATCTTCAGCGCCAGAGACAGGCACTGGAGGATTTCATCTTCGCTCCAATCCTGAAGGGTGAGCAGGTGCTTCTGCGTGAAAGGCTCCTTGGCCTGATAATTCATAAGATCCATGGGCATATAGCCTCCTTCATTGAAATGCATGATGATAATTATACATCGAACCTGAATAATATTCAATAGTCATGGTAAATTTTGTATAGACTGACTTCAGACGGGCGCGGCGGCATGCTTTTTTTCACGAATATTTGAATTAGACTTGAAAAACATCTGTTGTCAGGATAAAATATACAGGGATTTTGTGCAGAGAGAAGGATTCTATGTCGAATATCGTTTTGATCGGCATGCCGGGCTGCGGCAAGAGCACGGTGGGTGTGCTGCTGGCCAAAGCGCTGGGATATGCCTTTATGGATACGGACGTGGTGCTGCAGGAGCGCCGCAAAAAGAAGCTGCAGCAGATCATCAACGAAAAGGGCATCGATGGATTTCTGGCTATTGAAGAAGACACGATCGCGGGAGTCGATTGCGAGCACACCGTGATCGCCACAGGCGGCAGCGTCGTCTACGGCAAGCGCGCGATGGCGCATCTTCACGAGAACGGCACGGTCGTCTACATTAAACTGCCGTACGCCGAGATTGAGCGCAGGCTTGACAATCTGGCGACGCGCGGCGTGACGCTGCGCAAGGGGCAGACGCTGCGCATGCTCTACGACGAACGCGTGCCGCTGTACGAGGCGGAGGCCGACGTCGTCTTTGACGCATCGGGCAATCAGATCGAACAGACCGTCGCGGGAATCGCCAGGGCGCTTGCGGCCCGGAACGGAGACGCGCATGGCCTGTGAAACTTGGGATCTCTACGACGGACATGGCATGCTGACCGGCAGGACGATGCGCCGGGGCGAGAGCGTGCCGCGCGGACTGTATCATCTGGGCGTGCACATCTGGCCGATCAACAGCCGGGGCGAGTTTCTGATTCAGCAGCGCTCGCCGACTGTGCAATGGAAGCCGAACATGTGGGCCTGCACGGGCGGCTGCGCGCTGGCGGGCGAGGATTCGCTGGCGGCGGCCCGGCGCGAGCTTCGAGAGGAAATCGGTTACGACGCCAGAGAGGACGAGCTGCACGTCGTCGCGCATCTGAGGCGAACCAACGCGTTCTGCGGCGTCTATGCGCTGCATACGGACAGGGCGGCGGAGGAATTCGTCCTCCAAAAAGAAGAGGTCAGTGCCGTGAAGTGGTGCTCCATGCAGGAGCTTTCGCGCATGGTGGCGCGCAATCAGCTGTATAATTATGGTGAATCGTATTTCAGGATGCTGCGCAGATACGGCAATGAGATGGCTGCACAGTTCGCCGAATAAGAAAGAAAAGGAATCGCATGAAGAAGCTTTATTTTTCCACATTCATTCCAGGGCTTGAAAAGCCTGTCGAGGCTATGCTGCGCAAGGAAGGCGGCGTGGCCGTGGAGCGCGTGGTCAGCGGCGCGGCGCTCTACCGCAGCGTGCGCGAGCCGTCGCTGAATTTTGTGCATCAGACGTTCAGCGTGCTGTTTCAGATGAAGCCGATGAAGGACGTCAACGAGGCCGTCAAGCGGCTGCTGGCGACGGGCGGCTGGCTCGACCGCTTCCCGTATGAGGAGACGGAGGGCAAGCGCTTTCGCATCGTGACATCGCAGGACGGGCAGCTCGTCAGCGCGAACATGCGCTATGTGGACATGCTGGAAAAGGCGATCTGCGAGCACACGGGCATGCGCACGCAGCGCGAGAAGCCGGATGTGGAGCTGTGGGTGCTGCTGCGCCCGGAGGCGGCATATTTCCTCTGGCGCATCGGCAAGAGCCCGGCGAGCCGTCAGGACGGCCAGCTTCGCCCGGACGTCTGCGCGGTGGCGTCGTTCCTCGTGCAGAGCGGCGGAAAGAATGTGGCGCTGCTGGGCAACGCAGGCGCGTCGATGGCGATGGCGATGAAGCAGGGCGGCGCGCGGATGATCAGCTGCGTCTGCCCGGATAAGGCCTCCGTGCGGGCTCTCGAAGGTAAGATCAAGGGCGTGCGCGCGGTCGAGGGGTCCAGCGGCTACACCGATCTGGCCGACATGAGCCAGGGCGCGGTCGTGCTGTATCTGCCTGTGAAGGCGGAAAAGACGGCCAACACCGAGGCCGAGCTGCGCAACGCCATGTTCGAGGCGAAGCGAATCGCACAGAGCGACGCGCGCATCGTGGTGATCGCAAACGTCTCCCACGCGGAGAGCACGCTGCGCAAGACGCAGGGTGTGCGCATGCTGGGCCGATACGACGTGACGCTCAGCGGGCAGAAGAGCGCAATCTGGCTGATGACGCCCAAGGCGGACGATGAACAGTGACACATCCGGCGGCCTGAAGGAGGGATTCGGCAGAGATGGCGACGAAGAAGAAAAAGAGAAAAAAGAAGAATAATCAGGCGATGGTGGTCGTGATCCTGCTGATTTCCGTTGTGGTGGTCGTGCTGCTGGCCGTGGGTATTTTGAAACTGCGCAGCATTTTGCAGGGCAGCGCGGCAACAGCTATCGCGGTCGAGGACACGCTGGGCAGCTATTACAGCGGCACGGTGGTCATCGCTAGGGACGAGACGCTCGTCTCATCGGAAAACATGACAAGCATCGACTTTGTGGCCGACGAGGGCAGCAAGGTCTCGCGCGGCAGCGTGATCTGCAAGGTGTATTCGTCCGGCTTCAACCAGACGGAGATCAACCGCCTTGCCGAAAACAGGGAGAAGATTCAGAATTTCCACGTCAATCAGGTGTTCAGCGACTACGTGGACGCAGAGCTTGACAACGAGAACGCGGAGATCTTCTCGCTGGCGCAACAGGTGCGCACGCTCGTGCAGGATCGCGGCGTGGGCAGCCTGAGCAATCTGGAAAAGCAGCTGGAGAGCGCGCTGTCCGTGCGCAAGAGCTATCTGCGCCAGAAATACCCGGACGATCAGGAGCTCTCCCAGCTCTATAAAGAGGAAAGCGACCAGCTCAAGAAGATCGAGAGCTGGACGACGACGCACACTGCGACTGAGGACTGCCTGATCAGCTTCTACACAGACGGATACGAGAATCAGATCAACGCATCGACCGTGGCGCAGCTGACGCCGAGCGACGTGCGCAACGTCATTCGCGGCGTCGCGCCGGAGCAGGACACGGTCGCCAGGGCGAGCAGTCCGATCTACCGCACGGTTGATGAAAACGGATGGTACGCGCTGTTCCTGTGCAGCGACAAGGATTGGAACCCGGTCATCGGCGAGACGTATCAGCTTCAGCTCACGGGCTTTGACAACTACGTGCGCGACGCACAGGTGGAGTACTTCACGCGCATCGGCAACGATCTGCTGCTACGCATGTATGTCGATTCGAGCGTGGAGCCGGTGCTCAACATCCGTTCCAGCGGCGCGACGGTTGGCGACTTCGTGCAGGGCTTCCGTGTGCCGATCAACGCCATTTACACGATGGACAACATGATCGGCGTGGTCGTGCTCGAGGGCGGTGTGCAGACGTTCGTCGAGGTCATCGTCGTGTCCTACATCGACGAGAACACCGCGCTGGTGCGGCCCAAGCTGACTGACTCGCCGCTTGAGCACGGCAAGACGCTGCTGCTGTTCTGATGAAAAGAGGCTAAGCATGGAAAATGAGATTTGTGAGCGCGTGGCACGCATCCGCCGCGAGCTCGAGGAAGCGGCCTGCGAGCGCTGGGGCCGTGCGCCGGAGATCATCGCCGTGAGCAAAACGGTGGCGGCGCCGGTCGTCAATCTGGCAAAACAGGCGGGCATCAAGCGCCTGGGCGAGAACCGCGTGCAGGAAATTCTTGAAAAAATGCCGTATCTCGACGCATCTTTTCAAATTGACCTCATTGGACGGTTGCAATCTAACAAAGTTAAATATATAATAGATAAGGTATCGCAGATACAATCGCTTGACCGGGAGAGTCTGGCGCAGGAGATCGACAGGCGTGCTGGTCAGCGCGGCGTGCGCATGCCCGTGCTTGTCCAGGTCAACATTGGCAATGAACCGCAGAAGGGCGGCGTCGCCGTGGAGGACACGCTGACCTTCGCCAGATGGGCTGCCTCTCTGCCGGGCATCAAGGTCCGCGGGCTGATGGCGGTCATGCCGGATATCGACGATGAGCAGGCGCTGCGGCCGTACTTTACGCGCATGCGCAGGCTGTTTGAGGCGCTGCGCGACGAGGCGATTACGAGCACGGAGATCGAGGAGCTTTCTATGGGCATGTCCGGCGACTATCTGCTGGCAGCGCAGGAGGGCGCGACGCACGTTCGCATCGGCTCGGCCATTTTCGGTGCGCGCACATACGCATGAGGATGCAGCGAACGTCGTTCGCCAAACAGAGTTAATCTCAAGGGGGATACGCTTTCATGGGTTTTTTCGATAATCTTTCCAGAAAACTGGGTTTCATAGACGCGGATGACGATCGCGAGGATGAGCTCGACGAGGACGAAATCGAGGAAGACGACGAGGAAGAAGAGGAAGGCGGCAAATTCCGTCTTCCGCTGAACAACCCGTTCAAGGGCAGAAACCGTCAGCGCGCCGAAAGTCAGCAGGAACCGGAGGAGGACGAGGAGCCCGAACCGCAGCCCCGTGCGCGCAAGGCCGCGAGCAATGTGATCCGCGATGCGCGGATGGAGGCGCGCTCGGAAGGGCGCGCGGCGCAGGAGACGGAATATGCGCACGTCGAGCGCATCATCAATGTCCGCCAGATCGAGGAATGCGGCGAGATCATTCAGTATCTTTTGCACGGGGACAGCGTGCTCTTGAATCTTGAAAACGTCGAGCCCAAGGACTGCGGCCGCGTGGTCGATCTGCTCAGCGGCGCTGCGTTCGCGCTATCGGGCCGCATGATCAAGGTGGCGCATCTTTCCTATCTGCTCGCGCCGGAGCATGTGCTCATCGTCGAGGAGGACAGCTTCCGCGCAGGCGGGATGGGCTACGGCAGGCAGTGACGATGGACGAGGTCGGAAAAATACTTGAAAACGCCGCGCGAATGGCTGCCGGAAAGGGCCTCGTGCGGTTTACCCGTTTTCTGGACCCCGCACAGGCTGCGGCGGCGACGGGCGTGGCGCGCGAATACGGCGCGGCGTTTTCGTCGTTCGGCGGATACGACGGGGCTGAGCGCGTGATCGGATGCTTTCATCCGCACGGAGAGGCGCCGCAGGACGGGGATTATCCGCTGGTTTGCCTTCATTCGCGGTTCTCCGATAAGTTTTGTTCGCTTTCTCACCGTGATCTTCTCGGGGCTTTTATGGCTTTGGGGTTGACAAGAGACTGCATCGGAGATATTATAATAGATGATGCAGATATCTATCTATTTTCTGTATCGAACACAGCGGATTACATTTGTCAGATGATGACGTCCGCGGGACGCGTGCCGCTCAGATGGAGCGAAGCGTATCCCATTCCGGCGATGCCGCAGCCCCGTGGAACGCAGTTTGGCGCAGTGGTCAGTTCTCTGCGGCTGGATGCGGTCGCTGCGGCGGCGTACAGGCTATCAAGAAGCGAGGCGTCCGAGCTGATTCGCGCGGGACTGGTCAAGCTCGACCACCTGCCCTGCGACAGGACAGACGCACAGCTGCGTGAGGGCGCGCTGCTCTCCGTGCGCGGCAAGGGACGCGTTCGCCTCACGCACATCGACGGTCTGACAAAGAAAGGCCGAATTGGAATCAAATTATTCCGATACGAATAAGAAAAAGTCGCTTGAAAGGAGCTCTTCTCATGGCTATCACTCTGGACGATATCGTCAATAAGGAATTTAAGGTCGTCAAGAACGGTTACGATCATCAGGAGGTCGAAGCCTTCCTGGATGAGATTCTGGCGGAGATGGAAGCGCGCGAGGCGCAGACCGAGCAGCTCAAGCAGCAGGTGGCCAACCTGACGAGCGAGCTGGAGGAAGCCCGCAGCAAGACGCAGGTCGTCGTGCCGCCCGTTCCGGCTGCACCGGCCCCGGTGAAGAGCGCCGCCGACGAGCGCTATTCTGCTGAGAGCTTTGAGCTCGTGCTGACCAAGGCGAAGAGCGCCTACGAGGAGATCGTCGCCGCTGCGGACACCCGCGCCGCCGAGATCGTGGAAAAGGCGAATCAGGACGCCGCCGCCATCCGCGTGGGCACGCAGACCCAGATTGCCGAGCTGACGGAGAAGCTGAGCGCACTGCGCAAGCAGACCGGCGATTTCTATGCGAACGTCAAGAAGCTGATGGACGAGCAGAGCGCGTCCATGGAGAAGGTCAAGAAGCTGCTCTGATTCTACGGCATTTCAGGCAGGGGTATCCCTGCCTTTTTTCGTCTGCCGCCCGATATGAGGGAGGATAAATTTGCTTTGCCCGGTCACGATAAAGCGTGAAAGGGTGAGGCGAACATGAACGAAGGCGAAGAATGGCAGCGCCAGCTGATCGAGGCCGTCGGGCGATTGGAGAAGACCGTCTGTCAGGCGAATCCGCGCCACAGATGGGACATCAGGAAGCGGCTGGTTATCGAATTTGTCAGCGGCATCGCGCGCGGAATCGGCTTCTCGATCGGCTTTACGCTGCTGGGCGCGCTGCTTTTGTATGCGCTGCGCAACATCGCGCTGGCAAATCTGCCGGTGATCGGCAAGTTTCTGGCGGATATCGTGCGCATCGTAGAAAATTATCTGTGACGAGCGGGGAGGTAAGCGGCAATGCTGTGGATGCTCGGACTGGCGGCGCTGCTGGCTGCCTGCGACCAGGGGATCAAGGTGCTCATCAGGCGGCTGCCGCTGTATGCAACGGCCTTCAGGATCGACGGGATTGTGGAGATCACGCACGTGAGCAACACGGGTGCGGCGTTCAGCCTGCTCAGCGGACACACCGCTCTGCTGGCGCTGCTTTCGGTCGCGCTGGTGGCGGCAATCCTCTGGTATGTCGAAAAGAGGATGAAGCCGGCGCGTGCTGCGCGTTTTGCCGTGGCGATGCTGCTGGGCGGCGCGCTGGGCAACCTGATCGACCGCGTGCGGCTGGGCGCTGTGACGGATTACATCCGCGCGCTGTTTATCAACTTTCCGGTATTCAACTTTGCGGACATCCTGATCACGGTAGCGGCGGGCTTGCTCATGCTGCTGACGCTGACCGATAAACTCGAAGAAAACGGCAATGCGGACAAACGAAATGGTGGAAGAAAAAATGGATGAGATTCTGGAGCGGATCGAGCTGACCGCCGGCGAGGAGGAAGCCGGACTGCGCGCGGATGCGGCGCTCGTTAAGCATATCGACCTGTCGCGCTCGCGCATCGCAGCGCTGATCGGCGAAGGCGCCATGCGCGTGGATGGCGAGATTCAAAACAAGCCCGCGTTCAAGCTCGAAGCCGGACAGCACATCGAATTCACGCTGCCCAAGGCGAAGCCGGTTGCCATCGAGCCGCAGAATATTCCGCTTGACATCATCTATCAGGACAGCGACGTCGTGATCGTCAACAAACCCTGCGGCATGGTGGTGCATCCGGCGGCGGGCAACGAGGACAGGACGCTCGTCAATGCGCTGATGTATCACGTGCGCGACCTGTCCGGCATTGGCGGTGAGCTGCGGCCCGGTATCGTGCACAGGCTCGATAAGGATACATCGGGTCTCATCCTGATCGCCAAAAACGACAAAGCACACGCGGCGATGAGCGAGCAATTCAAGTCGCGGAGCATGGAGAAGCACTACCGCGCGGTGGCGTTCGGCAGTTTTTCCGAGGAAAGCGGGCTGATCGACAGGCCGATTGCGCGCCACCCGGTCGACAGGAAGAAGATGGCGATCGTCGAGGGCGGCAAACCGTCGCAGACCGAATGGCGCGTGCTGGAGAGGCTCAAGGGCGCGACGTATCTGGACGTGCATCTGCTCACGGGCAGGACACACCAGATCCGCGTGCACATGCATTCCGTCGGCCATCCGCTGCTGGGCGACCGCATCTATGCGCCCAACATCAAGACCGCCGTGCACATTCCGCGCCTGATGCTGCACGCGTACAGCCTGGAATTTACGCACCCCACGACGCTCGAGCGCATGAAATTCGAAGCGCCCTTGCCCGAAAAATTCACAACCACGCTCGACAAGCTGTCCTGAATTTCCGGGACAGCCTTTTTTATGAAAATGCGGCCCGCTTATTGCCAGCATGCTTTGCGCCGCCGCCGTCCACGTTAAGGGCAGCTCACGGCGAACGGGGGATTGACGATGGTTCGAATGAGCGCTCTTCGAAATTATCCGGTGATATGCGGCAGGAAAAACGTCGGCCTTTTGCAGAGCGTATGCCTTGACACGGCGCAAAAACGGGTTAGCGCGCTGATCGTGGCATGCGGGCTGCGCGGGAAGAAGATGATTCTGCCGCAGGATGTGATTTCGCTGGCAAAGGACTTCATCCTCGTGGAGCGGGTCAGGAAATTCCGCAGAGGGATGGAGGGTGAGGCTGGCATGTTCATCCGGGACACAACGGGCCTTCTGGCCGGGCGCGCGGTCGATTATGCGATAGACGAGAACGATATGACGGTGAAGGCGATCGAGATGATCGCGGGTTATCTGCCGGGCGAACGCAGAAGGCGAATCTGGGTGTTTTCCTATGAGCGGACAGAGGAGACACAGGCGGAACTGATCGTGCCTGCGTGTCTGGGCTGTGAGCAGATTTTTTTCAGGGAGGGGATTTTACCATGCGAATCTCCACAATGAAGGGCCTTGCGGCGGGCGGGCTGCTCGGTTTGGCGGCCGGCGCGAGCCTGATGATGATGCCGCAGGGCAAAAAGATGAAGCGCGTGCTGATGAAAAACGGTTCGCAGCTGGCCAAACAGGTGGCCGACTGCTGGACGAGATAAGACGAGCTGGCCGCAGGGAGAGCGATGTCGCGCCCTGCGGCTTTTGTAAATAAAGGGGGTGAACGCGATGGGCATCACGCGCGGGCGGATTGCATCGGGCATAGCGCTGCTGGCGGCGGCGTTGTGGGCATACAAAATGCGCGAAACGATCGGCGATATCGCGATGGTTTTCGTGTTTGCCGGGGTGTTTGCGGCGCTGCTGAGCCCGATGTCCCGAAAGCTGAGGACACGCGGGTTATCGCCTGCTGCGGCGGCGGGCATCTGCGTGGCAGCGGTGATCCTGCTGCTCGTGCTGGCGCTGGCGGCGTTCGTGCCGTACCTGATCGCACATTCTGTCGATTTGCTGCGCAGCATGACGCCGACGGTCGTTCGGCTCATCGAGCGGGCTGGCGAGCTCGCCGCGCAGGGCGGATGGCAGGGCGCGCAGCAGGGCAGGCTTGCGGATGTCATTGCGTCGGTGATGTCGCGGGCGACGGCGAAGCTGGCGAGCGGCGGCGTAGCGTTTGCGGCGCAGGCCGGACGAGTGGCGTTTGCGCTGGTGATCGCCTACTATATATTATGCGAACGCGAGGCCGTCGGGCGGCATATGACGCTCTGCCTGCCGATGAAATGGCGCACGGGCATGCTCGCCGCGCTCAAGAGCTGCAAGCTGGCGCTGCTTGGCTACATCTCCGGTGTACTCAAGACGAGCGCGTTCGTGTCGGCGGCGACGTTTGTGGGCTTGCTGATTCTCGGCGTGCGCGATGCGCTGCTTTTGTCGCTTTTTATGGGGATATTCGAGGTGCTGCCGTATATCGGGCCCGTGCTGGCAGCGGTGCCGATCGTGCTGGCGGCGCTGACGCAGAGCGGGCATCAGGCTCTGCTCGCGCTGGGGCTGGTGATCCTCGTGCAGCAGATCGAGGGAAACTTCGTCAGCCCGTACTTTGCGGCCTCCAGCACGTCGATTCACCCGCTGCTGGCGCTGACCAGCGTGTTCATTCTGGGCAGCCTTTTTGGGCTTTGGGGCATCATGCTGGCGATTCCGGCGGTCGTGACGGCGCGAAGCCTGCTCTGGTCGCTGCGCAGGGAGGGCTTGACGCTGCGTGGAGCGCTGACATAAACGGCTACGGCGAAAGAATTGCGCAAGAAGGCGTTGAAACTCTGGCGATGATCGTGTATAATAAGAACGCCATAATATTGGAGGGGGTCTTGGCCATGATCAATTCGGATATGGGGACGCAGCATTTCAAATCCATCAGCGAGAACCCGCAGGACGCGCAGACGATTCTTTTGTGCGTCTATCATGCGCTGTCTGCGAAGGGGTATGACCCGATCACGCAGATCGTGGGCTACCTGATCAGTGGCGACCCGACGTACATCACCAGCTATCAGAACGCGCGCGCCCTGATCTGCCGCATCGACCGCGACGAGCTGCTCGAGGAGCTTGTGCAGTTCTATCTGTCCAAGAACGTGTGAGGTTGCGCGGGATGGACGAGAGAATTGTCGCGCTGGACGTGGGTAACCGCCGCATCGGCATCGCCGTGAGCGACCCGCTTGGGCTGACCGCACAGCCGCTTGAGACATACACCCGTGTGGGCTACGGTCCGGACGTCAAACACATCAAGGCGATTTGCGAAAAGTACGAAACCGGCCGCATCCTTTGCGGTCTGCCGCGCAACATGGACGGCAGCGAGGGCTTTCAGGTGGACAAGGTTCGCGAGTTCGCCGCCAAGCTCGAGGAAGCTGGTCTGTCCGTGGATTATTATGACGAGCGGATGACCACGATGGTGGCCGAGGGCGCGCTGCTGGAGGCCAATATGCGCCGGGAGAACCGCAAGCAGAAGGTCGATATGGTCGCAGCGGTCGTGATCCTGCAATCCTACCTCGACGCCCAAAGCGCGCAGAGTGCGCCCTTGATCGAAGACGAGGACGATGAGGATGAGGACGACGGCATCATGGAGATGGAGGACGAGGACGGCAATGTGCTGCGCTTTGTTTTGAGCGCGACCATCCATTATGCGGGCGAGGAGTATGTGCTGCTCAGCGCAGCGGAGGCCAGCGGCGACATCGAGCAGGACGAGAGCTTCATCATGCGCGCGACGGCGGATGATGAAGGCAACCCGTGCTATCAGTCGCTTGAAGATGAGGCGCTGATCGCGGCGGTGTATGACGCGTATCTCAAACAGAACGAATAACATATTTCATATCACATATCGAAAGGATCATCATGTCAAATTCACGTGATATCGACGACGGCGAATGGGTGGAGATCAGCGACGCATCAGGCAACAGGGCGGCGCTTCGCCATCTGGGTACCGTCAAATTCAACGACAAGAAATATTACGTGCTGGGCGCTGTGAAGCTCAATGACGACGGCGAGGACGAGGGCGGCTTTGTGCTCGTGCGTCAGGACCAGATCGGCGACGGCGCGCAGCAATACGTGATCACGAGCGACGAAACAGAGGTCGAAAATGTGATCGGACGCTTTATCATGAACGAAATCATCTCGCAGTTCGGCGCGGCGCCCTACGAGGACGACGGCATGTGTCATTGCGGCCTGCCGCACGAGTCGGGCGCTTTCTGCTACTGCGATGACCCGGAATTTTTGCAGTGATTTGCTCGTTTGGGACAAAAAATGCGCTTTTTCCGCTTGCCATACGCGGGAGAATCATGTATAATATCGGCTAAAGGCGAAGAATGAGACAACGCCCGGCAAAGGCAGCCTTGCAGAGAGCGCGCGGCAGCTGGAATGTGCGCAGGTTTGCTTCGGGAAATTCACTCAGGAGCTGCTCCGCTGACATGTAGGCGGGGACGGACGACCCGTTATCGAATCAGAGGTCTTACTGCGCGTCTTTTCGTGCGCACGAGACGAAAATTGGGTGGTACCACGAGGAATTCAGCCTCGTCCCTTTTGCGGGGACGCGGCTTTTTTCATTGAAAAGGAGGAAATACCGGGATGGACATGCAGGAACAACTTCGCAAAATCCAGGAGGACGCGAAGCAGCAGATCGAGAAGATCACCGACAAGGCAGGACTTGACGCACTGCGCCTGAAGATGCTGGGCAAGAAGGGCGATCTGACGCTGCTGCTGCGCTCGATGGGCCAGGTGCCCGCCGAGGAGCGCCCGAAGGTCGGCCAGATGATCAACGTCGTGCGCGAGCACCTGACGGCGCAGATGGACGAGCTGGACGCGAAGATCAAGAAGATGGAACAGGAAAAGAAGCTTGCGCGCGAGTCGATTGACGTGACCGAGCCGCGCGAGCACACGGCGATAGGCTGCGTGCATCCCGTATCGCTGGTGCAGGATCAGCTGTGCAAGGTCTTCACCGGCATGGGCTTTGACGTGGTCGAGGGCCCGGAGGTCGAGCTCGACCTGTTCAACTTCGAGCTGCTGAATCTGCCCAAGAACCATCCGGCGCGCGACGCGCAGGACACCTTCTACATCGAGGACAACATCGTGCTGCGCACGCACACCTCGCCTGTTCAGGCCAGAACGATGCTCTCGCGCAAGCCGCCGATCCGCATTGTCTGCCCGGGCCGCGTGTATCGCGCGGACGAGGTTGACGCGACACATTCCCCGGTCTTCCATCAGATGGAGGGCCTTGTCATCGACGAGGACGTGACGATGGCCGACCTCAAGGGCACGCTGGACGCGTTCGCCAAGAACCTGTATGGCGACGACGTGACCACGCGCTTCCGCCCGTCGTTCTTCCCGTTCACCGAGCCGTCCGCCGAGGTCGACCTGACCTGCGTGAACTGCCACGGCAAGGGCTGCCGCGTGTGCAAGGGCACGGGCTGGATCGAGGTGCTCGGCGCGGGCATGGTCAACCCGAAGGTGCTGGATATGTGCGGCATCGACAGCAAGAAATACAGCGGATTTGCGTTCGGCGTGGGCCTTGAGCGCATCGCGATGCTGCGCTACGGCATCACCGACCTGCGCCTGTTCTACGAGGGAGACGTCCGTTTCCTGTCCCAGTTCCGCGATGACTAATGTTGGAGGAATGCAGCAATGAAAGTACCGATGCAATGGATGAAGCAGTACACGGAGATTCCGGTCTCCGCGGAGGCTTTTCAGGATGCGATGATCATGCACGGAACGGGCGTGGAGGGCATTGAGGACCAGAACGACGCCGTGCAGAACGTGGTCGTGGGCAAGATTCTCACCGTCCGCAAGCATGAGAATTCCGATCACATGGTGATCTGCGATGTGGATGTCGGCGAGGCCGAGACGGTACAGATCGTTACCGGTGCGCCGAACGTGCACGAGGGCGATCTCGTCCCCGTGGCGAAGGTCGGCGCGAAGCTGCCCGGCGGCATCACCATCAAAAAGGGCAAGCTGCGCGGCGTGGATTCCTGCGGCATGTGCTGCTCCGGTCCGGAGCTTGGCGTGCCGGAGTATCTGTATCCGTCCGTGGGCGACAAGGGTCTGCTGATCTTCCACGAGGACTACAAGCCCGGCACCGACGTGCGCAGCATTCTCGGCGTGGACGACCAGATCGTCGATTTCGAGATTCTGGCCAATCGCCCGGACTGCCTGAGCGTCTGGGGCGTGGCGCGCGAGGCTGCGGCGACGCTCGATAAGCCGTTCAACAAGCCGGAGATCAAGGTGGAGACCGTGCCGGGCAAAATGGAGGACTTTGTCCACATCGACGTGCAGGATACCGACCTCTGCCCGCGTTACTGCGCCCGCATTGTCAAGAACGTGAAGATCGGTCCGTCCCCGATGTGGATGCGCAAGGCGCTGCATGCGGCGGGCGTGCGCGCGATTAACAACATCGTCGACATCACCAACTACGTGATGCTGGAGACCGGTCACCCGATGCATGCCTTTGATCTTGCCAAGGTCAAGGACAGCCACATCATCGTGCGCCGCGCCTACGAGGGCGAGAAGATTGTCACGCTCGACGGCAAGGAGCGCGCGCTGACGCCCGACATGCTGATGATCTGCGACCAGAACAACGCGACCGGCATTGCGGGCGTCATGGGCGGCGAGGAATCCGAGATCACCGACGAGACCACGACGGTCATGTTCGAAATTGCGAGCTTTGACCGCACGAGCATCCGCCTGACGACCCGCGCGCTGGGCCTGCGCACCGAGGCGTCCGGCCGTTACGAGCGCGGCGTCTGCGCGGCGACCTGCCGTGAGGCTGCGGATCGCGCCTGCCAGCTGGTCAACATGCTGGGCGCGGGCGAGGTCATCGAGGACGTCTACGACTGCTATCCGAACCCGAAGCCCGAGGTCGTCGTCGAGGCGAGCGTCGCGGGCATTAACCGCCGCATCGGCATGCAGATTCCGGGCGAGGAGATGGTTTCCATCCTCAAGCGCCTGCACATGGATGCCAAGCTCGATGGCGACAAGCTGACCGTCGTCGCGCCGAACTACCGCGAGGACATCGAGAACGAGGCGGACATCTCCGAGGAGGTGCTGCGCATCTATGGCTATGAGCACATCGACTCGACGCTGCTGCGCGGCCAGACAGCCCCCGGCACCCGCAATGCGCACATGGAGCTGACCGATAAGGTGCAGCGCATCCTGACCGGCAAGGGCCTCTACGAGATCCGCAATTTCTCGTTCGTCAGCCCGAAGATCATCGAGAAGCTTGGCCTGGACGAAGGCGACAATCGCCTCAATCTGCTCAAGGTCACCAACCCGCTGGGCGAGGACACGAGCGTGATGCGCTCGACGCTGGTTCCGTCCGTGCTGGGCACCGTGGCGCTCAACCAGAACCGCAACAACGAGACGGCCATGCTCTACGAGATCGCGCCTGTGTTTGACAACGTGGGCCGCGAGGAGGGCAAGCTGCCGCACGAGATGCCCATGCTGTGCATCGGCGCGTACGGCGCGAAGGTCGACTTCTACCTGATCCGCGATATCGTGATGGATATGCTCGCGCGCTTCGGCGTGAAGTGCGACGTCGTGCGCGGCGCGCAGCCGTATCATCATCCGGGCCGCGCGGCCGAGCTGATGGTGAACGGCGAGTGCATCGGCAACGTCGCCGAGGTGCATCCCGACGTCATGGCGGCCTTCGAGCTGAGCAAGCGCACGATCATCGCCGAGGTCAACCTCGAGAAGCTCGCCGCCTTGCGTACCAAGATGACCGACGTGCGCAGCCTGCCCAAGTTCCCGGCCGTCACGCGCGATATTGCGCTGGTGATGGACGAGAGCGTCATGGTCGGCGATGTGCTGTCCTGCATCAGGAAGGCGGGCGGCGCGATGCTCGAGAGCGCGCAGATGTTCGACATCTATCGCGGCGCGCAGCTGCTGACGGGCAAGAAGTCCGTGGCGTTCTCGCTGGTGTTCCGCAACGCCGAGCGCACGCTGTCCGATGACGACGTGAACCCGGTGGTTAAGAAGATCCTCGAGGCGTGCGAGAAGAATTGCGGCGCGGCGCTGCGTCTGTAATCCGGCACATAGAATACGAAGAAAGGGTGAGGCACGATGCTGGACACGCGAATCGGCCCGAACACGCTGCGTTATGCCGTGCTCGGCGAAAAACTGGGGCATACGTGGGCGCCCTCCACCCATAATTCCATCTTCCCGGCGGCGGGCATGGACGCGGTGTACATTCCCGTGACCATCCCGCGCGAGAAGCTCGCCTCCGTCGTGGACGTGTTCCGCGACTGCTTCGGCGGCTTCAACGTCACGATTCCGTACAAGGAGCGCATCATGCCGCTGCTCGATGAGATCGACGACGCGGCGAGGGCGTGCGGCGCGGTCAACACGGTCGAAAACCGCGACGGCAGGCTCATCGGCCACATCACCGACGGGCTGGGCTTGCTGCGCGCCATCGAGGAGCAGGGCGTATCCACGGACAAGAAGGATGTGCTGATCCTCGGCGGCGGCGGCGCGGCGCGCGCGGCGGCGGTTGCGTTCTTGCAGCGCGGCGGGCGCGTGACGTTCGCTCTGCGCGATACGGCAAAGGGCGAGGCACTTGTCGGCGATCTGGCGAAGTTCCTGCCCGACGGCGCATCGAGGCTCGGCGTCGTATCACTCTGCGGCATCGAGGGCGCGCACGACATTCTGGTCAACTGCACGCCCGTGGGCATGTATCCGCACGCGGACGCCTCACCGGTCAGTGATGACGTGGTCGCGCGCTGCGGGGCTGTGTTCGATGCAGTGTATAATCCGAGGGAAACGCGGCTGATCGCGGCGGCGAAGCGGCTTGGCGTGCCTGCCGTGGAGGGCTTGGGCATGCTGTATTATCAGGCCGTGGAGGCCGAAAAGATCTGGCTTGGCGGAGAACCGGCTGCTAAAGATGTGCTTGATTCGGTCTATGGCGACCTTCAGGCACAGCTTACATAAACGACAATCAAAGGGGGAATTGCGATGAACATTTGGCATGACATTGATCCCGCGCTGATTACTTCCGATCGTTTTATGGCCGTCATCGAGATCAAGAAGGGCGGCAAGAACAAGTACGAGATGGACAAGGCCACCGGCATGCTGCGCCTTGACCGCGTGCTCTACACGTCCACGCATTATCCGGCCAACTACGGCTTCATCCCGCGCACGTTCGCCGATGACGGCGACCCGCTCGATGTGCTGGTGCTCTGCTCGGAGGCCATTGAGCCGATGACGCTCGTGCAGTGCCGTCCGATCGGCATGATCCAGATGAATGACAGCGACGCGCGCGACGAGAAGATCATCGCTGTGCCGCTGGGCGACCCGAACTACAATTTCATGTTCGACATCAGCCAGCTCCCGGAGCATGTGATCGACGAGATTCGCCACTTCTTCACGGTCTACAAGGAGCTGGAGGGCCGCACGACGGTCGTCAGCAACGCCGAGAACCGCGAGGTTGCCACGAAGGTCATCGCGGAATGCATCGAGGCGTACAATGCCAAATACGGCAGCAAAAAGGAAAACAAGGAAAAGAGCAAGAAGGTTTAATTGATGAAAAAACGTCCCTTGATCGGCGTGTCCGGCTCGCACGACGGCGAAAAGCGCACGGTTTTCGTGCGCGAGAACTACATGGATTCCATCATCAACGCCGGCGGCATCCCGGTGCTCCTACCCGAAACCTGCGACAAGGAGACGGTGCAGGCGTATCTCGAGCGGCTGGACGGCCTGCTGCTGGCGGGCGGTGTGGACATCAATCCCGCACGCTTTGGCGAGGAGAAACTGCCCGAGTGCGGCGAGATCGACGAGAAGCGCGATGCGTTTGAGCTGATGATCACGCCGATGGCGATTGAGATGGGCATGCCGGTGTTCGGCATTTGCCGCGGAATTCAGACGCTCGGCGTCGCGCTGGGCGGCACGCTCATTCAGGATATCCAGAGCCAAAAGGACATTCCCGCCGTGACGCATGACCAGAAGCCGCCGTACTCCGACGACACACATGAGGTCATCTTCGAGGAGGGCGGCCTGCTCGAGCGCATTGTGGGAGAACGCCGCGTGCGCGTGAACAGCATGCACCACCAGTGCGTCAAGACGCTCAGCGAGAAGATGAAGCTCGAGGGCATATCGGATGACGGCTTGATCGAAGCGATCAGCATGATCGGGCGCAAGGATGTGTTCGCGGTGCAGTATCACCCGGAATATCTCACGGCGGAGCGCGAGCAGGCGCGCAGGCTGTTCGAGTATTTCGTCGAGTGCGCCAAGGCGTATCAGGTCAAAAAAGCCGAGTGAGCCAACGCGGCAAACGATTCATAAAACATAAGGGCAGCGGGCGAGCAGTCTGCTGCTCTTTTTGTGTGCCGTGTTTGAGAGAATATGGCCGGTTGAAATGAGGATGTTTCTTTGGTATAATAACAAGGAAGAAACATGGGATGCGGTCATCTTCCCGTGCATGTTTCATGACGAATGTCACTGGCATCGTGCATGATGCGAAAATAAAGATGTTCACCGAACGGAAAACGATATTAAGGAAACGGATATGAACGGGATTCTATACAGAATTTGTCAGTGTACATGGGGCATTTTTCAAACTCTTTTGGGGTTTGCCGTCTATATGATGTGCGGCGGATGCGAGCATTTCAACTATCACGGTTCGATCGTCACCATATGGAAAATGAGATCCAGCGTATCGCTGGGAATGTTTGTTTTTATCACGTCAGAACCGTTTTTTGCGCCCAAGTTTGAAGGGCAGTTCAGCGCTGAGGAGCTGTCTGAACGCCTGCTGGTGCATGAATACGGGCACACGATTCAGTCTATGATTCTGGGGCCGCTTTATCTGCTTGTCATCGGAATCCCGTCTATGCTGTGGGGATTTCTGGGCGGTAAAAGGCGCAGAGAGAAGCAAATTCCGTACGGTGCCTTCTTCACGGAACGCTGGGCCAACCGGCTTGGCGAGCGGGCAACAGGCGAATTGTCCATAGGCAATCTCGCCTTGGAATAAGCGAGCCGTTATGCTGTGTTTTGTGTATATGAACATAACCGACGCCAAAAAGGAGAGCGCATATGAATCAACGCCGAATCAAAGCGATTTTGCTTGCCGTGGTGCTGCTGGCACTCATGTTTGTTTCCGCGCGTGCGGAGATTGAGACGACCGTGCGTGTGTGGCTGCGGCGGCTTGACGTCACCGATTCGCTGCGCATCGAGGTGCAGGGCGAGTACATGCTCGAGGACGGCACGATGCGCTTTGGCGACGGCACGGTGATGGACGTCGTGCTGCGCGGGGACAAGCTGGTCCTGCACAGCGGACAGATCGCCGTGGTCGTCGGGCCGAGCATGAAGCTGATGCGCTGCGAAAGCGAGGTTTCGGGTGCGCTGAAGCTGGCGGGAAATGATGGGCTTTACGAGGGCGATCTGGCGCTGGACATCAGCGATGGCGTGATTCGGCCCATTCTGCACATTCACGTCGAGGACTACCTGCTGGGCGTCGTGCCATATGAGATGGGCGACAGCTTCCCGCTTGAGGCGCTCAAGGCGCAGGCCATCGCCGCGCGCACGTATGCGCTGCAAAAGAGCGGCTCGTCCGGCGCATACGACGTGGAGGATACGACAAACGATCAGGCCTACCGCGGGCGCAACACGTATAGCCCGCTTTCCGAGCAGGCCGTGCGCGATACGGAGCGCATGGTGGGCACGTACAACGGAAGCCTCGTACAGTGCTTTTATAGCGCGAGCAACGGCGGACAGACGGAGCTGGGCCAGCACGTGTGGCCGACGGACGACCCCAACGCGTATGCGTATATGGACATGCGCGACGACCCGTACGACCTCGAAAACGACGCCAGCAGCGTCAAACGCTTCACGCTCCCCAAAAAGCCTGGGGACGGCGAGCTTGCGCCGGCTCTGCACAATGTGCTCGTAAACGGCCTGGCCGATCAGCTGAAGGCGCAGAGTCTGCCCGCGATGCCGGATCAGGTGCGCTTTGACGAGTTCGTCAAGGTCGAGGCGCTGACGCCCAAGTTCGAGGGCGGTTCGCGCTTGATGACGCAGATGCGCTTCGAGGTGAAGCTCTCCGTGCGCGACTGCCTGTACAGCGCGCCGCAGGTCACGCCGGGCCCGACGCCCGCGCCCTCCTCAACGCCGGGCCCGACACCCGCGCCGACGGCGACGCCCGCATTTTCCGATTACCGCGCGGTCAGCCAGACGTTCAGCGTGACGCTGCCGATCTTCACGGAGGTCGAGCAGGCGATGGGCCTGAGCATCAACGTATACCAAAACGAGCTGATTACCGTGACGGACGTCGGCAGTGCATACATGATCGAATCGAGGCGGTTTGGTCACGGTGTGGGCATGAGCCAGCGCGGTGCGCAGCAGATGGCCGAAAAATACGGCATGACCTGCCGGGACATCCTGAGCTTCTACTATCCTGGGCTGGTGCTCATGCAGTACACGGCGCAGAGGGAGCCGCTGCCCACGATCAACATGGACGTGATGGCCACGCCCGCGCCGACGCCCAGCCCGACGCCGAGACCCACGCTGATGCCCGTGACGCACACAAGCCTCAAGGAGGGCGAATACGTGGCGGTGGTCTCCAACATCGACGACGATTCCTCGCTCAATCTGCGCGTGGAGCCGAGCATGTCCTCCGACGTGCTGCGCAGGCTGCTCAAAAATCAGGAGCTGATCGTCATGCAGACGATGCCCGACGGCTGGTCGCACGTGTGCACAGATGTCATTGAGGGGTACGTGAGGAGCGAGTTTTTGCAGACGGCGGGCGAAGAATGAGAAAAAACAGGAAAAAGGTTCGCGAATTTTGTCCCGAATGGCGTGCAGCAGAATAATTATTTCACAAAAATCCCATTTTTCTTGACAAAATCATAGAGAAGGACTTGAAAAAAAGGGGCGAGTTGGGTACAATATATATGAGCCTCTGCTCAGTCAATATTCTATTGGCAAATTGTTTTTAGGAGGAGTTTCCAATGGTTAGAGTTGCGATTAATGGTTTCGGTCGCATCGGTCGTCTTGCTTTCCGCCAGATGTTTGGCGCTGAGGGCTATGAGGTTGTCGCCATCAACGACCTGACCAGCCCGGCCATGCTGGCCCACCTGCTCAAGTATGACACCGCTCAGGGCGCTTACTGCGGCCACATCGGCGAGAACAAGCACACCGTCTCCGCCACCGAGGACAGCATCGTTGTCGACGGCAAGGAGATCAAGATCTACGCCGAGAAGGACGCCAACAACTGCCCGTGGGGCAAGCTGGACGTCGACGTCGTGCTCGAGTGCACCGGCTTCTACTGCTCCAAGGATAAGTCTATGGCGCACATCAACGCCGGCGCCAAGAAGGTCGTCATTTCCGCTCCGGCCGGCAACGACCTGAAGACCATCGTGTACTCCGTCAACGAGAAGACCCTGACCACCGAGGATCAGATCATCTCCGCCGCGAGCTGCACCACCAACTGCCTGGCTCCGATGGCGAAGGCTCTGAACGACGTGTATCCGGTGCAGAGCGGCATCATGACCACCGTGCATGCGTACACCGGCGACCAGATGATCCTGGACGGCCCGCATCGCAAGGGTGATCTCCGTCGTGCCCGCGCTGGCGCTCAGAACATCGTTCCGAACTCCACCGGCGCTGCGAAGGCCATCGGCCTGGTTATCCCGGAGCTGAACAAGAAGCTGATCGGCTCTGCTCAGCGTGTTCCGGTTTGCACCGGCTCCACCACCATCCTGGTTGCCGTCGTGAAGGGCAAGGATGTCACCAAGGAGTCCATCAACGCCGCGATGAAGGCTGCTGCCTCTGAGAGCTTCGGCTACAACGAGGAGCCGATCGTTTCTTCCGACGTCATCGGCATGAAGTATGGCTCCCTGTTCGACGCCACCCAGACCATGGTTGCGCAGCTGGACGAGGACACCTATCAGGTGCAGGTCGTGTCCTGGTACGACAACGAGAACAGCTACACCTCTCAGATGGTCCGCACCATCAAGTACTTCGCGGAGCT
>CALVTQ010000143.1 GCA_944362695.1 uncultured Clostridia bacterium
CGATCGGCAAGGTCGTGCGAAAGAGCGCGGTGCACATGATCGACGAGGACGTGAAGACCGTGACCGTGACGCAGGAGAGGCTTGAGGCTTTCCTCGGCGCGCCGCGCGATCACTACGAGAAGGCGGGCAAGAAGCCCGAGGTCGGCGTGGTGAACGGTCTGGCCTACACCGTCGTGGGCGGCGACACGCTGCAGATCGAGACAACGACCATGCCCGGCACCGGCGCGCTGGAGCTGACCGGCAGCCTCGGCGACGTGATGAAGGAGAGCGCCCGCGCGGCGAAATCCTACGTGCGCGCGCACGCCAGGGAGCTGGGCATCGATCCGGAATTCTACAAGACGCTGGACATTCACATCCACGTCCCCGAGGGCGCCGTGCCCAAGGACGGCCCGAGCGCGGGCGTGACGATGACGACGGCGCTGGTTTCTGCGCTGACGGGCATCGCCGTGCGCCAGAACGTCGCCATGACCGGCGAGATCACGCTGCGTGGGCGCGTGCTGCCCATCGGCGGACTCAAGGAAAAGCTGCTGGCGGCGCACAGGGCCGGCATCGACACCGTGCTCATCCCGAAGGAGAACGTCAAGGACCTTGAGGAAGTGCCTCAGAACGTGCGCAGCGCGATGACCATCGTGCCGGTGGAGGACGTGCGCAAGGTGATCGACACGGCGCTCTGCGAAAAGCCCAAGCCGCGCGAAAAGAAGGAAGATGCTGCCGCGCTGATGCCGCCGGTATCGCCTGAGACTGCCAAGCCCGCGCTGCATGCGTGAGCACACTATATATAAGAAGAAACAGAGGACAACATGATCGTCAAACGCGCCGATTTTATCACATCCATGAAGGATTACGGTGCCTATCCCACGAAGGGCTGCCCCGAGGTGGCCTTCGCCGGAAAGAGCAACGTGGGCAAATCCTCAATGATCAACAAGCTGACCAACCGCGCCAAGCTCGCCCGCACGAGCGCGACGCCGGGCAAGACGCGGCTGATCAACGTCTATCAAATCAACGGCGAGATCAACTTCGTCGACCTGCCGGGCTACGGCTTTGCCAAGGTGAGCAAGGAGGAAAAGCTCAGCTGGGGAAAGATGATGCAGGATTACTTCGCCAAGACGGAGGACCTTTGCCACGTGTTTCATCTGGTGGACATCCGCCATGAGCCGACCGACAACGACCTTGAGATGAACCAGTTCCTGCGGCAGGCGGGCATCCCGTTCACCGTCGTGGCGACGAAGGCCGACAAGATCAGCCGGGGCGCGAGGCTCAAGCACCTTGCGCCGATCTGCCGCGCGCTCGCCGTGCAGCCCTGGCAGGTGATTCCGTTCTCTGCCGAGGACGGCACTGGCAGGCAGGAGCTGCTTGACATGATTCAGAAGGTCTGCTATGCCGAGCACGAGATCGCGGAGGAAGGTGACGCGACGCCGGTCGAAAAGTAAAAATTCGCAGAAAAAGGGGCTGTCCCAAGCGCGGGGCGGCCTCTTTTGCTGTACCGTAATCATCATAACAATAAAAATGATGCGGATAAGAACCGGAACATGCGCGGCGGGATTGACGGATAGATGTGATGATGATAAAATTATGTCAAAGCATGTGAAAGTGCGGCGGCCATGCCGGATTATGCACATGCGGGAGAAAACGTGCAGGCGAAAAGCTTGCCCGCAAAGAGGAAAAATGAGGAGGACGAAGGATGAAGACATCTTGGTTTGCGCGGGTGCTCGTGCTCGCGATGTGCGTGACGATGCTGTGCGCGAATGCGCTGGCAGCGCCCGCAGACTGGTCGACCACCGTCGCCGGCGCGATGGGCGAGAAGGCCGAGGCGAAGGACGACTTTTTCACATACGTCAACTACGACTGGACGCAGACGGCGAGCATCCCCGACGGATACAGCAGCTACGGCGCGTTCATGGAGGTGACGGAGACGGTCATGGGTCAGGTGATTGACCTGCTCCAAAACGGCGAGGCCACCAGTCACGACGCCGAGCTGCCGCAGATTCTCTACCGCAAGGCGATCGACCTTGACAAGCGCAACGCGGACGGCGTCGCCGAGCTCGCTGCGGAGATCGAGGCCATCGAGGCGTTCGATTCGATGGACGACCTCACGGCGTATCAGACCGACCCGAACGCGATGTACGGCGTGCTTCTGGGCGTCGGTGTGACGACGGATTTCGTGGACAGCACGCTCTACGTGGGCCTGACGGGCGATATGCCGCTGTCGCTGGGCGACCCGGCGGAGTACGCGGCGCGCACGGATTACGGCACGCGCGTCGAGGAGGCCAACATCTTCCTGATGCGCAAGATATACGCGCACATGGGCCGCACCGAGGAGGAGGGCGAGGCGGTTTACAGAAAGGCGCTGGAGGTCGAGAGCAAGATTGCGCCGTACATGTTCACCGTCGCGCAGCAGAGCGACCCGAGCTACTATGCCATGATCTACAACGTCATGACGCCGGAGGAGGTTTACGCGCTCAACGACGTCTACCCGATGAAGGAAATGATGGTCAACTGCGGCCTTGACAAGTGCCCGATGATCATCGTTACCAACCCGCAGCTCCACGCGGCCTGTGAGGAGCTCTACGTCGAGGAAAACCTCGAGGGCTTCAAGGCGATGCTGATCTATCAGTACATCGCGGGCGCGTGCGGCTCGCTGGATCAGGCGTGCCTGGACATCGGCGACGCGTATTCCGCGATGATCAGCGGCTCGCAGGGCTCCCTGCCGATCGAGCAGAGGGCGTATCTGGGCGTCTCCAACACGCTGCCCTCGCTCGTGGGCCGCATGTACGCCGAGGCGTATTTCACCGAGGAGACCCGTCAGGACGTGCTGTCGATGATCGAGAAGATCGTAGCGGTCTACCGCAGCAGGCTCGAAAACAACGACTGGCTCTCCGAGGCGACGCGCGAGCAGGCCATCCATAAGCTGGACAGCATGCGCGTGAACGTGGGCTACGGCGCGAAGTGGCCCGACTATTCCGGCCTGAATATCCCGGCGGACTGCACCTACTACGGCGCGAAGAAGGCCGTCGCGGAATATGAGTCCGCGCAGGCTATGGCCAAGATCGGCACGCGCGTGGATCCCGACGAGTGGGGCTTCGCGACGCAGGAGGTCAACGCGTTCTACAACCCGGCGGACAACTCGATCAACATCCTCGCGGGCATCCTGAGCAGCCCGTTCTACACGCCCGGCGGCAGCATGGAGGCCAACCTCGGCGCGATCGGCATCGTCATCGGCCACGAGATCACGCATGCCTTCGACGCGACGGGCAGCCAGTTCGACGCGGACGGCAACATGGTCAACTGGTGGACGGACGAGGACCGCGCGGCGTTCGAGGCGCGCTCGGCTAAGGTCGCCGATTACTTCTCGGCCATCGAGGTTCTGCCCGGCGTGCCGAGCAACGGCGTGATGATGCAGGGCGAGGCCGTGGCCGATCTGGGCGGCATGTCCGCGGCGCTGGAGATCGCCAAGGGCGTCGAGGGCTTCGATTACAATGCGTTCTTCGAGGCGTTCGCGGCCATGTGGAGGCAGATTGACATCGCCGAGAGCCTCGAGTATCTCGTCCGCTTCGATCCGCATCCGGCGAATCACCTGCGCGTCAACGTGACGCTTCAGCAGTTTGATGAGTTCTACGAGACCTACGGCATCGCGGAGGGCGACGGCATGTATCTTGCGCCCGATCAGCGCCTGAATGTCTGGTAAAGCATCGCTCCGGCATATCATAAGCAAACAAACGCGGCCTCGCTCACGAACATGGGCGGGGCCGCTGTTGATACGGGCTTGACAGGCGCGGCGCGGGGCTGTATGATGCAGGCGAGGTGAAGCGTGTGAGCGAAGGAAAGACGCGGGCGGACGGCATCGCATATTACCATCTGCCGGGCCTGTTTGAGTTTTACGAGCTGTATCGCGCGTTCCTGCCGCTGTATCGGGCGCATCGGGAATACTTTTACGACTGGTGCGAAATCGGTTCGCTGTACGGCGCGCCGGGGGACTGCATATGGGGCGGCGGGCGCATCGGCACACAGACGGACGACCCGGGACCTGCGCTTGCGCTGGCGCGGGCATACGGCATACCGGCGCGGCTGACGTTCAGCAATTCGCTGCTGCGCGAGGAGCATCTTGCCGACCGGCGGTGCAATGCGCTTTGCCGGATACTGGAGGACGGCAGCGGGCCGCAGTGCGGCGTGATCGTACACTCGGAGCTTTTGACGGACTACATCCGGCGGACGTATCCAGGGCTGTATCTCGTGTCGTCGACGACGAAGGTCATCACCGATTTTGACGAGCTGGTGCACGAGATCGACAGGACGGAGTTTGCGTTCGTCGTTCCGGATTTCCGGCTGAACAAAGCGTTTGGCAGGCTCGGCACGCTGACCGGTGACCAGAAGGCAAAGGTCGAGTTCCTGTGCAACGAATGCTGCGATTTTCATTGCCGGGACAGGAATCGCTGCTATGAGGCGGTCAGCCGCCGTGCGCTGGGCGAGGACGCGGCGCATGTGTGTAAGGCCCCGCATGCCGCGCAGGGCTATCGCTTCTCGTTGGCGATGGAGAACCCCGGCTTCATCGGCGTAAACGACATCGTGAATACGTATCTGCCGATGGGCTTTTCGCATTTCAAGATCGAGGGACGCTCGCTGGGCAGCGCGCTGATCCTCGAGTTCCTGCTGCACTACATGACCAAACCGGAGCACCAGATACGCGTGCGCGAGGAAATCTATCTGGACAACGCGCTCGACCTGTTCTGAATTTTATATAATATAAAGATAAGACCGCCGTCCCGAACGCACATATCGGGGCGGCGGTCTCGTCTGTCGGGGATCAGCGCACGAAGCGGCGCGGCATCTTGGGCAGCTTGGGCGCCTTGGGCTTGCGGCGGATGTGACGCTTGAGGAAGCGGATGAAGAGAATGAGCGCGATGAGCACGAGCGCGGGCGGCACGAGCAGATCGGGCGAAAAACGCGGGAACGGATTCTCATCGGCGTTGGTGTAGGCGATGATCTGCTCGAGCGTGGGCGGCGCATCCTCGCGCGCGGCGACGGAACGCGTGGCGACGAGCTCGTATTCGGCATAGCCGTTTTCCTCAGAGAAGAATGTGAGGATGCCCATGACGTCGCCGATGTTGATCGGGGCGCGGAATTCCTCGATCCACTTGACCGAGGACACCTGTGCGAAGTTCTCGCGGAGCCTGTCGATGGACTCGCGGTTGGCGACGATGACCATGTCCTTCGATTCGTCGACGGCGCGGATGCCCAGCGTCAGCTCGCCGTGATACGGATCGTCGGGGGAGAAGCCGGTGACGGTGATCGTGCGCGGGCTCTCGGCGTAGAGCGATTCGGGGCTGATGGACTCGACCTGCGTGAAGCCGTAGTCAAAGAGCTTGATCGTGTCCATATAGCGGCGGTTGTCGCCGGAATAGAGCACGACGGAGATCAGCTCGATGCCGTTGCGGTTGGCCGCGCCGACGAAGCAGTAGCCCGCGGCGTTGGTGAAGCCCGTCTTGATGCCGATGGCGTCGGGGTAGTACAGGTCGCTTTCGGGGTTGATGATCTGCGTGTCGCCGACGATGGTGCGCTTGGGGTGGCCTGCGCCGCCGTCCTCGCGGTCCGTGGCGGGCATATCATAGGAAGTCATGCCCACGATGTCGCGGAAGATTTTATTCTGCATGGCCGCGCGGGCGATGATGGCCATGTCGCGCGCGGTGACGTAGTGGGTGTCCTCCTGAAGGCCGGAGGGGTTGGAAAAATGCGTGTTCGACGAGCAGCCGAGCATGCGGGCCGTCGAGTTCATCATGTCGGCGAAGCCCTCGATGGTGCCGTCGGGGCTCAGGTGCTCGGCGATGGCGTTGGCGGCCTCGTTGCCCGAGCGAACGAGCATCGCGGAGACGATATCCAGCATGTTGACGCGCTCGCCCGCGACGAACGGCGTCATCTGATAGCCGGAGGGGACCATGTCGATGGCATTTTGGGAGACGGTCACCACGTCGTTTTCAAGATCAGCCGTCTGAAGCGCGATGTAGGCGGTCATGATCTTGGTTGTGGACGCCGGGAACATCATCTCGTCGGCGTTCTTTTCAAAGAGCACGTCGCCTGTGCTGGCCTCGATGAGGATGCAGCTTCGGCAATAGAGCATGTCCTCGTCGAGCAGCTCGGGGTGTGTCTCGTCATAGGGGATGGCGCCCTCGGGCAGGTCGGGCGCGACAAAGCGCTCGCTCTGCTCCTCGCCGCCGTCCTCGGCCAGCGCGCCGCACAGCGTGAACATCAGCATCGCAGCGGCGAGCAGGCATGCAAATATACGATGGGACAAGGGGTTTCCTCCATCATCTTATAATCGTCAGTTGGGGAACAGGGGGGCGCGCAGGGCGGCCCGATGCCCGGATTTACTCCTTTTACTATACCACTTTTTGACGCAATTGTACAGAGGACGGCAAAAAGTTGAGACGAAGGCGGATTTGATGGGGCGGACGAGGCGACGGGTTCGTAAAATATTTCAAATGCAGGCCGAATCGAAAAGAAAATGTTACAAAATATTCAAAAAATTATCGCAAGGCCTTGATTTTTGTTATTGTTTTGCGATACAATAAGATATACTAAGCATGCAGGGTGGCAGAGCATGCCCTGCGGGGGATGAGGATGAGATTGTATGCCGAAGAAGATTCTGCTGGTCGACGATGAACCCTTGATTCTCAAGGGGCTTAAATACAGCTTGGAACAGGATGGCTATGCGACCGACTCTGCGATGGACGGAGAGGAGGCGCTCGCCAAGTTCTTTGACGGTCACTATGACCTGATTCTGCTGGACGTGATGCTCCCGGGCGTTGACGGCATTGAGGTCTGCCAGCGCATCCGCGAGAAGAGCAATGTGCCCATCATCATGCTCACGGCCAAGGGCGAGGATATGGACAAGATCCTCGGCCTTGAATATGGCGCGGACGACTACATGACCAAGCCGTTCAACATCCTGGAGGTCAAGGCGAGGATCAAGTCGATCTTCAGGCGCAGCGCCCCGGCGGCGGAGACCGTGGAGGAGAGGCGCATCGTGCGCGTGCATGACCTTGAGGTCAACTGCCAGAGCCGCACGGTCACGCTGGGCGATCAGCCCGTTCGCCTGACGGCCAAGGAGTTTGACCTGCTGCAGCTGCTCATCACCCACAGGGGCGAGGTATACAACCGCGAGGCGCTGCTGGAAACCGTTTGGAAATATGAATACATGGGCGATATGCGCACGGTCGACGTGCATATCCGCCGGCTCAGAGAGAAGATCGAGCGCGACAACGCGCGGCCGGAGTTCATTCTGACCAAATGGGGAGTGGGTTACTATTTCACGGACAAGGATTAACCCGTTTTACTCCGTCGGCACAAAAATCATGGCCGCTTTCCTGCTGGTCATCGGCGTGTCATTCTCTGTGGTGACGGTGTCGACGATCGGGCTGGTGGGCGGCTCTCTTTTTGAGGATGAGGCGCGAAACGGCGTGACCAGCGTCACGCAGATGGCGGCCTCCCTCGGCGAACGCATGCAGCGCGAACCGGCGGATGCGCTCTATACGCACCTTGTGGAGGCGGCACGCTCGAGCGGCGGCCGCCTTTTGGTCGTGGATATGGACGGCAAGGTGCAGTTTGACACGTTCGACCAGAGCTGCGGCACGCGGCTGGGCCTCGCGGAGGTCTACACGCTGCTGCGCGGCGAGGCGGACAGCGATTACGGCTTTCACCTGACGGACGGTCAGGGGCGCACGCAGGCAGCCTCCGTGCTCGACGGGATCATCGGGCGGGACATCGGCCGCGTCTGGGACGGCTGCTTCACGGCGGCGCTCGTCGACGGGCAGGGGCAGCGCTTCGGCGCGCTCGTGCTCGTGGTCAGCGTGCAGGACGCGGTCGATTCGCTGATCTTCATGCGCGACCGGATGCTCGGCGTGTTCGGTCTGGCGCTGGCAGCGGTGCTTGTGATGGCGCTGCTGATCTCGCGGATCGTGACAAGGCCGGTCGCGGAGCTCTCTGCGGGCATCGAGCGCATGACCAAGGGCGATTATCAGCACCGCGTGCACGTGCCGGGCAAGGGCGAGATGGCGCAGCTGGCGGCGGCGTTCAACCAAATGAGTGAGCAGGTGCACAACCTGGATGAGGCGCGCAATCAATTCGTCTCCAACGCCTCGCACGAGCTCAAGACCCCGCTTGCGACGATCAAGATCCTCGTGCAGTCGATGATGTACGAGGACGACATGGACCCGCAGCTCCGGCGCGAGTTTTTGACGGACATCGACAAGGAGATCGACCGGCTGTCAAGCGTCGTGGGCGACCTGCTCACGCTCGTACACATCGACAGCCACAAGCTGCGGCTGCGGCGCGAGATGATGGTCTTTGCCGACACGGTGCGCACGACGGTCAAGCGCCTTGAGCCGCTGGCGAAAAAGCACGGGCAGACGATCGAGACGAGCATCGCAGACAGCTGCGAGATGTTCGCCGACCCCGGCAAGCTTTCGCAGGTGTGCTACAACATCATCGAAAATGCGATCAAATACACGCCGGACGGCGGCAGGATCACGGTGAATCTGCGCCGGTCGGGCCGCGACGCCGTGCTGGAAATCGCGGACACGGGCGTGGGCATCCCCGAAGAGGATCTGCCGCACGTGTTCGACCGATTCTACCGCGTGGACAAGGCGCGTTCGCGCGAGACGGGCGGCACGGGCCTCGGCCTTTCGATCGTGCAGCAGATTGTCAGGCTGCACGCCGGTTCTGTGACGGTGCAGTCCACCGCGGGCGCGGGCACGACGTTCACCGTGCAGCTCCCGGTCAAATAAGCAATGCGCCAAAGGAGAAAGATCATGCTCAAATACACGACGGTACTGTTCGACCTCGACGGCACGCTCACGCGCTCGGAGAAGGGCATCACGCGCTCAGCGCTCTATGCGTGCGAGAAGCTCGGCTTCACCGGGCATACGGAGCAGGAGCTCAAGGCCTTCATCGGGCCGCCGCTGTTCTGGTCGTTCAAGGAGCTCATTGGCATGGACGAGGAGACGGCGCAGCGCGCGACCGAGGTCTACCGCGAGCGCTTCTCGACCATCGGCTGGGCGGAAAACGAGGTCTACACCGGCATCATTTCGCTTCTGCGCAGCCTCAAGAAGAACGGCGCGCGCATCGCGATTGCCACGGCCAAGCCGCAGGTCTTCGCCGAGCGCATCGCAAAAAAGTTCGGCATGGCGCCGTATCTTTCGGCCATCATCGGCCCCGGTTTTGACAACAAGCACGCCAGCAAGGCCGAGATCGTCAAGAAGGCGATGGACGAGCTGGGCGGCCATGTCGTCATGATCGGCGACCGCAAATTCGACATCGAGGGCGGTCAGGCCAACGGCGTGGACACCATCGGTGTGGCGTATGGCTACGGCACGCGCGAGGAGCTGGAGGTAGCGGGCGCGACGTACGTGGCCGACACCGTGGACGAGCTCGCGGACATTCTGCTGGGCGACGCGCCGAGGGCGAAGGGCGTGTTCATCTCGATCGAGGGCTGCGACGGCTGCGGCAAGACGACGCAGCGCGAGGCGCTTGTCGAGCATCTGGCCGTTCGCGGCTGGGACGTGAGCATGACGCGCGAGCCGGGCGGCGACGATGTGGCCGAGAAGATTCGCGGCATCCTGCTCGACCCGGCGAACGAGGCCATGTGCGCCGAGACGGAGGCGTACCTGTACGCGGCGTCGAGGGCGCAGAACGTGCGCACGCGGATTCGTCCGGCGATCGACGCGGGCAAGGCGGTCGTCTGCGACAGGTTCGTCGATTCGTCCGTGGCGTATCAGGGCGGCGGGCGCGGCCTCGGCACGGCGCGCATCGCGGCGCTCAACGATCTGGCCGTGGACGGCACGCTGCCGGACATCACGGTCTATCTGCGCATGGACCCGGACGCGGCGCTCGCGCGCAGGCTGGACGCTTCCAAGCCCGACAGGCTCGAGCTCGCGGGCGAGGGCTTCCAGGAGCGCAACTTCGCGGCATACGAGGAATTTTACGCGGGCGAGGGCATGGGGCGCGTCGTCGCGGTGAACGCGGCGCAGAGCATCGAGGACGTGACGAGCGAGATGCTCGACAAGGTGGACGAGAGGCTCGACGCGCTCGGCGTATAAAATGCAGTAAATAAAGGAAAAACAGGCGGGATCATATGGCGAGGATTGTGGTCGGCATGTCCGGCGGCGTGGATTCCTCGGTGGCGGCGCTTCTGCTCAAGCGGGCGGGCCACGAGGTCATCGGCGTGTTCATGAAGAATTGGGAGGAAAAGGACGAGAACGGCGTCTGCACCAGCGAAAGCGACTGGGCCGACGTGCGCGCCGTCTGCGAGAAAATCGACATCCCGTATTATTCGGTGAACTTCGTGCGCGAATATTACGACCGCGTGTTCAGCTATTTTTTGAGCGAATACAGGCGCGGGCGCACGCCGAACCCGGACGTGCTTTGCAACCGCGAGATCAAATTCAAGGCCTTTTTGGATTTCGCGATGGAGCTGGGCGCGGACAGGCTCGCGACGGGACATTTCTGTCAGCTCGGCGACACGGAGGACGGCAAGAAACTGCTCCTGCGCGGCGCGGACGGGAACAAGGATCAGAGCTACTTCCTGTACATGCTCGGCCAGAAGGCGCTCGAAAAAGCGATGTTCCCGGTCGGCAACCTGACGAAGGCGCAGGTGCGCGAGATCGCGGAGGACGCGGGGCTTGTTACAAGCAAAAAGAAGGACTCGACCGGCGTGTGCTTCATCGGCGAGCGGCATTTCAAGCCCTTCTTGCAGCAATTTCTGCCCGCGCAGCCCGGCGACATTGTGACGCTCGAGGGGCGCGTGGTCGGCAGGCACGACGGCCTGATGTATTACACGCTCGGGCAGCGGCGCGGGCTGGGCATCGGCGGCGTGGAAGGCGCGCAGGACGGCGGGCGGTGGTTCGTGCTGGCCAAGGACATGGATAGGAACGAGCTGGTCGTCACGCAGGGCAAGGATCATCCGCTGCTGTACAGCAAAAATGCTCTCGGCGAGGATGCGACGTGGATTGCGGGCGAGCCGCCTGCGCGTGAGTTCGACTGCACGTGCAAATACCGTTACCGCCAGCCGGACCAGCGCGTACACGTGACGCTCACGGATGACGGCGGCGTGCATGTCGAGGCGGCGGACCGCCAGCGCGCTGTGACGCCCGGACAGAGCATGGTATTCTATGACGGTGAAATTTGCCTCGGCGGCGCGGTGTGCAGCCGGGTGCTCAATGTAGGGCAGGTGGGATGATGAACGCGATTCAAAGATTTTGGGGACACCTCAGGACGATCACGCGGCACAGGCACAAGGTGATCGCGCACTGCGCCAAGGCGGGGATTCTCTGGCAGGGCCTGCGGCACGATCTGTCGAAGTACAGCCCGACGGAGTTCTTTCAGGGCGTCAAGTATTACAGCGGCAAACATTCGCCGACCGAGGACGAGCGGCGCGGCGAGGGATATTCGCTCGCGTGGATGCACCACAAGGGCCGCAACCGCCACCATTGGGAATACTGGATCGACTTTGACATCGAAAAGAAGGACTACACCGGCATGCCGATGCCGCGCCGGTTCGTGGCGGAAATGCTCTGCGACAGGATTGCGGCGAGCAAGATCTACAACGGCGAAAAATACACCGACGCCGACCCGCTGCAATACCTGATCAACGGCAGGAAAAATAACCACATGCACGACCACATGCACCCGGAGACGATGGAGCTGCTGATACGGTTTCTGACGCAGCTTCGTGACGAGGGAGAGGAGAAGATGTTCGCCTCGCTGCGCGCATGGGTGAAGGAAGAAAAATAAGCAATATAAAGAAAAAGCGCACCCTTTGAGGATGCGCTTCTTTTCATCAGATCGAGTAGGTCTTGATGACCTCGCCGCTAAGCGTCTTGATGGCGAATGTGCCGTTTTCGTAGACCATGTAGCTCTTGGGGTTGTCCTCCTTGGGCAGCGCCGCAGAGCCGGGGTTGATGTAGGTCATGCCGTCCTTGTGCTGCACGGTGAGCACGTGGGTGTGGCCGTGGATGAGCAGGTCGCCGTCCTTGTGCGGCGGGAGGTTGTCGAGGTTGAAGAGATGGCCGTGGGTGACGAAAGCCGTCGTGCCGTCGAGGTCAAAGAGCGCATAGTCGGCCATGATCGGGAACTCGAGCACCATCTGGTCGACCTCGGCGTCGCAGTTGCCGCGCACGCAGAGCAGCTCGTTCTTGACGCCGTTGAGCAGCGCGGTCACGCCCTTGGGATCATAGGCGTCGGGCAGATCGTTGCGCGGGCCATGATACAGAATGTCGCCCAACAGCACGAGGCGGGAAGCGCCCTCGGCCTTGTATTGGCGCAGAATCGCCTCGGTCGCGCTGCGGGAGCCGTGAATATCGGAAGCAAACATCAGTTTCATAAAGTTACCGCCTTTCTACTATATAAAGTGGATGGTTTACAGGTCGATGTCAAGCACCACAGGGCAGTGGTCGCTGCCCATGATGCCGGTGTCAATGCGCGCCTCGCGGATGCGGTCCTTGATGCGCTCTGAGACGAGGAAGTAGTCGATGCGCCACCCCGCATTGTTGGCGCGGGCGTTGAACATGTAGCTCCACCAGCTGTATACGCCGGTCACGTCGGGGTAAAGATGACGGAAGGTGTCGACAAAGCCCTCGGAGAGCAGTTTGGTCATGGCGCTGCGCTCCTGCGGTGTGAAGCCGGCGTTGTTCACGTTGGACTTCGGGTTCTTCAGGTCGATCTCCTGATGCGCCACGTTCATATCGCCGCAGACGATGACGGGCTTCACCGAGTCGAGCTTCTTTACGTACATGCGGAAATCCTCTTCCCAGCACATGCGGTATTGCAGGCGGGTGAGGCCGCGCTGGCTGTTGGGTGTGTATACGGTGACCAGAAAGAAGTTCTCGTATTCCAGCGTGATGAGGCGGCCTTCGTGGTCGTGCAGCTCGCTGCCCATGCCGTAGGTCACACAAAGCGGCTCGCGCTTGGCGAAAATCGCCGTGCCGGAATAGCCCTTTTTCTCGGCGGAGTTGAAATATTCGCGGTAGCCCTCGGCGGGCACATCGGCCTGACCGGGCTGCATCTTCGTCTCCTGAAGGCAGAAGAAGTCCGCGTCCTCGCGGTTAAAATAGTCCATAAAGCCCTTGCCCAAACAGGCGCGCAGGCCGTTGACGTTCCATGAAATCAGCTTCATTTCGCGCGTGTCCTCCATACGTTGCATGACGGCGACGGATAAAGCGCCGCCTTTTCCGTTATTATACAGGATAAAGGCGGACGTTGAAAAGGGGTAAATGAAAAAAGGGGGGAATCGGCGTGTTGTGGATCGCGGCGGCGTATTGGCTTTTGTGCATGCCAGTGAGATTTCGCGCGTGCATGGCGGCGGAGGGTGCGCGGGGCTTCGCAGGCGTATGCGTGGAGATGGGAGCGGTGTGCCTGCGGTTTGACGGGGCGGGCATGCTGCTGCCGGGCAAGGGCGCGTTTTCCGCGCGATATGAAAATAAGAAGAAACGGACGGCGCAAACGGGCGGTGCGGCGAAGGGATGGCGCTTTGCGTGGGCGGTCTTGGAGGTGCTCGGAGATAAAGGACACGGGACGGCGTCGGTGCATGTGCGTATGGGCGGGCGCGACGCGGCGGCTACGGCGCTGGCTGCGGGCGCGATGAAGGCGGGCGTGTGCGCGCTGATGGGGCTGCTGCCTAAGGGCATGGCGCGGGATGTGCGCATCGAGGCACAGCCGGGCGGCTTGCAGTTTTTGGCATCGGCGCGCTGCATATGGACCGCGCGCGTGGGCGATATTATGTTTGCGGCGGCGAAGGCCGCGATGAAGAACAGCGCAGCGCGGAAAAATTTGGCGAAACGCGCGAGACGATTGCGCGAACACAGGGAGGGGACAGGATGGATCAGCATCCCATCGAGAGCCTGATGAGCACGTCCATGGAGAGCATCCGCGAGATGGTCGACGTCAATACGGTCGTCGGCGATGCCGTGGCGACGCAGGACGGCTCGACGGTCATTCCGATTTCAAAGGTGTCATTCGGCTTCGTGTCGGGCGGCGGCGAATACAAGATCGGCACAGGCCTGCCGGAGGGGCTGCCGTTTGCGGGCGGCGCGGGCGCGGGCGTCAGCGTGCAGCCGGTCGGTTTTCTGGTGTGCTCGCAAAGCGGCGTACGGCTGCTGAGCGCGAGCTGTGCGTCGCCCATGGAGCGCATGGTGGAGATGATTCCGCAGGCGCTCGAGGGACTGCGCGCCATCGGCGAACAGGACGGCGGGGTTCAGCGCCAAAGCAGCGGCGAGCACCGCGTCAGCGCGGCATATCAGGAGTGACGGCGGACGGTTTGATGACAGCGGATCACGCAGACGGCAAATGCGGAGCGATCCGCTTTTTTCATGTTCGCCGGACTGCGTGCGCTCACGGGCAGGGGCCAAAAGGCATAGTATGCCACGGGAAGATGTTTGATTTGGTTTAAATCACCCGACGGTTTTCGGCAAAATCCGCATTTTTTCCCAAAGTGGTTGAATTTCTCTTGACTTTACCGGCGGGAAACTATAAAATTGAACATGTTCGTCTATATATGCAGTGGATGAGATCACGCGTATCAGATCAATGGAAAATCGGGAGGCTTCCGAAATGGGCATCAAGGTAGCAAAGTTTGGCGGTAGTTCGCTGGCTGACGCGGCGCAGTTTAAGAAGGTCAAGGATATTCTGCTGTCCGACCCGGACCGGCGTCTTGTCGTGCCCAGTGCGCCCGGAAAGCGCAATGCTACGGATATCAAGGTTACGGACCTTTTCTATGAATGCAACCGCCTCGCAGCGGCGGGCCAGAATATTGACGAGGCGTTCGGCAAGATCAGCACGCGCTATCACGGCATCGCGCAGGAGCTTGGCATCACGGTCGATCTCGACAGCCGCCTTGACGAGGTGAAGAAGAACATTGGGCTCGGCGCGGGCGCGGATTATGCGGCCAGCCGCGGCGAATATCTCAACGGCATCCTGCTCGCGGCGTATCTGGGCTGGGACTTCATCGACCCGCAGACCGGCATTTTCTTTGACGAAGACGGCCATCTGGACAGCGCGAAAACGCAGGTTGTGCTCAGCAAAATTCTCGCCGAGCACGATCACGCCGTCGTGCCGGGCTTCTACGGCTGCGACGTGAACGGCAAGGTCAAGACGTTCTCGCGCGGCGGCAGCGACATCACAGGCGCCATCGTCGCGCGTGCGGCGAATGCCGATATGTACGAGAACTGGACGGACGTGTCTGGCTGCCTGATGGCGGACCCGCGCATCGTGCGCGACCCGAAGCCGATTCGCTATGTGACGTATCGCGAACTGCGCGAGCTCTCCTATATGGGCGCTTCGGTGCTGCATGAGGACGCGATTTTCCCCGTGCGCATCGCGGGCATTCCGACCAACATCCGCAACACCAACAAGCCGGAGGAGCCGGGCACGATCATCGGCTACGAGGCGGAGGAGCACGAGAACGAGCACATGATCACCGGCATCGCGGGCCACAAGGATTTTGCGATCATCAACGTCGAAAAGGCGATGATGAATGCGGAGCTCGGGTTCGGCCGCCGCGTGCTTCAGGCGCTTGAGGAGGCGGGCATCTCCTTTGAGCACATGCCCAGCGGCATCGACACGATGTGCGTCGTCGTCGCGCAGGACGCACTCGAAGGCAAGAAGGATCGCCTTGTGCACAGGATTCACGAGCTGTGCGCGCCAGATTCCGTCGAGATTCACTCGGGCCTTGCTCTGATTGCGACGGTGGGCCGCGGTATGGTGCGCTCCAAGGGCACGTCCGCGAGGCTGTTCAACGCGCTGATGAAGGCGGGCGTCAACGTGCGCCTGATCGATCAGGGCTCCAGCGAGCTCAATATCATCGTCGGCGTGGATAACCTTGACTTCGAGGTCGCTGTTCGCGCCATCTATCGCGCGTTCGTCCTCGAGGACACTCCTGCCAAAACGTATTGATTAAATTGAAAGAATTGCCGTCGGACGTGTATCCGGCGGCTTTCTTTTTGGCATCATATGGCCAGCGTGGAGGAAAATTCAAAATTCGTCGAAAAAAGTGTAAAAAGGGGGTTGACACAATCCAAAAGGCGAGATATAATGTCTTAGCTGTCAGCGCGAGGGCGTCGCCCGAGCGGCTGACATGATCCTTGAAAACGATACAGAATCAAGAAGAACGCAAACAAAGACAGTCAATTCGAAATGAGTTTTGAACTTGAAGGAGACTTCAAGATTCGATACAGGAATTAAACGCGAGAGTTTGATCCTGGCTCAGGACGAACGCTGGCGGCGTGCCTAACACATGCAAGTCG
>CALVTQ010000144.1 GCA_944362695.1 uncultured Clostridia bacterium
CTGGCCAAGGAGCTGGGCTACGAGTATTACGACCGTGAAATTCTGCGCATCGCATCCGATGAGAGCGGCATCAGCGAGGAACTGTTTTCTCAGGCTGACGAGAACCAGAGGCTGCCTCTGTTCCGCATCGCGCGGGACCTGTACACGGGCGAGGTCATTCCGCCGGACAGTGACGACTTCATTTCCAACGAGAATCTCTTCCGCTATCAGGCGAAGATCATTCGCGAGCTGGCCGCCACGCGCAACTGCGTGATCGTGGGCCGCTGCGCGAACTTCATCCTGCGCGGGCGCGACAACGTGATCAATGTGTTCGTCACCGCGCCGGTGGTGGACTGCGTGCGCCGCGTGATGGAGACCGACGGCCTTGACCTTGAGGAAGCGGAGAAGAAGATCAAAAAGATCGACAAGCGCCGCGCGGACTACTTCAAGTATTTCACCGGGCGCGTGTGGCACGATGCCGCGCTCTACGACCTGTGCCTGAACACGGGTCACATGGACGAGGAAAAGTGCGTGGAGCTGGTCAAGGCATACATGAAGGCGAAATTCGATGACATGTGAGGTGCGGATGGCCGCACGGGTGATATGACAAAGCGATAAACAAAGGCAGGCGCTCTTCGGGGCGTCTGCCTGATCTTTGTTTACGGGTTTTCCTTGGGCCTGCCGGCCTGCTTGACATCCCACAGGCCGTACTGGTCTGTATTTTGCAGCGCGGAGAGCATATAATCCTTGAGATGCGGATACGTTTTGGAGAGCGTACGGATGAGCTCCTTGATCTCCTCGCGCTTGGAGTTGCCGTCGGCGGGGCAGGGGTTGTGCACCACAGGCAGATCGAGCGTCTTGACCATGTGGATGACGTGCTTTTCCGGCACATAGACCATTGGGCGGATGACGGTGATGTCCCTGCGGGAAAGATACGTGTTGGGGTGGAAGGTGTGCAGCCTGCCCTCGAAGATCAGCGACATGAGCAGCGTCTCGATGGCGTCGTCGCGGTGATGGCCGAGGGCGACCTTGTTGCATCCGGCGGCCTTGGCGGCGTCATTGAGCGCGCCCCGGCGCATCTTGGCGCACAGCGCGCAGGGGTTTGTCTCCTTGCGGATGTTGAAGATGACGTCGTAGATCTGCGTGTCCAGCACGGTATACAGCACGTCGATCTTCTCGCACAGTTCGGCAATGGGCGTCACGTCAAACGGCTCGAGGCCGAGCTTGAGTGTGATCGCCTGAAGCGTGAAATCCTTGCCGGAAAACTTGCGGTAGAGCGAGAGGGCATAGAGCAGCAGCAGGCTGTCCTTGCCGCCGGAGACGCCGACGGCGATGCGGTCGCCCGGCTCAATCATGCCAAAGTCGGTATCCGCCTTGCGGATGCAGCCCAGAACGGTTTTCATCGGGAATCCTCCATGTAATAATGACAGGGATCAGTATAGCGTCTGGCGCGTGAAATGTCAATGGCAGAGCGCCGGGCGAAAAGAGCGCGTTAAATCGGGCGCAGAAAAGCTTGACGCGGCAGCGAATCATTGGTAAAATTAGATTTGCTGCATAAAGAAAACGGCCGTGCGCAGGGCGGACGGCAACGGCGCCTGCGGGCGCGAAAGGAAGAAAGAAAATGAGCAATCAACATAAGGCGGGGCAGGGCCTGGCCGGCTCGCTCGTGCGTGCCCTTCAGGGCGCGCTCATCGGCCTTGGCGCGGTGCTGCCGGGCATCTCCGGCGGCGTGCTGTGCGTGATCTTCGGCGTGTATCAGCCGATCATGGAGGTGCTCTCCAACCCGATTCAGGCGCTGCGCAAGCATATCAGGCTGCTGATCCCGCTGGGCATCGGCGTGGTGCTGGGCTTTCTGGGCGTGGCGAAGGTGCTGGCGTTCCTGCTGGAGCGCTATCCCGACCCGTCGGTGTGCGTGTTTGTCGGCCTGATCGCGGGCATGCTGCCCTCGCTGTATCGCGAGGCGGGCGAGCAGGGGAGAAACCGCGCGTCCTTTGTCTCCATGGGCGCGGCGTTTGCGCTGATGCTCACGCTGCTGCTGGGGCTCAAGGTCGTCTCCTTTGAGATCGTGCCGGGCTTTGGCTGGTATCTGTTCTGCGGCTTCTGCCTCGCGCTGAGCGTCATCGCGCCGGGCATGAGCTTTTCCACGCTGCTCATGCCGCTGGGCCTGTATACGCCGTTCATCGACGGCATCGGCAACCTCGACTTCGGCGTGCTGATTCCGGGCGGTATCGGCGCGGTGATCACCGTCGTGCTGCTGGCCCGCGCGGTCACCAGCCTGATGGAGCACCACTACAGCGCGATGTTCCACGCGATCATCGGCATCGTGGTCGCGGCGACGATCGTCATCGTGCCCTTTGCCAGCTTTGCGCAGGGCGGCGCGCTGGTCAACAGCGTCTGCCTGATCGTGGGCGTCGCGGCGGCGCTGGGGCTTGACAAGCTCAACAGCAGCGTGCGCGTACCCTAAGAGCTCCCGCCCTCCGGCGTGATTGCGGCACGGAGGGCGTTTTTCTGCGGCAAACTTATTATAGAGAGGTAGATTATGAAGATTATTGCGGACATTCTGCGCGGCATGGTCATCGGCCTGGCCAACATCATCCCGGGCGTCTCCGGCGGCACGATGATGGTGTCGATGGGCATCTACGACACGATCATCAATTGCGTGAACACGCTGTTTAAGGATTTCAAGCGCTGCGTCAGGATCCTCTGGCCGTATGCGCTGGGCATGGTGCTGGGCATCCTCGGCCTGGCAAAGCTGATCTCCTATCTGCTGGAGAATTTCACGCTTCAGACGAACCTGACCTTCATCGGCCTGATCTTCGGCGGCCTGCCGGTGATCGTGATGAAGACCAGGAGCTACAAGAAGGGTACGCCGGGCATCATCGCCTTCGTTGCGGCGTTCGCGCTGGTCGTCGGATTGCAGATCATCGGCGGCGGCAGCGGCAGGGAGGCCGTCATTACGCTGAGCCCCGTCCAGCTGGTCATCCTGTTCCTGATGGGCATGATCGCCTCGGCGACGATGGTCATCCCGGGCGTCAGCGGCTCGATGATGCTGATGCTGCTGGGCTACTACAACCCGATCGTCGGCACGGTCTCGCGCATGGTGGACGCGCTGCTCGCGTTCAACTTCGGCGAGATTCTGAGCTGCTGCGGTGTGCTGGTGCCGTTCGGCATCGGCGTTGTGCTGGGCATCTTCGCCATCGCCAAGCTGATCGAGGTGCTGCTCAAGAAGTTCCCCGGCCCGACGTACTGCGCCATCCTCGGCCTGGTCGTCGCCTCGCCGATGGCGATTCTGATGGGCCTTGACTACGCGGGCGTGACGGTCATGGCGTGGGTCGTGGGCATTGTGCTGTTCGCGGTGGGCTTCGGCGTGGCCTACAAGCTCGGCGGCGAATAAGCGAATCTGCGCAGTCAAAACATATGATATGTTTAGGCGCGTCTCCTTCGGGGGATGCGTCCTTTTCTTTGCACAGGGCGCACGGATGGACAAAAGCTTAACATAAGCGGGCGCGGGAGAGGCGAACGTAGCGCATGAGGCAGGGGGTAAGGCGGCGTTTGCACGGGATAGAACGGTCGATGCCGAATATTATATCACTAAGAAAACTCGTGGCCAGGCGATGCGCAAAGCCGGAAAAAGAGCCGCAGACTGGCGAAGCATGCCATAAAAAAGATCGACGCAAAAAAATCAAATATGCGTAGAGGTTATATGCTGAGTATGTTATAATATGAAACGGGTTTATATTTCATAAGGAGGGATACCATGAAGAAATTCCTTGCCATCCTGCTTGCGTGCGCGCTGCCCGCGTGTGCCGCTGCCGAGGCTGTCTATACGCCCGGCACGTACACCGGCGAGGCGCAGGGCATGGAGAGCACCGTCAAGGTCACCGTGACCGTGAGCGAAAGCGCGATCACCGCGATCGAGGCCGACGTCTCCGGCGAGACGCAGGGCCTTGGCACCGAAGCGGGCGCGCCCGTGACCGCTGCCATCCTCGAGGCGCAGAGCACCGAGGTCGATGGCGTCGCCGGGGCGACCGTGACCTCTGACGCCGTGAAAATGGCCGCGAAGGCTGCGCTCGATCAGGCGAGCGGCGCTGCTGCGTGGGACGGCACCTATGCGGCGGGCACCTACACGGCCCAGGCCGCGGGCAACAACGGCCCCGTGACCGTCGAGGTCACCTTCACCGAGGGCGCCATCGAATCGGTCAAGGTCACCGAGCATGCGGAGACCTTCGGCCTCGGCTACGGCGTGAGCACCGCGCCGATCGACAAGCTGCCGGGCGACATCGTGGCCGCGCAGTCGCTGGCGGTCGACACCGTCACCAACGCGACGGTCTCCAGCCGCGCGATCATTTCCGCCGTGTCGGACTGCGTGACGCAGGCGGGCGGCGATCCGGCCATGCTGATGCAGGCTGCCGAGACCGCGCCTGCCGAGGACGCTGTCTATGAGGCCGATGTGGTCGTCGTGGGTGCGGGCGCTGCGGGTCTGGCTGCGGCGAACACTGCGCTGGAGGCCGGCGCGAACGTGCTGGTGCTCGAAAAGGCCGGCGTGACCGGCGGCTCGACCGTGCGCAGCGGCGGCAAGATCCTCGGCGCGGGCACCGAGTGGCAGGAGGCCCAGGGCTTCACCGACACGCCGGAGCAGATGTTTGAATACCTGATGAGCTTTGACCGCGACGGCATCATGGACGAGGAGCTCGTGCGCACGTTCTGCGAGAACAGCGCCGAGAACATTCAGTGGCTCGTCGAGCGCGGCACGAAGATTCAGGATGTCGAGCCGATTCATTCCTCGCTGACCCCGTGGCGCGTGCACAACGTGCAGGGCGGCGGCGGACAGAGGAGCGGCTTCGGCGGCTGGTTCACCGCGCCGCTGACCAACGCCTATGAGGAAAAGGGCGGCAAGATCATCTACAACTGCACCGCCAATGAGCTGCTCACCGACGAGAGCGGCGCTGTCGTGGGCGTCAAGGGCGTCATGAAGGACGGCAGCAGCGTGACCGTCAACGCCAAGAGCGTCATCCTCGCCACCGGCGGCTACTGCCACAACGAGGAAATGCTCGCCAAGTATCACGACTTCCTGCCGACCAACGTGTATTCCGGCGTGCCGATGACCAACACCGGCGACGGCATCGCGATGGCCGTGGCCGTCGGCGCGAAGAACTTTGACGCGCCGGGCCTGCAGCTGGTGTATGTGAGCTACGACTGCTACTGCGGCATCAACGAGGAGAGCGGCCTGATCGTCAGCGAGGACGGCAACCGCGTCGTCAACGAGTACACCTACCAGTCCCATGTGGCGCAGGCTCTGGCCGACGCGGACAGCACGTGCGGCTTCTACATCACGGCGGTCAAGGACGGCGCGTGCGTGGAGCCGTACCCGACGATCATGGGCGGCGTGATGATGGAGAATGTGCCGCATGCCGAGAGCGTCGCGGCGCTGGCCGAGCTCATCGGCGTGGACGCGCAGGCGCTGACCGCGACCGTCGAGCGCTACAACGAGCTCTGCAAGGCCGGAAACGACGAGGATTTCGGCAAGCCCGCCGAGTACATGATCCCTGTCGAGGGCGATATGTACTATGCGTTCCGCATGACGCCGGGTTCCTCCGTGACCTTCGGCGGCCTGCAGATCGACACGGGCGCGCACGTGCTCGACACGAACGACCAGCCGATCCCGGGCCTCTACGCCGCGGGTGAGGTGGCCTTTACGGGCCTGTTTGACGCCGAGTATCCGTGCTGCGGCATGGCCATCGGCTCCGCGGTCTACTATGGCCGCGTGGCGGGCGCCAACGCCGTGGAGGGCAAGTAAGCAAACGAATATGGGGACGTGCTCCGTGCGGGGCGCGTCCCTTTTCATATGCAGAAAATGACGGAAATCCGTCAAAGTCATAAGGACCGCAGCGCGGGAAAAAGAGGGGATGTTGTAAAATAAAAATGTTATAAAAATGAATAAAAAACAGATATTCAGACGGAATATGCAAAGATGGGGTATTGAATAATCAAATACGCTCATAAAAAAATTCAATGCGATTTTGCAGGAAAATTGTCAAAAATATGTTCAAACCGTGTCAGAGTGTGCTATAATGTCAAGTGGGTTTATATTTTTCATAAGGAGGAATACCATGAAGAAGACCCTTGCAATTCTGCTTGCGTCTGCTCTGGTGCTCACGGGCATGACTGCGGCTCTGGCCGACGGCTTTGTTCCCGGTACGTACGAGAGCAGCGCGCAGGGCTTCGGCGGCCCGGTGACCGTGAAGATCACCGTGGATGAGAACGCCATCACCGCCGCTGAGATCACCGGCGAAGGCGAGACCCCGGCCCTTGGCGGCGCGGCGATGGAGACCATTGCTCCGACGCTTGTGGGCAAGAGCGACGCCGAGATCGATGGTGTTGCGGGCAGCACCGTGACCAGCACCGCCGTCAAGGACGCCCTGACCGCCGCTCTGGCGCAGGCTTCCGGCGAGGCTGCTCCGGTTGACGCCGATGCGCCCATCGCCTTCACCGCGGGTACCTACACCGCCACTGCCGCCGGCTACAACGGCGATGTGACGGTCGAGGTCACCTTCTCTGAGAGCGCTGTCACCGACATCAAGGTTGTCGCCTCCGGCGAGACCGAGCACGTCGGCGGCGACGTCGCCTTCAGCAAGATGATCCCGGATATGATCGCGGCCAACGGCACCGGCGTGGACGGCGTGACCGGCGCGACCTTCTCCGGCAATGCGCTGCGCAAGGCTGTGAACGACGCTGCCGAGCAGGCGGGCTGCACCAACCTGACGGCTTTCCAGGCGAACACCGTCGTGCACGAGGCGCAGGCGGCGATCGAGGAGACCTATGATGTGGTCATCGTCGGCGCGGGCGGCGCGGGCATCGCTGCTGCGGCTCAGGCTGCGCAGGACGGCAACACCGTTCTGCTGATCGAGAAGAACGCCGAGATCGGCGGCAACACGCTCGTCTCCGGCGGTCAGTATCAGTCCGTCATGCCGTACCTCGTGTGGGACCCGGCTGATCCGGACGCCACCACCGGCGTGGGCTTCGACGGCAACACCTACAACAAGGTCAAGTCCGTCAACGGCTGCATCGACGAGCTGCGCCTGATCCTCAACTGGAGCGAGGAGCCGTTTGATGCGGACTACTACAAGGAGAACGAGTATGTGGCGGGCGACATCCACGAGCTGAGCAAGCATGGCGTGCACGCGGATTACCTGCCGGTTCTCCAGGAGCTCAAGAAGGAGATCCAGGCTTACCTCGACTGGGCGCAGCCGCAGCTTGACGAGGGCGTCACCGAGGACAAGCTGACCCTGTTCTCCACGCTCAACCTGCACATCTTCCAGACCTACTACGGCGGCCTGCGCCAGAGCGCGGACGGCAGCGAGTGGATCTACGGCGACATCGACCTCGTCAAGCAGTTCATCATCGAGGGCCAGGACCTCAAGCCGTGGCTCGAGGAGATGGGCTCTACCTTCGTCGAGGACACCCAGCCCACGCTGATCGGCGCGCTGTGGTATCGCGAGAACGAGTTCATCGGCGCCGAGGTTGACACCGACGGCGACGGCGAGAAGGAGAGCTATCCGGGCCGCTGGGGCACCTACTTCGTGGCCCCGATGACCGCGTTCCTCAATGCGAACGAGGCCAACAAGATCTATCGCGAGACGACCGCCAACAGCCTGATCACCGACGACACTGGCCGCGTGACCGGCGTCAAGGCGACCATGGATGACGGCACCGAGCTCACCGCGAACGCCACCAAGGGCGTCATCCTCGCCACCGGCGGCTATGCGGCGAACATCGGCATGGTCGTGGACACCAACGTCTACTGGTCCAGCGAGTACGTCTCCACCGCGACCAAGACGACCAACCGCTCCAGCCTGATGGGCGACGGCATCACGATGGCGCAGGCTGTCGGCGCGGCCACCACGGGCATGGGCTTCACGCAGATGATGCCGATCAGCTGGGTGGACAACGGCAACCTCGCCTTCGGCGGCGGCAACTACGCTGTCTA
>CALVTQ010000145.1 GCA_944362695.1 uncultured Clostridia bacterium
ATCCCTTCCATTTCTTGTGTTATCCGATGATCTTCTTGGCGATGTCCGCCGTCTGCTTGGCATCCTTGGCGTAGTAGTCCGCGCCGATCTCCTTCGCGTATTCCGGTGTGAGCACGGCGCCGCCGACGATCACAGGCGTGGAAATCCCGCGCTCGCGCATGACGGCAATCGTCTTTTCCATGCTCGGCACGGTCGTCGTCATCAGTGCGGACAGCCCGACGATCTTCGCGCCATACTGAACAGCTGCGTCGGCCACGCGCCCCGCCGGGACGTCGCGCCCCAGGTCAATCACGCGGAAGCCGTAATTTTCCAGCACGGTCTTGACGATGTTCTTGCCGATGTCGTGAATGTCGCCCTCGACCGTCGCCAGCACAATCGGCCCCTTGCCCTCCGCCGCGCCGCCCGTGCCGATGGCCTTGCGCACCTCGTCAAAGGCTGCGCCCGACGCCGTCGCCGCGTTGATGAGCTGCGGCAGGAAGATCTGCTGCTTTTCGTATTGTTCGCCCACGCGATCAAGCGCCGGGATCAGCTCGCGTTCCATCAGCTCGAGCGGCTCCATGTTTTTGAGCATGTCCGCTGCGATTTCCGCCGCCTCGGCCCGCATGCCGCGCTCGATGGCCTCGCCGATGGTCACATGTGCGCCCGCCGTCTGCATTTTGGATGCGGGGGCGGCGTTTGCGTGGCGCTCGATGTAGGCTGCGCTGCTCTCGTCCTCGCCGGACAGCACGCGGCAGGCGTCCACCGCCGCCATCAGCTCCGGCACGTTCGGGTTGATGATCGGCAGCGTCAATCCCGCGCCGATGGCCTGCGTGAGGAACGCCTGCGTCACGATCTGCCTCTGCGGCAGGCCGAAGGATATGTTCGACACGCCGAGTACCGTCTCGCAGCCCAGCTCCTCGCGCACGCGCCGCACAGCGCCGAGCGTCTCCTTCGCCTGATCCTGCTGCGCCGAGACCGTCAGCGTCACGCAGTCCACCGCAATATTCTCTTTGGGGATGCCGTATTTTTCCGCTTCTTTTATAATCATCTTAGCCTGGTCGATGCGCTCCTGCGCCGTTGTGGGCAGCCCGCCCTCGCCCAGCGCGAGCGCCACGATGGCTGCGCCGTACTTCTTCGCTAAGGGAAGCACGCCGTCCATCGACGCCTTCGTCGCATTTACGCTGTTGATGAGGCACTTGCCCGGCGCTGCGCGAAGGCCCGCCTCGATGGCCGCCGGGTTCGTCGAGTCGATTTGAAGCGGCAGCGTCACCGCGCCGGAAATCGCCGTGATCACGCGCCGCATCACGTCCGCCTCGTCGATGCCCGGCAGACCGACGTTCACATCGAGAATCTGCGCGCCCGCGTCGGCCTGCTCGATGGCCTGCGATACGATGTAGTTGAGGTCGCCCTCGCGCAAAGCCTGCTGAAAGCGCTTCTTGCCGGTCGGATTGATGCGCTCGCCGATGACGCGCACGCCATTGCCGAATTCGCAGACCTCGCCCGCCGAGCAGATGCCGTGCATCGTCTTCTCATTCCAGACCGCGGTCTGTTCTCCGATTTTTTCTTGCAGAGCCTTGATAAATTCCGGCGTCGTGCCGCAGCATCCGCCAAAATACGCCGCGCCGCAGGCGACCGCCGTCTCGCATGCGCTTGCGAAATCCGCCGCATCCATGTGATACAGACCGGTGGTCGGGTCGGGCAGACCGGCGTTCGGTTTGAAGATCAGCGGCAGGTTCGTCGCGCTGCGCATGGTCTTGAGTATCGGCGCGGCCTCAACCGGCCCCAGCGAGCAGTTCATGCCCACCGCATCCACGCCCAGGCCCGTCAGCGTCATCGCCGCCGCATCGGCCCGGCATCCGAGGAACGTGCGCCCGCTTCCCTCGAACGTCATCGACGCAAACACGGGCAGGCTGCACAGCTCCTTCGCCGCCAGCACACCCGCGCGCAGCTCGTTGAGGTCGGAGAACGTCTCAAAGAAAATCGCGTCCGCGCCCGCCGCGACACCCGCGCGGATCATCTGCGCAAACAGTTCATACGCTTCGTCAAAGTGCAGCGTGCCCAGCGGCTCGAGCAGCTCGCCGATCGGCCCGATATCCAGCGCGACCTTCGCGTCCGTCCCCTCGCATGCACGCTTGGCCACGCGGATGGACGCCGTCACGGTTTCCTCGACGCAAAAGCCCGTGCCTTCGAGCTTGTGCGCGTTCGCGCAGAACGTGTTCGCCAGAATCAGCCGCGAACCCGCCTGCACATATTGCCGCTGAATCCCCTCCACGACATCGCCGTCCGTGATGGAGAGCGTCTCCGGCCTCTGCCCGAGCTTGAGCCCGGCCTTTTGGAGCATCGTGCCCATCGCGCCGTCGAGCAGCGTGATCTTCCTTGAATACATCGCAAATCCCCCGTTCGCTTTAGTTGTCGCCCGGCCTCGCCATCGGGCAGGTCGCCCGCGCCGGACACGCCGCACACCCCGCCGGCCTGCGCGCAACAGGCGTCTTTGATATGCCCATCACGCACGTCACCGACTTGCGCGGGATCATGATTCCGCTGCGCGCGACCGTCAGGCCGATGGCCCTGTCCGCGCCGAGCACCGTGCAGATTTCCCGCGTCTGCCAAAGCGGCATATCGCCGTAGCCCGGACTATACCGATCCGTCAGATACAGCCCCTGCCCGGCCAGCTCACGCCGCATGCTCTGTTCCTGTTCATCAAGAATCGACTCGATCGCCGCGCTGAGCACCGCGTCGAGGATCAGCGCATCGCCCGCCGATCTCGCCTGCGTCCGCAAAAGCAGCTGCTCACTTGCCGCGCCCAGCGTCGCCGCCATCAGCACGACCTCGCCGCAGCCGCCGAGCATACGCCGCACGTCCTCGCCCTGCGCGCAGAACGTCGTCCCCGCCGCGCGGAAATCGCCGTCCATCGCAAACCGTTTATATGTGAGCCGTGGCTGAACGCCGGCCTTCGCCGTGTCGATTTGACTGCGAATCTGCACAAGCGTCGCCTCGTCGACCGGCGTCCCGCGCCATCCGAGGTAATGCAGCGCCTCGCGCATGTCGATTTTTCTGAGTTCAACCTGCATCGCGCCGCCTCCTCGCCGTTTTTCTCTTTATAGTCCCGGCATGACCGTCTGCTTCTGCTGCGCATCGCAAAGTATCCCGCGCAGCATCATGTCCTCGCGGTAGAGCTTCGCGCCGAGTTCAAGCAGCTTGCGGTTGCCCGCCATGTCCGCGCTTCCATCGTCCGTCACGTAAACCGGCGTCCATCCGCCCTTGAGGCAGTCCGTCGCACCGTGCCAACTGCCGCCGTGAAGCGCCCTGCTCGCCAGCACGAGCGCTGCGCCGCCCATCGAGTAAATGATGTTGTTGCGCATGAGCGCCTTCTCCGCGGTGAACGGCGAATCCGGCAGCGTATCGCAGAGCACGAGCAGCCGTCCGTCCTCCAGCGCCTTCATCAGCGTCGTGCGCTTGAGCAGCTTCGGCGCGGGGAACGCCGGCACGAGGATCATCGTCCCGCCCTCCTCGAGCGCCGCGTCCTGCACGAGTGTGTCGATCCCGCGCGCGCCGCCGCTGACCATCGTGATGCCCTCGCGTGCCAGCCGCCGCCCGATGCGCACGGCCATCGCCTGCGTGGGCAGCGTGATGTCCCGGCTTCCCGCAATGGCGATTTTGTCCCGCTTAAGCAAATCGAAATTTCCTTTTGCAAACAGGAAAAGCGGCATCTTTTTGCCCATTTTGGCAAGCTCTTTAGGCCATCGCTCGTCCTGGGGCAGCATGCCTGCATAGCCCTGCGCCTCGTATTCCTCCAAGAGCTCAAACACCCGCCGCACGCGCGTTAGCCGCTCCTCTGCACGCTCCATGCGCTTCTCGTCGCCCAGCTCATGGCGCAGCACCAGCGCGCGCAGCACGCCCTCGTCGATCATCTGCCGCACGGCCAGCCGCGTCATCGGCCTGCTCTTGTCAAACCAATCCGCGCCCGCGTCCGTCAGGAGGCACAGCCGCGCGCAGATCTCTTCCCATCGCTCGTTCATGCCGCCCCTCCTTTCGCGTGATATCGCTATTATACCCCATACACGCTTTTCTTTCAAGCCAAGCGCCTATTTCGCCTCAAAAAATGCGAACATATGTTTGTTTTTTCTTGATTTTGACCCGTCATCTGTGTTATAATCTCATTACCAGATCACAGGAGGAAAGACGCATGAGCGAAAAGCGCGGCCATCGCAGCAATACGCAGGAGAGGATTCTCGCCTACATCGAGGACACCATACGCGAGCGCGGCTATGCCCCCTCCGTGCGCGAGATCGGCGAGGCCGTCGGCCTGCGCTCCACCTCCACCGTGCACGGCCACCTCACGCGCCTTGAAAAGAAGGGCCTCCTGCGTCGCGACGCCCTGAAGCCCCGCGCGATGGGCCTGATGAGCAGCGCGCCGGAGGATATTCCCTCCACCTGTCAGGTGCCGGTCGTGGGCCAGGTCGCCGCGGGCATGCCCATTCTCGCCGAGGAGAATGTCGAGGAGCTGCTGACCCTGCCCAAGAGCTTTGTCGGCGAGGGCGATCATTTCATCCTGCGCGTCAAGGGCGACAGCATGATTCAGGTCGGCATCTACACCGGAGATTATATCATCGTGCGCAGCCAGCCCGACGCCCGAAACGGCGAGATCGTCGTCGCGCTGGTCGACGACGAGGCCACCGTCAAGCGCTTTTACAAGGAGAACGGCTATTACCGCCTCCAGCCGGAGAACGACGCGATGATCCCCATCATCGTGCCGCGCTGTCAGGTGCTGGGCAAGGTCGTGGGCCTGATGCGCCGCATGTAAAGCCAATATATAAGCAAGGAGCGTTCAGATCATCCCGAACGCTCCCCTTTTTTATGCTTTTTGCGGATTTTTTGCGCATACAAAGCGGTCCGCCGCGTTTTGCGCAGCAGACCACTCGTTTGCGGTATATCAGTCCTCGAAGTCGAACTCGTCGCCCGCCTGCTCCTTGAACAGGTCAAACACCGCCTGCAGCACCTCGTCGTCGTCCACGCCGACGTACATGGCCTCGTCATCCTCGGAATCCGGGGACTCCATGACCTGCAGGATCACAACCTCGCCGTCGTCATCGTCGGTCGGCAGCAGCACGACGTACTCGTTGCCCTCGTACTCGACAGACGCGCAGAACTCAAACTCGACATCCTGGCCATCCTCGTCCGTCAGAACGATGATGTTGTCGTTCTCCATCATTTCCATATCATCCATGACTAAAACCCTCGCTTTCGTCGCATGATACAAATACAAATTTGCATCTGGCAATAGAATATCACAAAAACCATCGACTTGCAAGGATTTTCTGTAATTTCGTTATGTGAGGAGACTGAAGCGACATGGATTGCTGTCAAACCCTTTTGCTTTACGGAACGCCCGCCGCGCGCGAGAACGCCCGTCTGCTGATCGAGAATCTGCCCCAGGTTCGCCGCGTCGACGCCGCGCAGGAGGGCGCCGCGCTCCGCCTTCTGTCCGCCGGGCCGCTGACGGAAGAAGAATTGATCCCGCTCCTCGGTGAAAGCGGGATCAGCGGATTCGGTTTTCTGCCGTCGTGAATCAGGCGTTCTCCATGAACGGCTTGCCGTCCTCCTTGTAGCACAGCGTGCCGAACTCGTCGAACACCAGCTGAATCGGCTGTGTGTGGATGTACTTGAGGATTTCGTCCATGCGGATGCTGTCGCGGAAGCTGACGAACGAGAAGCTCACGCCTGCGCGCTTGGCGCGGCCCGTCCTGCCGATGCGGTGGACGTAGAACTCCTGCTTGTCCGGCAGATCATAGTTGAACACTGCCTCCACGTCGTCCACGTCGATGCCGCGCGCCGCCACGTCCGTCGCCACGAGGATCTCGAACTGGCCCTTGCGGTAGCCGCTCATCACCTTGTCGCGCTGGCTCTGGCGCACGTCGCCGTGCAGGCACTCCGCGCTGTATCCGGCCTTCTTCAGGCGCTCGCAAAGGCGCGCCGTCATGTCCTTCGTGATGCAGAAGATCATGATGCGCTTATATTGGTCGCTGTCCAGCAGATAGAGCAGATGCTCGTATTTCTCCTTCTGGTCGCTCTCGATGATGTATTGCGTGATCTTCGGCTTGTTCTCCGCCTCGGCCTGCACGACGATCTCGATCGGTTCGTGCTGGTATTTCCAGGATACGGTCAAAACGTCCTGATTCGTCGTCGCGCTGAACATGACGAGCTGGCGGTTCGGGTCGGCGCTTTCGATGATCTTCTGCACGTCGGCGATGAAGCCCATTTTGAGCATCTCGTCCGCCTCGTCGAGCACCATCGTGTGCACGCTGCCGAGCTTGATGTTTCCGCGCTGCATGTGGTCAAGCAGGCGGCCCGGCGTCGCGACGAGCAGCTGCGGCTTGCGCGCGAGCGCGTTCATCTGCTTGCCGAACGGCTGTCCGCCGTAGATCACCGCAATCTTCGCTCCCTTGATGAAATGCGCCAGATTCGTGAGCTCGTCGGCGATCTGCTGCGCCAGCTCGCGCGTCGGGGCGAGCACGATCTCCTGCACGCGGTCGTCGTCCAGATTGATGTATTCGAGCATCGGGATGCCGAAACCCAGCGTCTTGCCCGTGCCGGTCGGCGCGATGGCGATGATGTCGTGGCCATCCATCATCAGCGGGATGCACTTCTCCTGAATCGCCGTCAGGCTGGAAAAGCCCATCCAATCGAAGGCCCTGACGACCTCGTCGCTGATGCCCATATCAACCAGCGCCTGCGCGCCGGCGGTAGTCTGTGTATCGCTCAAAGTTTGTCCCTCTCTGTTCTATGATTTCTCATCCTCTATTGTATCTCACAGCCGCCCATGTTTCAAGGCGATTTCACAATTTTTACGGCAGCACCGCCCATTTTTTCGCTTTCTTTGATCATTTCGCCTACGGCAGCGCCCGGCGATCGCGTCATCATTCGGCAAAGCTCATCCTCGCCGACGAGAACCGTCCCTGCCTCCGTCTCGCAAAGCAGCGCCGCGCCCTCGCGCCCGGCCAGTGCGCCCGCCAGCCTGTGCATCGGCACGTCCGGCGACACGCGGTACAGCGCCAGCCTCTGCACATCGCGCATCCGCCGTTCGCCCGCCAGCGCGTAGAGATTTTCCGCCGCAGCCGTCTGCCTGCTTTTCGCCGCGCAGACCGCCAGATACATGCCCACGATCAGCAGCGACACGTTGACGATCCCGTACCGCACGCCGCCGTACACGCCGAAGCCGGCCATCGCAAGCCCCGACAGCACGCCTAATCCCGTCAGCATGCGGATCGCCGCACCCGTCTGCGTCATCGCACCGAGCGCACACATCGCGATTCGTCCGCCGTCCAGCGGCAGCGCGGGCAGCAAATTGACCAGCAGCATCGCCGCGTTTGACGAGATCATGCACCGCGTCAGCTCGCCGCCGAGCGCTTCCTGCACTTTTCGCTGTCCCAGCAGCGCCAGCATCGCGTAGTTCGCCGCAGGCCCAGCCGCCGCAATCGCCGCGCCGCGCAGCCCCTTCGCCGGGATCGTGCCGCCCGCGTACGTCATCACACCGCCGAACGGCGTCAGCTCGATTCGCTCAAACCGCTCGCCCAGCGCATGCCCCGCGAGCAGATGCCCCGCCTCATGCAAGACAAGCGCCGCCGCCGCGCCCGCGCACGCCTGCCACGAGCGCAGCAGCGCGATGCTCGCCAGATACAGCAATAATGCAGGCTGTATCTGAATTTTTTTGATCACAGCGACGCCCCGGAAAACACCGGCAGGATCGACAGTCCGTCCCGCCGCAGCTCAAAACTCGCGCCAGCGCCCGCCGTGCCGATGCACTCGCCCGCCTGAACAAGGTCGCCCGCCGCCAGCGCCACGTTCGTCAGGCCGCTGTACAGCGACTCATACCCGCCCTCGTGCAGCACGCGCACGGTGTATTCGTCCTCGCGGTTCTTGACGACGGTCATCACCTCACCCGCCTCGCAGGCTGTCAGCTCGCCCGCCTCATCGTATTCAAGCCACGGCTCGCTCTGGCTCCACGCATGCGTCACCGCACCGCCTGTGGGCATCACCCATGCGGGTTCGTCCGTCTCGCTGGTCAAAAAGACCATCGCGCTCTCGGGCAGCACGCTCGACACGAATTGCAGCCGCCCGAGCGTATCGTCATATTCAAAGCCCGCCGTCAGATGGCTCATCACGGCCTGTGTGCCGCCGCCCTGCACGGCCACGACCGCCGCCGTTCCGCAGACGCACAGCACGGCGGCCGCAAAGAGCGCATTGCTTCCGTGCAGCCGCCGTGTCTTCTTCTGTTTCGTTTTGCTCACAGTCGTCGGCCCGCGCCATTCGCGCGCCTCGCGCTGCCTCATGCTCCCGATGATGACCTTTTTGTCGCTCATGCCCTCGCTCCCTTCCTCGCGTCTGCATCACCATATGCAGCGCAGCGATTCGTGAGAACGGGCCGCCTTATCGCAGCTTCGTCTGCGCCTGCGGCTGCTGTGCCGCCTGCGCGTGGAGCGCTTTGTTCGATTTATTCGCCGTCACGTTGAGCACGAGGCCTATGCCCGCCATGTTCACCACGAGGTTTGTGCCTCCGTAGCTGATGAACGGCAGCGGGATGCCCGTGATGGGCATGATGCCGATGCACATGCCGATGTTCTCAAACACGTGGAACAGCAGCATCGACATCACGCCGATGATGATGAGCTGTCCAAACGGGTCGTGCGTGTGAAACGCGAGCAGCAGCATGCGCAGGATGACGAACAGATACAGCGCCAGCAGCACCATCGAGCCCGCGAAGCCCAGCGTCTCGCCGACGACCGAGAAGATGAAGTCCGTGTGGTTCTCCGGCACGAAGTTCAGGTGCGTGAGCGTGCCCTCGGCCCATGCGCCGCGCCCGAACGGCCCGCCCGAACCGATGGTGACCTTCGAGTTGACGATCTGGAACGACGAGCCCGTCGGGTCGGATTCCGGGTTCAGGAACGCCACGATGCGCAGCCAGCGGAAGTTGTTCGTCGAGGCCAGATAGAATACGACCGGCGTCATCGCCGCAACCGCAAGGCCGCCCATCAGAAACAGCCAGCGCAGCTCGAAACCCGAGAAGAACAGCAGCGCCACGAAGATGACGCAGAACACCATCAGCGTGCCGATGTCCGGCTGGAGCAGGATCAGCACGGCAGGGATGCCGAAATGCATGCAGATGTACATGAAATATCGGAAATTCGGTATCGCCCTGTCCGTGTGCTTCGTCAGCGCCTTTGATAGCGTGATGATCAGCGCGATTTTGGCCAGCTCCGACGGCTGGAACGTGCGCTCCATAAACTGGAACCAGCCCTTAACGCCGTTGATCTTGGATGTCGTCAGCACCAGCGCCAGCAGCAGCACGTCAACCACATAGATGATGGGCCACAGGCGGCCGATCGTCTCGTAGCTCAGCGTCTGCATGAACGCCACCGCGACCATGCTCACCACGACCCACATCAGCTGAAGGCGGCCGTTGTTCGCGTCCATGATGAGCTCCTGGAGCGAGCGGTCGGAACCCAGCGTCGGGTCGTAGTTGGCGATGGTGATGGCGAGCACGCCGTAAAGCGCGAGCATGTAGCTGGCCACCAGCAGCGGCCAGTCGAAGTGCTTTCTCGCCAGGCGATTGTTTTCGGAAATTCGCATTGAACCGTCTCCTGAATATCGTTAGGGTCAGCCGAGCAGCGCCTTGAGCACGCCGCGCATCGCATCCTTCGCCGCGCCGCCGCACTCGATGGCGGCCTGCCCCTTCTTTCTGCCGAGCGGCACGCCCGCATCCTCCGGGACGACGCCCAGCGCCATGCGGTCAAGCGTCTGCTCGACGGCCTCGCGCTCGTATTGTGCGCCTTTCTTGACGGCGTCGCGGCTTACGCGGTTGATGACGAGGCTCATCCCCGCCTGATCGCGCGCACAGCGGCTCAGCGTGCGCTCCGCCGCGCGGATGGACGCATCGTCCGGCGTGACGACCATGATCCGCTCGTCGCCTTCGGTCATCAGGCCCGCGCCGGGATCGCTCTGCCCCGTCGCCATGTCGATCACCAGCACGTCGCACATCGAGCGCAGCGCCAGCAGCACGCCGGACAGCTCCGCCGCGGCCACGTCGTCATACAGCGACGCGCACGCCAGCTGCAAATTGTCCCTGCCCGGCGCGGCGTAGAGCGCCTGCGCGATCTGCGCCTGTCCGCTCGCCACGTCCGCCAGATCGAGCACGACGACGCTCTCCATGCCCAGCATCAGGTCGCATGCGCGCGACACGCCCGCAGCATCCAGCAGCACGGTGCGCTTGCCCGCCTTCGCCGCGCCCACGGCCAGCGACACGGCCACGGTCGTCTTGCCCGCACCGCCGCTGCCGGAGCACACAGCCCAAATCTTTCCCATGTGAATCCTCTTGATCAATAGGCCAGCGAGTTGGACGGCGGCATCAAATCCTCCTGATCCAGCAGCCTGTTTTCCATGTAGTAGTCGATGATATCGCGAACGGTCAACGAACAGTATGCGCCGCCGTAGCCGTGCGGGATGTAGACGCACACAGCGATTTCCGGTTCCTCGTAAGGCGCAAAGGCGATCATCCACGCGTTGTTTTCAAGGTCGATGGTCGTCTTTTCGGCTGTACCCGTCTTGGCGCCCATGAAATCGCGGATGTCGTCGTATTCGCTGGAGTTGAAGAAGCGCTGTGCGGTACCTTCCGCCTCGGCGACGCCCTTCATTCCCTCGCGTATCGCCGCAAGGTATTGATCCACGTTTTCGCCGACGATTTCCGATGCCAGAATCGGCTGGCTCTGGCTGAGGATTTCGCCCTCCGGGGAGATGATGGAGTCGATCAGGCGCAGGTCGTACACCTTGCCGCCGTTTGCAATCGCCGCCACATAGCGGGCCAGCGCCACGGGCGTGACCGTCGTGACCGACTGTCCGACCGCGCACATGATCGCCTCCGAACCGCCCCATTTGATCTCGTTGAGCATGATGTACGTGTCACCGGCGACGATCTGCAAGTAGACCATCTCGCGCGGCATATCGAGCTCTTCCATCAGGATCGTTCGGATCTCGGGGAGCCATTCGCCCTGCGCGGTGTCCACCGCCATATCCATCAGGCGCTTGACGCACGTGTTGAGCTTGCCCTCGTCAAACGTCATCTGATAGTCCTCGCCGACGGAGATCAGGTGCTTTTTGATGTTGTTGAACACGATGGACGGACGCCACGTCGACTGTTCCGCCGCGCTGACCGCCTTGTTCTTGTCGTACAGCGTCGTCTGGCTGCCGACGTAGCCCTGCAGCTCGCCCGGCAGGTCGATGCCCGTCTTGGTCGTCAGGCCGTAGAGCGCCGCGGTCTTGTAAAGCTGATCGTCCGTGTACTCAAACAGGCGCGATCCGACCTCGTAGAAGAAATAGTTGCACGAGTGGGTCAGCGCAAGGCTCACATCCTGATTGGCGTGCAGCTCGAGGCGCTTTTGGTTGACCCAGCAGCGCGGCGGGTTCGTCTTGTCGTATTCGGTGTAGCGGCCGCCGTCGCTGATCTGCTCGTCCAGGCGAAGCTGTCCGCTCATCAGGCCCGCCGTCGCCGTCACGGGCTTGAAAATCGAGCCCGGCGTATCGCGCGAGCCGATGGCGTAATTGACCAGCGGATTTCGGCTGTCCAGCAGGATATCCGCCGCCGCGTCGCCGCCGACGATGAATGCGTTCGGATCATAAGGCGGATAGCTGGCCAGTGCGAGCACGCGGCCCTCCATGTCCACCACGACCACGGCGCCCTTCTCCGCCAGCTCGATGGGCTGGCTTTCAAAGTCGCGCGTCGTGCCCTGCAATTCGTCGCGGTTCGCGCTGAGCCACGTGTCGCTCTTCATGAGCCGCTCCTGCTCGTTGCGGATGTATTCGATGTTGTTTTCAAGCGCCTCCTCGGCCACGCGCTGCAAGTTCGTGTCGATCGTCAGCTTGATGTTGTTGCCGTCGGTCGCCTCCGTGGTCGTGAGCGTGCGGTTGACCGCGCCGTATCGGTCGATCTCGACCACGCGCTTGCCCACGCGCTGCGTCGTGTTCGCCGTCAGCCAGTCCTCCATCGTCTTTTCCACGCCGTCAAGGCCGATGAGATCGGACAGCGCGTAGCCCTTGTCCTGATACGATTCATAATACGTGTCGTAATTCTGAATCTTGCCGATGTATCCGATGACGTGGCAGGCGAGCGTGTTGTTGGGGTACACGCGCTGCGTGCTCACGGAGACCGTCACACCCTGAAGCGTCAGCGCCTTCGCCTCGATCTCGATGACCGATTCCCAGCTCACGTTGCTGGCGATGGTGATCGGGCGCGAGAGGAATGCGTTGTTCTGCATCGTCTCCCATACGCCGAGCACCTGCAGCTTCTTCTCGATGCTCAGCTCATCCGGGATATGGTAGCGCTCGCACAGCGTCTGCACGAGCTCCTGCTGCGGATACGTCTCCGGGTTCTGCACGTAAAAGTTACTGCGCCACATCTCCTCGCGGGCCGCCTGCTGCGACACCGTGTAGTCGTTGTTTGCCCAGGTGAAGACCCAGTGGCCCGTCATCTCGTCCTGCTTGAGCGAGAAGGACGTATCCATCGTGCCGCCATTCTTCTCCACGATGTCGATGACCTCGATGATCGCGTTGGTGTATGGGATGTATTGGCTGATCGTCTTGCCCGTCTCCGGGTCGATCTCCGAGGGCACGTAGTTCGGGTCGCGGTAGAACTGCACGTTGTAAATCTGCTTGTCGTAGGCCAGCGTCAGCGAGTTCACGTCCATGATCGTGCCGCGCGAGCCCTGGCTGGTGATCGTCTTCGTCTTCTTTCGCTCGGCGCTCGCCAGATTGTCCTCGTAGTTGACGATCTGCAGGTTGAACAGGCGCGCCGTCAGCGCGACGAACAGCCCCACGATGAACACCGCAAATGTGATATACCGGCCTAAGTATCTTTTCCTCACGCCTTAACCTCCGATATGACCTTGCCGTTTGGTTTTCTCGACGTCCTCATCGGCCAAATCGGCCTTCTTTTTCTTCAGCACGGGATGCCACGTCAGGATCTTCTTGACCACCGGGTTGATCGGGATCGTGATCAGCGCACTGTACCCGGCGCACATCAGTGCCCGCAGCACCGTCACCGCGCTCTGCTCCGCGCCGATCAGGAACAGGTAGCCGATGCAGACCAGCTCGTGAATCAGCGTCAGAAACAGGCTGATCAGCATGATCTCCAGATAGCTTTTGTGCTTCATCTTCTTGAGCAGATTGTTCATCGAATTGCGCAGCATCGGGGCCGCCCAGCCGATGAATGTATACAGCACCAGATTGATCGCCAGCGCATAGCCCACGTTCGCGTCGTAGAGCATTGCCATCAGCGAGCCCGCGCAGAAACCCGCATACGGCCCGCAGAACGACGTGATCGACACGAGAAACGCGATCATCATATCCGGTGCGACGTCGGCCACGCGCAGATACCCCGCCAAATTCGTCTGGCATACGACCGCGACGATCGAAAGGACGATCAGCCTCAGCGTTTTGGACAAACCGTTCACCTCATGTCAGCGCGCGGCGCGCCCCGCCCGCATGGACAGGACGCCGCCGCTTGGTTTAAAAGTCAGGGAAGATGTCTTCCTCGTCTACGTAATAGGGATCGGGCGTCGGCTCGCCCTCCGGCGTGGGCTCCGGGCTCGGCGTGATCTCCACAAACTGATCCGCATAGTCGCCCATGGCCTCCGAGTCAATGATGAAATCGACGGCCTCCGGCGTCGTCTCCGGTACGGGCGTCGCGCGGCCCGGGGCGCCCGGCAGCGGCTCAGGCGTGCCGACCTCCAGCGCCTCCTCCTCGATGACGGCCTGCGGTCTGGCGGTCGCCACCGGCGCGATGATGATCTCCGTGCTGTCGTAGTTGTCCGGCATCTCCTCGACCTCCGCGTAATAACGCAGCACGAGCACGTTCTCGATGTGCTCGAAGTCGGCCGCCGGTTCGACGACGATGTAATGCTTGTTGTCCTCGATGGCGCGCGTGCTCTCGCGCACGTAGCCGATGAGCAGGCCCTTGGGGAAGGACACGCCCACGCCCGACGTGATGACGCGGTCGCCCGGACGCGGCACGCTGTCCGCCGACAGGTAGTACATGCGGCAGAGCGGCTCGCCCGTGCTGCCCAGCGTGCCTCTGACGGCGCCCTGGTCGCGGCTGCTCTCGATCAGCGCGGCAAGGCTCGCCTGCTCGTCGATGATCGTGATGACCTTCGCCGTCGTGTCAAAGACCTCGTATGTGTATCCGATCAGGCCCTCGCTGGTGATGATGGCCATCTGCGTGTCAACGCCGTCGTTTTTGCCTTTGTTGATCGTGAATGTCGAGAAATAGTTGCCCGACTCGCTGGCGATGACGCGGGCGAGCACCGGGTTCATCTCCGCGCGCGCGTCGTATTCGCCGAGCATCGCGCGAAGCTGCGCGTTCTCCTCCTCGAGCTCTTCGTAGAGGATGCTGCGCATCATCAGCTCGTCGTTCTGCGCCCGCAGCTGGTTGTATTCGTATTCGATGTTGCTGCGCAGCTTCACGCGGCGAAGGTAGCCCTCCACCGACTGCGTGATTTTGCTGACAAATTCCTGCGCCGGGGTGATGATCCTGGAGAAGATCCCCTCCGGCGAGAGCGGCATGCCGCTGTATTGGCTGTACGCCGTCAGCGCCATGAGCACCAGCATGATGACGACAATGAGCTTGCGCAGGATGCTGATCAGGAAGCCTCTTTCTTTCTTCATGCGCCCAATCTCTCCTCAGTTCTCATTTGCCGATCAGGTTTGCGCCGCCCAGCATATCGAAGTGATCCGCCATGTAGCCCGCGCCCAGCGTCGTACATTCGCCCGCATCGCGCGCCACGGACACCGGCACGCCGAATTCCGTCGCGATCATCGCGTCCAGACCCGGCAGCGCAGCCGTGCCGCCCGTCATGTAGATGCCGCCCTGCAGGATGTCGGCAGCCAGCTCCGGCGGGATGCGCCCGAGCACCCAGCGAATGGCATCCATGATCTCGCGGACGGGCTCGTGCACCGATTCGCTGACCTTCTTCATGTTCACGTCGACGGTCATCGGCATGCCCGTGGCGATGTCGCGCCCGCGCACGACGGCCATGTGCTCCGGCGCAATCTCCGGGCGGATGTCGGCGATGTCGAGCTTGATCTGCTCCGCCACGCGCTCGGTGACCATGATGGCGTGCTGCTTTTTGAGGAAGCCCGCGATGGCCTCGTCGATCTTGTTGCCCGCCACGCGGATGGAATGCGAGAGCACGATGCCGCCCATCGACACCAGCGCGACCTCCGTCGTGCCGCCGCCGATGTCCACGACGAGATTTCCCTGCGGCTCGTACACCGGCAGACCCGTGCCCAGCGCCGCCGCGAACGCCTGCTCGACCACGAAGATCTGGCGTGCGCCGATGCTCTGCATGGCGTTGATGACCGCGCGCCGCTCGACCTTGCTGACCTCGCCGGGGATCGTCACCACCACGCGCGGACGGCGCAGCACCCTGCCCGAGCCGATCGCCTTGCTGACAAAGTAGTGGATCATGATCTGCGCCATCTCGTAATCGACGATCACGCCGTCGCGCAGCGGATGAATCACGCGGACGTCGCCGGCGGAGCGGCCGATCAGCTCCTCCGAGCTGTCGCCGATGGCCATGATGCTGCGCGCGTCGCCGCCCCTCGCGACGACGACGGACGCCTCGTTGACCACGATGCCCTTGTCCTTGACGTAGATTCGCGTGTTGTTGGTGCCGATGTCCACGGCGATGTCCGGCGAAACATTGTGAAAGATGCCCATCTTGCTTATCTTCTCTCCCGAAATCTGTGTTGGTTATGCGTCCTGCTCGCCCATTTCATGCAGCATATCGCGCAGGAGCGCCATCGGCAGGCCGACGACGTTGGAATACGAGCCCTCGATCCTGTCGATGAACATGCCGCCCCGGCCCTGTATGCCGTATGCGCCCGCCTTGTCAAGCGGCTCGCCCGTCGCGGCGTAGGCGGCGATTTCCGCCTTTGTCATCTCAACGAAGTGCACGCGCGTCCTGTCCGCGCGCGAGATCGTCCTGCCCGTGCGCGTGTCAATGAGCGTGAGGCCGGTGTACACGTCGTGCCAGCGGCCCGCCAGCTCGGAAAGCATCTGCTCGGCGCGCTCTGCCGTGTGCGGCTTGCCCAGCACCTGACCGTCGTAGACGATCGTGTCCGCCGCCAGAATCAGCGCGGCCTCGTGGCGCGGAGCGACGGCCGCGGCCTTGCGGCGCGAGAGCTCCATGACCATCTCGTCCGGCGCGCCGGTGAAATGCTCGTCCGCATCGGACACGTCCACCGTGAATTCAAGGCCCATCGTCTCAAGGATTTCCTTTCGCCGGGGCGAGCCCGACGCCAATATCAAAGGAAGCATGCTCATCGGAAAAGACACTCCTCCGTCATTCTACATTTTCATTTCATTATATCATATTTTTTCCCCGCGCGCACCTGTAAATTAGCAAATCGGTCAATCCGTCCAAATTCCGATGCAAAAATACGCAAAAGAGCGGCAGAACAACGCCTGCCGCCCCTCCAAAAGGCTTTGAATCAAAGGAATTCGATGTGGTTTTCGGACATGGACTTGATGCGCGCCAGAGAATACACCTCGTAGCCCATCTTCGTGAGCTTGGCGTGGCCGGTCTGGAACGCCTTCTCGATCACGATGCCGATGCCGCCGACGTTGCATCCCGCCTGCTTGGCGAGGTTGATGACGCCGACAGCCGCCTCGCCGCTGGCCAGGAAATCGTCGATGAGCAGGATGTTCTCCTTCTCCGGCAGGAACTCGTGCTTGGCCGTCAGCTCATAGCTCGTGCCTTTGGTGAACGAGCGCACCGTCGTATGCAGCAGGTCGCCCGTCATGATCTTGCTCGTCTGCTTCTTCATGATGACCAGCGGCACGCCCAGCGCCAGCGCCGTGAACGAGGCCGGGGCGATGCCCGAGGACTCGATGGTCACCACGCGCGTGAAGCCGCGGCCCTTGAAGTGTTCGGCAAACGCTTCGCCGACATGCTTCATCAGCTCCACGTCCACCTGATGATTCAGGAAGGAATCGACCAGAAGCACATCCTGGTTGATGGCCTTTCCCCTGTTCATGATCGCATTCTTGAGTTCCTGCATGTTTCTTTCCCTTCCGGCAGGGCCGCGCCCCGCTTATCCTTCGTCCTCTTGCGCAGATTGTTCGTGTATCAGCCGTTTTCGCAGCCGGCGTACAGCGGGAAGCGCTCGCACAGCGCAAGGACTTCCTTCTTGACCTCCTCGGTGCAGGCCTCGCCCTCGCGCACGACGCGGGTGATGAGCTGCGCGATCTTGACCATCTCCGGCTCCTTCATGCCGCGCGTGGTGACCGCCGGGGTGCCAAGGCGCACGCCGCTGGTGATGAACGGGCTGAGCGTCTCCTTGGGGATGGTGTTCTTGTTCGCCGTGATGTTGGCCATGCCCAGCAGGCCCTCGAGCTGCTTGCCGGTGACGCCCGTGCCGGTCAGGTCAAGGAGCATCAGGTGGTTGTCCGTGCCGCCGGAGACGAGGCGGATGCCCTGACGGTTGAATTCGTCTGCCATCGCGCGCGCGTTGAGGATGATCTGATGCTGATACGCCTTGAACTCGTCGCTCATCGCTTCCTTGAAGCAAACGGCCTTGCCTGCGATCACATGCTCCAGCGGGCCGCCCTGCGTGCCCGGGAAGATCGCCTTGTCAATCGCCTTGGCGTATTGCTCCTTGCAAAGGAT
>CALVTQ010000146.1 GCA_944362695.1 uncultured Clostridia bacterium
AGATCGCGAAGAGCTGCGACGGCACGCTGCTGATCGTCAACTACAACAGCGTGCGCCGTCAGGAGCTCATCGACGTCTGTGATCAGATGCACCAGACGGGCTGCCCGATTCTGGGCGCGGTGCTCAACATGGTGGAATACGACAGCTACCTGAGCAAGAAGTATTCGTACAAATCGTACTGGTATTATAACAAGTACGGGCGTGAATACGGCTACAGGACGGGGGAAACGAAGAAACGGTGAGCCTCTGCGGCCGGCAGCGCACGCGAGAACGGCAACAATTCGGCCTGACGGGATGAGGGCCATGCCGAAGAAGACGGAAAGGGCGGGGAGTTGAACCGTGGCGTTTCGGCACAGGGTGGACAAAAGCCAGATCCCCGTCTGCAAGATCATGGGCGTAGACATCGCGGTTATCAACATGGAGCGGCTGCTGGACTTTACGCAGAAACACATCGCGGAATTGTCGGGCGACTACATGTGCGCATCCAATGTGCATACGACCGTGACGGCATACGAGGACGAATCGTATTGCGCCGTGCAGAACGGCGGAATCATGGCGATACCGGACGGCAAGCCTCTGAGCGTGGTGGGGCGCTGGCGCGGCTGCGCGGACATGGAGCGCACTACGGGCCCTTCTTATATGGAAGAAATTCTGAAAATATCGGCTGCCAGGGGGTACAGCCATTACTTCTACGGCAGCACGGAGGAAACGCTGTCAAAGCTGCGCAATGTGTTCGCGCGCTGCTATCCGGGGCTGCGGGTTGTTGGAATGTACAGCCCGCCGTTCAGGCCGCTCACCGGGGAAGAAGACGAAGCGGTCGTGAAGAGAATCAACGATGCCAAGCCGGACTTCGTATGGATCGGCCTGGGCGCGCCCAAGCAGGAGCGCTGGATGGCGGAGCATCAGGGGAGGATCACAGGCTTCATGGTCGGCGTCGGCGCGGGCTTTGACTACATGGCCGGCAACATCAGGCGCGCACCCGAATGGATGCAGGCGTGCTGCCTTGAATGGCTGTACCGTCTGCTTCAGGACCCGAAACGGCTGACCGGCAGATACTGGCATACGAACACGAGATTCATATGGCATGCGGTGGTGAGAGGGAAATGAGAAAAGCCATCATCTTCTATGCGCCTGTGGGGACGGGCCTGCCGCCTCATATGCTGGGCGGGGGCGAAAAGGGCTGCCGCAGGACGCGGGAGATCCTGACGGAAGCCGGATATGCCGTGGTCATGGTGGACAAGCCCGTCATGGCGAACGGAATCATGCGGTATATCTCGATGGCCGTCAAGGCGTATGCCAAGGTGATTTGCTCGCTGCTCGCGGATCGCGGCGCGCTGCTGTATGTCGCCGGTTTCTATGAAAAAAACGTCGTTTTGGAATGGCTGATGCTGACAACAGCCAGACTGCTCAAACACAGGACGGTCTACGAGGCCCGAAGCGGGCGGCTGATCAAGGCATACAGCGAATACGGCGGAATATACAGAAGCCTCATGGACAGCATGCTCAAAAAGGCCGACGCACTGCTTGTCCAGGGGCTTGAATACGTGGATTTTGCGGAGCGCCGCTTTCACAGGAAGGCGGTATACACGCCCAATTACGTGATGAACAGGAGCCTCCTTCCCTATGTGGGGGACAGGCCGATGGACACGATCAGGCTCGTCTACTTCGGCAGGGTTGCCGGGTCAAAGCGCATCGACGTCGTCCTCAAGACCGCCGCCGAGCTAAACAAGCGGGGATACAAAACCTGGACGACGGTCATCGGCGGATATCAGGAGGATTATAGAAAGGAACTGGAGGGGCTGGCGCGCGGCCTGAGGCTGCACGATGTCGCCTTTTTGGGGCAGCAGAAGTTTGAAACGATTCGCGACGAGCTGCAAAAAGCGCACTTCTTCGTCTTCCCTTCGCAGGAGAAGATGGAGGGTCATTCCAATTCGCTGACGGAGGCGATGACATTCGGCGTCGTGCCGGTCGTCAGCACGGCGGGATTCAATGCGAGCATCGTCTCAAAGCCGGAGCTCGTCGTCGAAGGCATCGACGCGCGCAGGTACGCCGGTGTGATCGAGCGGATCATCCGGGAAGGAACGTGGGGCGCATATTCGCGCTTTGTATACGCGAGGGCACGGGAGAACTACACGGAGGATCGCGTGCGGGAGAATATATTGGGGACGGTTGCGGCGCTGGTGCAGACGCAAATGCCTGCAAAAGCGCAGGCGAATTGAACTGCCCATTCGCCGCGAAAGCGATGGATCACATTCGGGTGAATCGGGATGAAAAGAATCGTGATATGCGCGGACAGAAAATTTCCGCGCGGGGACGCCGGGGCCAACAGAATCCTGTTCATGGCGAAGGCGCTCCTTGAAACCGGTTGGGATGTCTTTGTGATTTCGACAGGCCGCAGCGAAGAGAAATATTACGACAAAGCGAGCGGCTGCCATGTTTACGAAGGTGTAAAATATAAGAACGTCGCCGTCGCGCCGAACAGATATGTGAGGATGTTTCAGCATCAATTTCTGGACGGAAAAAACACGGTCAAACTGCTTCGGGAGATCGGGTTGGCTGCGGGCGACGTCGTTTTGCTTTATTCGACCCTGTATTCGTTCTCGTCGGCTGTGATTGAATATACGGAGTCGGTGGGATGCAGGACTGCGTGCGACGTCGTCGAATGGCATCAGCCGTTTCAGTTCCTGGGCGGCGAAAGGAACATTCGTTACAAGGGCTACAAGCGGTATTTTGACGAGCTCGTGCCGCGGACGCGAAACGTCATCGCGATCAGCGGATGCCTCGAGCGGCACTTCGCCGCGCTGGGATGCCGCACGGCCGTCGTCCCGATTTACGTGGACACGGACAGCCGCCCGTCGTGGAAAAGAAGCCTCGATCATGACCGCCTGCATCTGATTTATCCCGGCAACCCGTACAGAAAGGACGACCTGCAGGCCATGCTGAGGGCCATCGACATGCTCGGCGATGCGCAGAAAAGACAGGTGTGCTTCCACCTGACGGGCGTGAACAGGCGCGTGCTCCGTGCGAGCGTTCCCGGGGAGGAGAGGCTGCTGGACGCGCTCGCCGAAAAGGAGATCGTGTGCATCCACGACTGGATGGAATACGACGAGCTGATGCGGCTGTACCGGAAGATCGATTTCGCGCTGATCGCCAGGCCCGACAACATCGTCACACAGGCGAACTTCCCGAGCAAGGTTCCGGAGCTGATGAGCAGGGGCATCCCGGTCATCACCAATCGTGTCGGGGACATCGCGGCCTATCTTGACGATGCGCAGGATGCGATCATATACGGCGCGCCCACGGCGCAGGCCTGCAAAGAGGCGATCGAGCGGGCGATTGCGATGACGGACGAGCAGAGAATCGCGATGAGCAAAAGGGCATATGAGAACGCGAAGCTGAAATTCAGCTATCATCTGTGCAGCGATAAACTCGACCAATTTTTTTCGGAAATGCGGTGAGCAGGGTGAACAGAAAGATATCATGGGGAATTCGGATGGGCATCAACCTCATCCGATGCCCGATCAACGCTGCCGTCAACGGCTTTCACACGAGCTTTGCCGGATTGCAGAAAATCGCGCTCACGGCGAAGATCGAGGCATACGGCGCGGGAAGGGTTGCCATCGCGCAGCGTACGACGATCGACGGCGGCGCGGTGTGCAGGGCCTCCGGCGGGAAATTGACCATCGGGGATCACGTGTACATCAACCGAAATTGCAGCATCGTGAGCCGCGCGTCAATCAAGATCGGCAGAAGATGCACGATCGGCCCGAACGTGTGCATATACGATCACGATCACGATTTCCGCAGCGCAAACCGCGGTACGCAATACGTATGCAAACCGATCGTGATCGGCGAAAACGTCTGGATCGGAGCCAATGCGATCATCATCAAGGGCGTCACGATCGGCGATAATGCCGTAATCGCGGCGGGCGCGGTCGTCAAATGCGACGTTCCTGCCGATTCGATGTACCTCTCGAAATCGGAATACGAGATCAGAGCGATTGAGCACAAGCATGGGGGAATGGCCGGTGTGGCGCAGGATCAAGAGTAAGCTGCTTTCCGAACTGCATGTCATATACACGCCGGTGAACATGGTGCGGCTCCGGCTCAACGGCGCGCGGTTCGGCAAAGGGCTCAGAACAAAGGGGCTGATCCGGATTCACAATCCCCACGGAAGGCTCGTCATCGGGGACAACGTGAGGATGAATTCGGCGCAGTGGACAAACCCGATCGGGTTTTCCGGCAGGGTCAATTTCCTGATCGTGAAAGACGGACGGATCACCATCGGCTCGAACACGGGGCTCTCCTGCTGCTCGATCACATGCCGCACGAGCGTGACCATCGGCGACAATGTGCTCATCGGCGCGGGCGTGAAGATCTACGACACGGACTATCATCCGCTGTCCGCCTCGGCGAGATGCGGCATCGAGCAGAGATGGGAGGACGTCGTGAGCCGCGAGATCGTCATCGGCGACGGCTCCTTTATCGCGGCGGGCGCGATGATCCTCAAGGGGGTTCACATCGGGCGCAACTGCGTCATCGGCGCGGGCAGCGTCGTCACGTGCGATATCCCCGACAACCAGATTTGGGCGGGCAATCCCGCGCGATACATCAGGGACAATCGGCCGTAAATGTGCTGAGCGGTGAACATCATGAATATTGTGATATCGGCATACGAATGCAGCCCGGATCACGGTTCGGAGGCGGGGCTCGGCTGGAATTGGGTCATGGCCGCGGCGAAATACGCGGATTTTGACAGGGTGCACGTCATCACGACCGACCGGCATGAAAGGAACATCCGGGCATATGCGGCGCAGCATGGCGATGCGGTGAAAAAGCTGGCGTTTCACTTCCTGCCGCTGCCGCTGTCGGGCATGACGAAGCTGAATCAGCGGTTCAAATACATGCTCTGGCAGCGGGACGTGGGGAAGCTGGCCAGGGCGCTGTGCGAAAAAGAGGACATCGCGTTCCTTCATCACATCACATGGGCCACGTGCGTGCTGCCCACATATCTGTATCGGGGCGGTGCGCCTTTTATTTATGGGCCTGTGGGCGGCGGAGAGCGGATTCCGCGGGGCGTGAAATTGGAGATGAACCGGCGGGACGCCTTTGTCGAGTGGGTCAGAAACACGGTGGCGAGCACCGCCGTGCATATGCCGCCCAACCGCAGGGCGTATCGCGAGGCCGCGCTGATCCTGTCCACGACGGAGGAGACGAAGCGTCTGCTTCCCGCCGGGCAGAGGCACAAGGTCAGGATCATGCAGTCCGTCGGCATCAATGCGCTGCCCGAGGCGGGATGCGGTCAGGAATCGGAAAACGGGGAATTTGTCGTGCTGCTGGCGGCGAGGATGCTGTGCTGGAAGGGTGTCGACATCGCGATCGAAGCGATGCGGAAAATGGCGAAGCGCGATGGGCGCGTGAAGCTCGTCATCGCGGGAACCGGGCGCAATCTTGAGGCGTACAGGCAGAGGGCGGCCGGGCTTGAGAATGTGGAATTCCTGGGCGAGGTGCCGCATGCGCGGATGGAGGAGCTCTACCGGCGAGCGGATGTGCTGCTGAATTGTTCGCTGCACGATTCCGGCTGCATGGTGATTCTGGAGGCGATGAGCCATGGACTGCCGGTCGTGGCCATCCGCACGGGCGGCCCTGCCGTGATCGCGGATGAGGGATGCGCGGCGTTCATCGAGCCCGGCGAGGTCGGGCGGATGACGGAGGACATCTGCCAGAGCATCTTGCTGCTCAAGGGCGACGGCGAGCGCAGGCGCAGGATGGCCGAGCACGGCAGAAGGCGCGCGCTGGAGGAATTCTCATACAGCGCAAAATATGACCGGATTCTGGCGGAGCTGCGCGGTGCAATATAGGACGCATGCCGCGCTGCGGCACGGCGGAGGTGAGCGCATGAAGAAGAAAATCCTGATCGTATTCAGGGAGATGACGATCGGCGGGAGCACGACGAGCCTGCTGTCGCTGCTGAGCGAAATCGACGCTTCAAAATACGACATCGATTTGATTTTGCTGACCAGGACGGGCGAGCTGCTGGGCGCGATTCCCGAAAACGTGCGCATACTCGAACCGGCGTACCGCTCGAAGCTCCCGCTCAGGCTCAGAAAAAGGCTGTCCGTCAGGAATTACTATTACGCCCTTGCGCGCAAAAATGAAAACCAGAGAAGCCAGTGCATCGCAAGGACGGTGGCAGGCTATTGCAGAAGGCTCAGGGAGCGATACGACATCGGCATCGCGTATCTTGAAGGCTGGCCGATGTATTATCTGATGGAGAAGACGAACGCGGAAAAGAAAATCTGCTGGCTGCACATCAACTATTCAAAATCGGAATTCGACGGCGCGATTGATGCGCCGTATTATGATAGGGCCGACCGGATCGTGCTGGTGTCGGATGCGTGCCGGGCGGATTTTGACGCGCGATTCCCGCAGTTCCGGGAGAAGACGCGGCATATTCCCAACCTGCTGTCCTCGAAGTTCGTGCAGCGAAGGGTCGCCCTGAGCGCGCCGGCGTTTGACTGGACGGCGTATCAAAATGAAATCAAATTCGTCAGCGTCTGCCGCATCAATTTTGCGCAGAAGGGACTCGACAGGGCGATGGCTGCGTTTGACAGGCTGGCGCACGAGGGCTTGGACGATTTCGTCTGGGTTGTCATCGGCGAAGGGCCGGACGAGCGGCGGATGCGCGAGCGCATCGCGGCGCTTCATCTTGAAAAACACGTGTTCATGCTCGGGGCCGATCCCAATCCGCTTTCCACCGTGGCCGGCGCGGACGTGTTCCTGCTGCCCTCGCGGCAGGAGGGCAAGCCGATGGCGGTCACGGAGGCGCAGATGCTGGGCGTGATGCCGCTGGTGACGGCCTATCCATCGGCGGCGGAGCAAATCGAGCGGAACGCGGACGGCATCATATGCGAAAACTCCGATGAGGGGATTTATCGGGCGATGAGGACGGCGATGACGCAGCGCGGAGAGATTCGCAGGATGAAGGACGCCGTGAAGGAGAGAGAATACTCGAATTTGAAGGATTTGGCGCTGGTCGAGCGGCTGCTGGAGGAATGAGCGGCGATGGAAGCGGCGCCGTCAGCGCCGCAGGCGGGAGCGTCGGGGCGCTGTGAACGGTGATGGAGCTGAGGGAATGAGATGCTGGTATATCTGTTGTTTGAATCGGCGATGCTGTTTGTCCTGTTCAAATCCTCGCCAAAGAGGATCACACGCAGCATCCTGCTGATTGCCTTCTGCTATGCTGTGCTCGCTTTTTTTCAGATTGCGTCGGAATCGTCCGACCTGCAGGTCGCGTTCAGGCATCTGAGAAACATCAGGCAAAGCGGATGGGCGTACTTCGCCATGCCGTCGGCCTCCGCGGACAGCTATTTCATGAGCAAGCCGGGATTGCAGGCGTATTTCTATCTGCTGAGCTTCCTGCCAGCATACAATTTTTACCCGGCGATTTCGATCTTCATCATCTATTTCTGTGCGCTCAGCGCGATTCATCACGCCTGCGCGCACGGCGGGACGGACAGCCGGACAGAGGTCATGCTGCTGGCCGTCTTCATCCTGATGTTCGACTTCTATGACGCGTCAAACGGCGTGCGCAATGCGCTGGCGTTTTCGATCTTCGCGTATTTTCTCGTCTGCGAACTATACGGCGTGCGATGCAGGGCCGTGTGCTTTGCGATGTACGTGGTCTCGGCGACGATCCATCCGGCGGCATGGGTGCTGCTGCTGTTCAGGCTGTTGCTGTGCGCGGGGAAGACGTGGCAGCAGTGCCTGATCGCCGCAAGCCTGCTGCTTTGGAACGAGGGGCTCGAGGTGTACGCGGCGCTTCTTGGCATGCTTTCGAACATACCGCTGTTTCGCTCGCTGCACGGCAAGATCGTGGCGTACTCGACCGTGCAGGGCCTCAACAGCAATTTTGACAACTTCAACACCAGCGCGTCCTACATGATGATGTGGAATTTCAGAATCTTCTATTTCATCGTCATTTTGTTTGTGCTGTATCTGATCTGGAGAAGGAGCAGCGCGCCGGGGAAGATGGCGCAGTATTGCCTGTATCTGGCGGCGTTCAGCCTCGGTTCAGCCGCCACGAACATCGCCACGAACGTGCTGACGCGGTATTCGTTCTGCATGATGATGCTCGGCCCCGTGCTGTATGCGCAGTACCTGAGCACGGTGGAGAGAAAGGCGGCGTTCAAGTTCGGGATTGTCCGATTCGATCTGCCGCTGCTGCTGCTGTTCGTCTGCACGGTGCTGTTCAACTTATACATGTATCCGTTCCATTATCTCGCCTTTGACATCGGCGTCAAGCTGTATGTCTGAAGCATGACACGGGAGAGCCTTGCGATGATCAGCATCATTATCACGACCTGCAAGCGGCCCATGGATATCCTCAAGAGGGCGCTCGATTCCGCCATGAAGCAGACGGTGGAGGACAAGGAGATCATCCTTGTCAACGATTATCCGCCCTATCGAACGGACATCGCACGGCTGCTGGAGGGCTATGACGGCGTCAAGTTCATCTCACACGAGAAAAACGCCGGCGCATGCAAGGCCAGAAACAACGGGATTCGGGCCGCGAGCGGGGAATACGTCGCCTTTCTTGACGACGATGACGAATGGGCGGACGGCAAGCTCGCCCGCCAGCTGGCGAAGATGCAAAGCGAGGACGCGGGGATGGTCTATTGCACGGGCGTGCGGATCTACCCCGACGGGAAAACAGGGGATATGGCGTTCATCAAAGGCCGCGACGGCGACCTGTGCGCGCATCTGCTCGCGGGCAATTTCATGGGCGGCTGTTCGTTCCCGCTGATCAAAAAGAGCGTGCTGACGGAGCTGCGCGGCTTTGACGAGAGCCTGCCGTCCTCGCAGGATTACGACCTGTGGATTCGCATCGCGAGCCGCTGCAAGGTCGTGTTTCTGGATGAGCCGCTCGTGCTGTATCACGTCGAGCAGAACTCGATCTCCTCGAGCCTCGACCGGAGGATGAAGGGATATGCCATGCTGCTGGCCAAGCACGGCGAGCTGTTTGACAGGCATCCGGCGCAGAAGCGCGCGTTCATATACAACATGGCGCGCACGGCGCTGCTCTACGGCAGATGGGACGCGTACCTTGATGTGCTTGCAAAGTCCTTGCGCTGCTTTCCCGGCAATCTGAGCATCGCGCTGCTCGGCGCAAAGACGCTCGTCAGGAACGCGGCAAAGAGGCTCATCAAAAGGTGATTGATATCGTGCGGAGGAACACATGGCAAACCGAACGAGGAATGCAAAAAAGAATATCGTTTCCGGCGTGATCAGCAAGGTCGTCTCGCTGGGCCTTCCGTTCCTGACGAGGACGTGCATCATCTATCTGCTCGGGTCGATGTATCTGGGCCTGAACAGCCTGTTCGCCTCGATTCTGCACATCCTCAGCCTCGCGGAGCTCGGGTTCGGCGAGGCGATGGTGTTCAGCATGTACAAGCCGCTGGCCGAGGGCGACACGGCCAAGGTCAGGGCGATTCTGGCGCTGTACAGGAAGATTTACCGCGTCATCGGCGTGGTGATCCTCGCGGCGGGCATCGCGCTTCTGCCGTTTCTGGAGCTGCTGATCCGCGGCGGCTATCCCGATGACATCAACGTTCGGTTTCTCTACATCGTCTATCTGCTCAACACCGTGCTCAGCTACATGCTCTTTGCCTACAAGGGCTCGCTGCTCACGGCGAATCAGCAGCTGTCGGTCACAAACAACATCGGCACCGTCGTGCAGGCTTCCATGAGCCTCGTTCAGATTGCGCTCATCGTCCTGTTCAGAAACTATTATTTCTACGCGATCGCCATTCCGGTGTTTACGATCATCCGCAATCTCATCACGGACTACTGCTCGAAGAAGCTGTATCCCGAATACTTCTGCGAAGGCACGATGGATCAGGCGGAGGTTCGCGAGATCGGGAAGCGCGTCGCCGGGCTGTTCATCTACAAGGTCTGCGGGACGTTCAGGAGCTCGTTTGACTCCATCGTCATCTCCGCATTTCTGGGCCTTATCGTGCTGGCGAAATACGAGAACTATTTCTTCATCGCCAACTCGATCATCGGCATATTGACGATCATCTCCTCGGGCATCACGGCGGGAATCGGCAACTCGATGGTCACGGAGACGAAGGAGAAAAATTACCGCAATTTCTTCCGTTTTTTCTTCATGTATGAGTGGATTTCGGGCTGGTGCACGGCGTGCCTGTTCTGCCTGTATCAGCCGTTCATGGAGATCTGGGTCGGCGAAGAGCTGATGATGGGCAGCGACATTGTCGTGCTGATGTGCTGCTATTTCTTCGTGCTCAAGGCGGGCGATATGTGCTATGTCTACCGGCAGGCGGCGGGCATATGGTGGACGGACCGTTTCCGCCCGATGGTGGAGGCGGCGGCCAATCTGGCGCTCAACCTGATTCTCGTGCAGCGCTTTGGCGCGGCGGGCGTGCTGCTGGCGACGGTGATCACGATGGTCTGCATCAACTTCGTCTGGGGCGGAAAGGTGCTCTTTGACGCGTACTTTGAAAAGGACGTGTTCGTCTATTATAAAAAAATCGCGTTCTACGCGGTGACGACGGCGATTGCGATTGCCGTGACATATGGGGTCTGCGCGCTGCTGCCCGCGTCGGGGATCATCCCCTTTGCGGGCAAGATGGCCGTGTGCTGCGTCGTCCCCAACCTCTGCTTCCTGCTGATGTATGGCAGGACGGAGGAATTCAGGGAGTCGCTGCCCTTTGTGCGCGGCCTGATCTCCGGGCGCAGGGCCGGGTGAGCATGCGCGCGGCCCAAAGCGCGGGGGAGGACGCGCGAACGTTCGGAGGGAGAGGAAGGCGATGGGAAGCGGTGCGTAGTCTGTTCGCATAGACGGCAACGCGTTTGATTGCTCTGTTTGCCGCGCTGGATGTGGCGTTTGCGCATACGCTGGCCCACGTCCCGGGCGGAGCCCAGGGCGCGTCGTTCCCGCTTTGGTTCATGGCCGCGCCGGGCATATCGGCGGTCTTCTTCTTCACGATTTCGGGCTTTCTGATCGCGGCTTATCGTTCCTATGGCAAGAGATACCGGACGGAAACGGCATACTTTGATACCGAGGGAACGTGCTTTAACAAGCCGATTCAGTCATACGGCACATGGCGCGCAGACGCTGCTGCGGCCTGCCATGATCTGATCGCATGGGATGCGTTGACACGAGCATCGGCAGCGGAGAGCCCGGTCGATCCTTCGGGGTTGTCGTGTGCTGCGGTTGATCATCTTCGCTCGTTTTCGCCATTGCCTTTCCGGCTGACATCTGTATCGAAGTATTCTCCGGCACGGCACTCCGCTGAGATTCTGCTGCGCAAAATAGGGAATCCACATGTTCCGCCGGCCCATTTCATGCTGGATGTGGAATCGCTCGCGGCAGCGTGAAGAGTATTGCCAATCTTCCGGGGGGCGGAGCATCCTGCGCAGCCGCAGGCCGGCGCGCAATCTGACATGATGCAAAAGACCGACTGCATCGGCAATCGGTCTTTTGATTTGGCTGAACGATGGTTTGCCCGCTGGCGGCGCGAGCGCACCGGCGATGGAAAATGCATGATTCATATCCGTTGCCGGTGCACCTGACGGGACGCTGTCCGCGTCCTTTGCAAGCGGAGCCTGCCGCGTTATGGAGAGGTTCGTGCCGTTGGGCGTCTTAACCTTCCTGCGCCGGTTCGGTTGTGACGGTCGTGGTCGTGGTGGTCGTCCTGGTTGTCGTGGTGGTGACTGCGGCGGTTTCGCTGTCCGTGCCGGACTCGCCGCCGGTGATGGCATAGAACGCGGGCTTGGCGGTGTAATCGCCGGTGAACAGAAGCGGCATGCGGTCTCCGCGCCAGCTGGCGGCATCGTCAATGCCCCAGAACACGACGGCGGAGATGCTGTCCTTGTGCTGCACGATGGCGTTCATGATGTCGCTGTAATACTTCGCCTGGATTTCAAGACCGGCATCAGAGGTATCGCTCGTCGTCGCGTCCAGCTCGGTGACCTGAATGTCAAGCCCCGTCGCGGCGAGCTTGGCCAGCGCGTCGGCGTACTGCGCGGGGGACGGGAACTTGACGTCCAGATGGGACTGGATGCCGATGCCGTCGATCAGGCCCTTGGCCTTGAGGTCGTTTGCCATGTTGATGATGGCGTCCGTCTTGGCCGGGATGTATTCGTTGAAGTCGTTGTAGTACAGCTTGCAGCCTTCCGGCGCATACTTTCTGGCAAACTGGAACGCGTACTCGATAAAGGAGTTATCGCCGAAGATCCTGACCCATGCGGAGGATTCCGGGTTTTCCGACTTGCTGGAACCGGGCTGACGCGGCGTGCCCTGATCGGTCCACGCTTCGTTGACGACGTCGTATGCGTACAGGTCGAGCGTCGGGTATTCCGTTTTCAGCGTTACCATGAGGTTCTTGATGTAGTTTTCCATGCGCACGATCATCGTTTCCTTGGAAACCCACTCGCCGTCATCGGCAAAGCCTTCCTTAAAGAACCAGTCCGGCGTCTGGCTGTGCCACACGAGCGTGTGTCCCCTGACGGGGATGTTGTGCTCGGCGCAGTAATCCAGAACGGGCTTTGCGGAGGCGAGGGTGACCTGCGGATTGTCCTCGCCGGCCGCCTGAGAAGCCGCCTGATCGAGCACAAAATCCGGCTTCATTTCGTTTTCGAGCGTCACGCTGCCGGAGAAATGCTTCTCGAGCAGCGCCATAGAGGGCTTGGAGGCCAGCGTGGACGTGCCGATCGCCGTGCCGATCTTGAAAGAATCGGCATAGACGCCGCTGAGCGCGGGGATGTCCTCGATGGCCACATCGGCGGCTTCGCTGATCATAAAGTCGTCCACATAGATGACGGCGCCGGCGTCGTCCGCTTCAAAGTACAGATACATGTTGACCGCGTCTGCCGGGAAGGAGAACTTGGTGGAATACTCCGCCCAGCTGCCGGTGTTGTCCATGGCCATGATGTTGTCGTACTTGGTCGTGCCGGAAGCGTCGTCGTACTGACAGCTCAGCGTCAGCCTGCTGTTCCCTTCCGTCATGGCGAAGGCGGCAATGGAATACTCCGTGCCCGCCTGAAGAATGGAGCTGACGGGAAGCTGCGGGCCGTTCCAGTTTTCCGTCCTGCCGCTGATCTTCAGCGCGCCTGAGCCGCCGTGCACCTTTTCGGATTGGATTTCCAGCGCCTCCACGCCGCCTCTGCCGGAGAAGTCGTTTTTCCCATCCTCAAAGTCGGCGGAATACAGCACGTTTCCGTTTGCAGCTTCCGCTGCGGCAGAAGCGGACATTCCGCCAAGCGCCGATACGACAGAGCAGAGCGCCATTGCCCCGCCCAGGAAAGTGGCCAAGATGCGTTTTTTGCGTGCAAGATTCATAAAGCAAATTCCCCCTTTGTAAGAATTTCATGTGTTATTATTTTATCGAATTACTTAGTGAAAGTCAACTATTTTTCGCAAAAAATGTATAAAAATTAAATTTTATACTTTTGGACAAAAACGGCATGCGCAACGGGGGCGCGGAGGGCCGAGCCCACGGAAAAGCGGAGGAAGAAATCGCGCATCGGGGGATTCCTTTTGATTTTTCGCGGCCGAGCGTGAAGCCTCAAAATGGCGCCCTCTGCTTGACATAATATGAACATGAATTGCATCGAAATTATGTATATAAATTACAAAATTGAAAAAAGGATGGGCCAAACGCAAATTCCGCTCGCGAAATTCGTCTAATCCTATCATGGGATCACGGGGAAAGCAAAGCCGTAAAGCGAATTTGAACCGGCATATATAAGGAGGTACAATATGCGCAGAAAGATTCCGTTGACAATGATCCTGAGCGCGCTCGTCTGTCTCGCGCTGTTTTCCGGCGCGCACGCAGAGACGCTGCTCCCCATCACGAAGATCCGCGAGCAGGCGGCGGGCGGCTGGCATCAGACCTATGAGGCCCACGGGCGGACGATTGAGGTCGATATCCCGATCACCGTCCCGCAGGTGGACAGCGTGCCGGTCGTCATCTGCGAGGACTGGAAGCGATTTGACGAGGCGTGGATGGCCAGCCAGCTTCCAAACCCCATCAGCATCAACCGCGAAGTATCGCATTATACGGAGTTGATCTATCCATTCCCCGTGCAGACGCCGGCGGATTGGAAGGAGGACAAAATGACCATCTATGTCAATGCAAATGGCGTTAACATCTCGATGACGGTCAACAGTGTGCTCATCCGAATGAATCAGCTTCATTCGGATAACCTGAAGGAAATCCACCGTGAGTTTTATCCGCATGAGCTCGACTTCACGAAGCCCTGCGCGGAGGACAATCCCATGACCATCGAGGAGGCCGCCGCTTACCTGTCCGACTTGCTGAAGTGGCTTTACGGGGAGGACGTGCCGTTTACGATCCACTGGGTTGACACGTTCAGCAGAGGAAGAATCGTCAAAGGCGATTCGGATGAGAGCGAAGGCGCCGTATTATCCGCCGGGAATGATGGCGCTCGAATGTGACCAGACCTTCCACGGCATCCCCAATATACAGCGCGTTTGGGAACTGATGACCGCTGACGATCATGTATACGACACGCTGATCGACAGGAAGGCCGAACGCCTGATCATCACCATCACGGACCGCGATTCATGGTCGTTCGGCGCGTCGCTCAAGAGAGAAAAAGAGGTGGCCGCGCCCGATATCCCGCTGGTCGGGGCGCAGGCCGTTATCGAACAGCTCGAGGAGATGATTCTTGAGGGAAAGATCCGGGACGTGTATTCCCTTGAGCTGGGGTACTGCATGTTCCTGGACCCGCAGACGGACGGGCAATACTGGCTGTATCCCGTTTGGAAGTGCGAGTGCCTGTATGCCGACGACCCGGACAAGGAGATCAGGACGGACAAATCCGTGTATTCGTCGGAGGCGTATCGGAGCAATACGAGCAATTTCACATGGTTTGTCTTCAACGCCCAGACCGGCGAGCCGCTCGGCAAAGAGAAGGGCGCGACGGCGGAGGACTTCTATTGTCCGCCGGTCATGGAGTGAACGCCGGTTGAAAGAACACCCTGCTGCAATGCGGCAGGGTTTATTGCATGTGATCGGGAAGCGGAAAGGCGCGAGCTCCATCCGCGCCGATGGCGGCGGCATGCCGCAAAAAATATCGGAAAAACGAAAAACGGGCGAACGGATTTGCGCCTTTCGTCCGTCTAATGGGTGAAGGGAGGCGGAAAGGTGAGCATATTTGGCCGGGGGATGCCGGACGAGCAGCGGGAGCGGGAGCTTGTGCGGCTGATGGCGCAGCACAAGACGCAGCTCATGCGCATGGCGTACATGTATCTGGGCGACATGGGGCTGGCCGAGGAGGCCGTGCAGGACACGTTCCTCAAGGCCTATGCGCATCTTGACCGCTTCCGGGGCGAGAGCGGCGAGGCGACGTGGCTCACGCGCATCGCCATCAACACATGCAAGGACATCCGCCGCACGGCGTGGTTCAAAAGCAGGAGGAACACGGTCGCCTTCGACGCCGCCGCCGGATGCGGGGAGCATTCGATCTTCCATGACGGGCAGGGCGCGTCGACCGGCTCGACCGAGCTGTGGCGCACGGACGCGCTGACGCCCTTCGTCTTTGCCGAAGGCGACACGCCGGTCTACTCCGGGAGCATGCGCGTGATGATCGTCAACCCCAACGCCCCGGACAGGGAGGCCGCGCAGGCGTTCATCGCGGCGATGACCGGGACGGAATACGGCGTCATGCGCGATTACGTGCTGCACGCGGACGCCGTCGAGCCGTACGCAAAAAAGCCGTACAGCGTGACGGCGGAGATGATCGCGCAGTGGCAGAGCGCTGCGGCGGCGGTTGCGATGCCCACGGACGACCCGCTCACCTCGGATGCGTTCAGGCAGCAGGCGCAGACGCTGATCGCGCGATACGCCGCCGGACAGATGGACGACGGGCTGTTCCTTGGCGAACTCAACAGGACGGCGGGCATGGTGGGGCGCGAAGCCTAATAATATGGAAAGCGGGCTGCTGATCGCGGCGGTCCGCTTTCCTTTTTATATGCGCGCGGGGATGCGCCTTACGCAATTCATGTCGGAAAAATGCGCAATTCGCACTGTTTTTTGACAATTTACACCGTTTTGACGAGAACATGTATAAAATATGATACTATCTTTGCACAAAATGCACGGAGGAGAGGAGGACAAAGGAGCTTTCGGGGAGCTGTGCAACTACCACAAGAAAAGGAGATACAGTATGAAAGAGCTTATGAAAAACAAGGCGGTCGGTTTCCGGGCGACGCTGGCGTGCATGGTGCTTTCGCTGATCACGGCTGCGGTCTACACGGGAATCTACTCCTCCACGCGGTTCATGTCCTGGGCCGCTGTGGGCATCATCGTCGCGGGCGTCGTGCTGACGGCGGTGCTGATTCTGGCCAAGCAGTTCCGGTTTGCGCCGTCGCTGCTGATGGCCGCTGATTTCCTCGCGTTTCTGTTCTACGTCTATTACATCTACTTCTTCGTCTCGTCCGTGGCCACGGGCATCCAGTTCTCTGGATTCCCGCCGGAGTTCTTCGTGAACATCGCGTTCTTCGTGGTCACCATCGTGCTGAGCGTGGTCTGCGTGTTCCTTCCGCAGACCGAGGAATGAGAAGGGAGGAAGGAAGATGAAATACAAGCTTGTTCGCAAGATCACCTCGGTGGTCAGCATGTTCCTGGCGGGCATCCTGCTCACCGGCACCGTGATCGCCAACGAGAACGCCGGCGCGATCTCCGGCACCATCGGCGCGCAGACCTTCAAGGTCGTCCAGGAGGGCGACGCCGATCAGGATACCGAGTACTACAAGTCCGAGTATGACGACATCTCCGACCTCGTGTCCGCCGGCAAGGCCAAGGCCACGCAGGTGCTCGAGGAGGGCGCTGTCCTGCTCAAGAACGAGAACGGCGCGCTGCCGCTGGCCAAGGGCTCCAAGGTGAGCCTGGTCGGCGTGACGGGCTATGACCCGGTCTACGGCGGCACCGGCTCCGGCACGATCTCCGTGAGCGCGGCGGTCAGCTACGTCACCTCTCTGGAGGAGGCGGGTCTGGAGCTGAACCCGGCGCTCAAGGACGCCTACATGTCCGAGGACTGGGCGCAGTACAAGCGCGGCACCGAGGGCCAGTTCGGCACGACGACGGTCGTCATCCGCGAGGCGCCGTGGACGGTCGTCGACGAGAAGTGCGGCAGCTCCTTCGCGCAGTACGGCGACGCCGCGATCTTCGTGGTGGGCCGTGTCGGCGGCGAGGGCTATGACCACATCAAGACCAACGGCGACGGCGTGGACAGCGGCGACGGCCTCGGCCCGGACTATCTGGGCCTGAACGCCAACGAGCTGTCCGTGCTCGAGGGCCTCAAGGCCAAGAAGGCCGCGGGCGAGATCAGCAAGATCATCGTCCTGATCAACTACTCCAGCATGATCGAGGGCGGCTTCCTCGCCGACCCGGCGATCGACGCGGCCATGTGGGTCGGCGCGCTGGGCGTCGGCGGCGCGGCTGTGGGCCGTCTGCTGACGGGCGATGCGTCCCCGTCGGGCCGTCTGCCGGACACCATGTGGGTGGACAACGCCATGAACCCGGTCAACGTCAACTTCGGCCGCCGCACCTACGACGGCGCGGACGAGCTGGGCGTGCCGACGCAGCTGGGCACGGGCATGTATCCGGCCTCCACGCTGGCCTCCTACGTCGTGTATCAGGAGGGCATGTATCTGGGCTACCGCTACACCGAGACGCGCTATGAGGATCTGGTCCTCGGCACGCCGAACGTGGGTGATTACGACTACGAGAGCGTCGTCGCGTATCCGTTCGGCTACGGCCTGAGCTACGCCGACTTCGCGCTGTCCGACGTGAAGGTCGAGCGCGAGGGCGAGCGCAACTATGTCGTCTCCGTGACCGTCACCAACACCTCCGACACGTATTCCGGCAAGCATTCCGTGCCGGTGTACATCTCCAAGCCCTACGGCGATTACGCCCGCGAGAATCAGATTCAGGTGCCGTCCGTCGAGCTGGTTGACTTCGGCAAGACCGGCATCCTCGCCCCGGGCCAGAGCGAGACGCTCAAGATCACCGTGGACGAGAAGTTCTTCTCCTCCTATGACGCACACGGCGCCAAGGGCTATGTCCTAATGGAGGGCGATTACTACCTGGCCGTGGGCGGCAGCGCGCACGACGCGGTCAACAACGTCCTGGCGGCGAAGAAGGCCAACGGCATCGCCGTGGACGAGAGCAAGATGGTCGGCGGCACGGGCGACGCGGCGCTGGCCTACAAGTTCCACCTCGACTTCGACTCCGAGAAGTACGCCTACTCCGACGCGGTCTCCATGATCGACGGCACGAGCAATGTGCGCGTGACCAACCTGTTCGACTTCGTGGACATCAACCTCTACGAGGGCCGCGGCGACAACCACGTCGAGTACTACAACCGCGACAACTGGGCCGCTGTGTCGCTGGACATGACCGACGGCTTCGTCAAGCTGTCCATGACCGAGCAGATGGCCTACGACATCTACAAGCAGCTGCCCGCGCAGACCGGCAAATACAACAACGCGCCGGGCGTGCCGGACAAGTACAAGCAGCCGTTCGTCAAGGATGACGGCGAGTATCCGACCTACGGCAAGGACGCGGGCCTGATGCTCATCGACATGCGCTATGACGAGGAAGGCAACGAGATCAGCTACTTCGATCCGATCTGGGACACCTTCATGGATCAGATCACGTGGGAGGACACCGTCAAGCTCGTCTCCTCCGGCTTCCACCTGACCGAGGCGGTCGAGACCGTCGCCAAGCCCGAGACCAACGACGAGAACGGCCCGAACGGCTTCGGCGGCTGGGCGTTCCGCAGCGGCTACCTGTCCAACCAGGGCCTGGCCTGGCGCAAGGTCAACGCCGAGGGCGGCATCAACGCCGACGGCACCTTCGTCGAGGGCCTCAACGAGGATTACTTCGGCAAGGGCACCGGCTTCCCGGCCAACGGCATCATGGCCGCGACCATGAACAAGCAGCTCGCCTATGAGGCCGGCCAGATCATCGGCGAGGACGGCCTGTGGAACGGCTGCTCCGGCCTGTACGGTCTGGGCATGAACATCCACCGCTCTCCGTACTCCGGCCGTACCTGTGAGTACTACAGCGAGTGCGGCACGCTCACCGGCCTCATCGGCGCGATGGAGTCCGCGGGCGTGGAGTCCAAGGGCGTGCACGTCTACAACAAGCACTGCGCCCTCAACGATCAGGAGGTCAACCGCCACGGCATCTGCACCTGGGTCACCGAGCAGGCGCTGCGCGAGATCTACCTGCGCGCCTTCGAGCTGCCCATCACGATGGGCGGCGCGTGGAACACGATGGCTTCCTTCTCCCGCTTCGGCGTTGAGGCCGGCGCGGCCTGCACGGCGCTGGGCACGGACTTCCTGCGCGGCGAGTGCGGCATGAAGGGCATCATCGTTACCGACGCTTACGGCGACATGGACGGCAGCCAGAACTGCGACCCGTACTTCGAGATGGTCTACGGCGTCTACGTCGGCGGCTCTGACATCCCGGACGGCAGCCAGCCGATGAGCGAGGGCCACTTCCTGCCCTACGAGACGGGTTACAGCGAGGTCGCCTGGGCGATGCGCGAATCCGCCAAGCGCGTGATGTATCAGACCCTGTGGTCCAACGCCATGAACGGCATCTCCTCCGGCACCAAGGTCATCCAGATCACGCCGTGGTGGCAGACCGCTCTGTACACGCTGGACGTCATCGTCTGCCTGATCTTCGCGGCGAGCATGATCTGGACGGTCGCGGCGCTCGTCAAGGAAGGCAAGGACAAGAAGAAGGCTGTCCGCGCCTGACGGCCGGCGGCATAAGCTCCCCCCTCCGATAAGGGCGGGAACCGGTACAAACGCCGGTTCCCGCTTTTTTGTGTGTTTGCACACGGGTGCATGGTGTGATATAATAATAAACATATTCGGCGGAAAGGAGTGCGGACGGATGCTGAATGTGGCAGTTGTGGAAGACGAGGCGGAGGAGCGCCGCAAGCTCAAGGCGTGCCTTGACTATGTCGCGGAGCAGAAGCACGTCTGTTTCTCTGTGGCCGAATTTGAAACCGCCGACGCCTTTTTGATGAAATACCGGCCGGAATACGACATCGTGTTCATGGATATCGAGTTCCCCACGGGCATGGACGGCATGGAGGCGGCGAGGCAGCTGCGCAGGATCGACAAGACGGTGCTGCTGATCTTCGTGACGAACATGGCGCAGCTGGCGATACAGGGCTATGAGGTGGAGGCGCTGGACTTCATCGTCAAGCCGCTGAACAGGGCGGCGTTCCTGCTGAAGATGACGCGCGCGCTCGGGCGCACCGGCACGCGGCAGGGCAGGACGATTCCCGTTCTGGCGGATGGGGAGACGGTGCGCCTGCACGTTGACCGGATTCGCTATGTCTCCGTGGACGGGCATTACGTGGTCTATCACTCGCCGGAGGGCGTGTTCAGCGAATACAGCACGCTCGCCGCGGCGGAAAAGAAGCTGGGCGACGCGGCGTTCTGCCGCTGCGACAGAGGGTGTCTGGTCAATCTGCGCTATGTGAGCGTCATCCGCACGGGGCTGTGCGTGGTGGACGGCGAGGAGCTGGCCATCGCCAGGCCGCGATACGGGCAATTCAAGCAGGCGTACGCCGAGTATCTGAGCGGCAGCTTCGCCGGGATGAGAGGGGAGGATTGACGATGGAGCTGTTTCGTGCGGTCAACTATATCATCGAGGTGCTGCTGGCGGAGCTGGTGTTCCTGCACGTCTTTCCCCGGCGCGAGCGCTTCGGGCTGCGGCTGGCGGTCGTCACGGCGCTGGCGGTTGCGGCGGACTACCCCGAGGCCATATACCGGCAGGGCAACACGTCGTTTGTCGCCTTTCTGCTGATGGTGCTCGTGCAGGCGGGCACGGTCGTGGGGATGTACTTCGTCTTCCGGGGCAGGTTCCTGCCGATCCTCTCGGCGTGCGTGTCCGGCGTGGCGCTTCAGCACATCGGCCATCACGCGAGCAGGCTGCTCGTGCTGCTGCCGGGGCTGGGGCCGTGGAACTCGGTTTGGGAGTTCGCGGTGTGCATCGCGCTGGACGCTGGGGTGCTCTGGCTTCTGCGCGGGCCGCTGCGCGCGACGCGGTATGAGGAAAACTACGCGCCGCCGATCACGATCGTCTCGCTGGTGATCGTGCTGCTGTGCACGGGCGTGACGCGCTTTCTGCGCCTGAGCGGGCCGATGAACGTATACGCCATCATCTGCACGTCGGTCTACGCGATCACATGCTGCGTGCTGGCGCTGCTCATCCAATACATGCTGCACTACATGGTGCAGTTCAAGAGCGAATACCTGCTGCTGCGCCGCATCCGCGAGGAGGAGCGGCAGCAATTCGAGATCAGCCGCGAGCAGGCGGAGCTCATCAACATCAAATGCCACGACCTCAAGCACAAGCTGCGCTCGCTGGAGCCGCACCTGCCCAAAAGCGAGATCGACTCCATGCGCGAGATCATCGACAGCTACGACGGCGTATACCGCACGGGCAACGACGCGCTTGACATCGTGCTCAACGAGAAGAACATGCGCTGCCGCAGCAAGAACATCGCGCTGACCTACATGGGGCCGGGCGAGGAGCTCAGCTTCCTTGAGGACATGGACGTCTACTCGATGCTGGGCAATATTCTGGACAACGCCATCGACGCGGCGGACAAGTTCGAATCCCCCGAAAAGCGCGTCATCAGCATGACGCTGCAGCGCAAGGGCGACTTCGTCTGCCTGAACACGATCAACTATCTGGCGGACGACCTGTCCTTTGCCGACGGCCTGCCGCGCACGACCAAGGAGGGCGAGCAGGGCTACCATGGCTACGGCCTCAAGAGCGTGCGCGAGATCGCCCGGCGACACCACGGCGGCATATCGGTCTCGGCGGCGGACGGCATATTCTGCATGAGCGTATACATGATGAACGAATAAAGGCGGGCGGCCTCATTCCGGGATGGGAGGGGCCGCCCTTTTCATGCGCGCAGGGCGTCAGCCCATGGCTTTTTGCGTGGTTTATGATACAGCAAAGACATATCGCGCGGCGAGGGGGAGAGCATGCGCGTCATCACGCGCAATGATGCGGCGCGGGCCGAAGGCGCATTGTCCCGTTCTGCGCCGGAACGGGAATGGCCGATTCGCAAATTTTCATATATCACGATTTGCGCTTTCGTCCAATATGTGACAAAACGCATCGGGTGCATAGGCTCGTGTTGACGGGGAAAGGATATGGTGATAAGATATTAAATTAGATAAGTGTTCCAAATTACGTGATTTTTGCGTGCGTCGGGCAAGTGCGCAGCGGTAAAAATACAAAGGGACGGCGAGAGTATGAGATTGTTTGATAAAATCAAGACGAGCAGGGTGATTCGCGCGGCGGCAGCACTGGCGATGTCGCTGTGCGTATGCACGGGCGCGGCACAGGCGCAGACAGCGCATCAAACGCTTCAGCAGTATCCGACGGGCAGCCCGACGAACGAGAGCCACATCATCAACGGCCTCACGCCCAAGGGCACGACGTTCGATCTGTTCGATTACTGGATCGAGGGGCAGTACGACGAGGAGCTGCTCTCGGAGGATGCGAAGGTCGTAGGCAGATACGGCGTGCCGTTCACGGATCTGGGCATCAACGACGGCCATGCGCTGCTGTTCACAAAGGGTCTGCGCGAAGCGGAAAGCGACGACGGCGATCTGTACGGCGACTGGAACCTGTGGACGGGCAGAAACGAGATGCCGTGGGATGACATCGTCATGGACACGCTGGGCGATGACGGCTATCCCGTGCTCAACCCGGCTGTCGTTGACGTCGCGGGCGCATCGACGCTTACAGGCAGGGACGATGACGAATCGCTGGCGTATCTGTTTGACCCGGATTATTACACCGACAGGCGGGTAAACGAAAACCACTTCGGCAGGCAGAGCTTCACCGACGTGGGCGGTCTTCTGCAGGTGGATGCGCAGGGCTACTACTTCTACGACAGCGAGAAGCATTTCACCACGTTCTATCGGGATCAGAATAAATTTGTGCTCTACGACGCGCCCCGATGTACCGCAACGGCTGCGTCGGCGGCTTCTTCCCGTTCACCGAGCTGCCCGAGGATGCTGCGCCTGTGACAGGGGGACAGAACGGCAGTGGCGCTCTTGGTGCAACTGACCTGAATACGATCAAGCAATACGGCCTGCTGGGCGACGCGGACGGCAAGAACATTCTGCCGACCGACCCGGATATCAACCACTACTTCGGCATGCACATGTCCACGCGCTTCGTGCAGCAATACGGCGGCCACACGGACGCGAGCCAGAGCGAGGACGTGACGTTCTATTTCTCGGGCGATGACGACATGTGGCTGTTCATCGACGGCAAGCTGGTGGCCGACCTGGGCGGCAACCACGACCCGGTGTCCGTGAATGTCAACTTCGACACAGGCGAGGTCCGCATCGAATCCAACGAGGAACCGCGCCAGACCGTGACCACGTGGCTGCAGGCCGAGATGGGCCTGTCCGGCAATACGCTGCCCGACGACACCTATCACACGCTGGACTTCTTCTATCTGGAGCGCGGCAACTACGCATCCAACCTGAAGCTGCGCTACAACCTGGTCTACATCCCGGAGAGCAAGCTCGTCAAGATCGACGAAAAGAACAAACCCGTGGCGGGCGCGGAGTTTGCGCTCTACCGCGCGGACGCGAACGGTAAGCCCACGGGTCAGCCGCTGGCGAACGGCACGACGGACGCGAACGGCGAGTTCGTGCTCGAGCGCGATGGCATCGGCGGGCAGAAATACATCGTGACGCCCGCGATGCTCTACAACATCGTTCAGAACCCGACAGGCCCGGACATCGCAACCGATGAAAAGACGGATATGGTGCTCGTGGAGACGAAGACGCCGGCGGGCCACAGGCCGATGGGCAATGTCGAGCTGTTCTTCCACAAGGGCCAAAGCGACAAGGAGATCCTGCTGCTGGCCAACAACGTATGGCGCAGGGGCGCGTGGTCCATGCCCAAGATCACGGCCGTGCTGCCCAGCCGCAGGCTGACCGTCGTGGACAACGGAACGCCCACGCTGAAGGATATCTCGGCGGACCCCGACCCGGTGATGTTCGGCGTGGTCTTCCAGAGGCAGAGCGACGGCAGATGGCTGCCCATCGCGGGCGACCCACTCGACCGCGGCTGGCAGGTATATGACACGGGCGACGAATGGGGAAACATCCTCGCGGCGGAGGAGGAGAACACCTATCTGGCGCAGGTGTCCACCAGCGGCGCATACGTGCTGGAGATGGACAAGCTGCCCGGCGAAATCCGTTCCTACTACTATTTTGACAGGACGCCAAACGCGCAGTATGCCATCGTCTACTACTACACCACGGCGGACAGCGTGGCCAATGCGACGCGCACCGATACATGGCGCATCTACGACGATAACTACACGCAGGTCGAGCGCGAACTCGCCATCGATTTGTACGTGAGCAACGTGACCAACCAGCTGCTCGTCCAGAAGCTCGACGGCGTGACCGGCGAGGGCGTGGGCGGCGCGGAGTTCACGCTCTACAAGCTCGGCGCGAACGGCGCGCGCACGGCTGTGGGCACAGTGACGACTGACCTCGATTTCAAGTCGGCCAACGGCGTGGCTGTGCCGGGCGGCGCGGTGTTCACGAATCTGGACGCGGGCGAGTATGAGCTGGTAGAGACCGCCGTGCCTGAGGGCTATGCGCTCAACAACACGCCCATTCCCGTGGTCGTCGATGAGACGGGCGTCTACGCCGGCGCGGGCACGAAATACGATGGCGTCACGGTGCGCAAGTCCGTGGGCTCGATCATGGGCAGCATGGAGCAGTTCGCCGAGGGCGACGTCGTGGATATCACGCTCAACAACATCAAGGCCGCGCTGGCCGTCGGCGGCACGCAGGATGACGTGAAGAACGCGGCCTGGCCGAGCGGCAGCACGGAGCTGCACCTTGAATACACCGACCGCAACAACACGCAGGACTACGGCCCGTACGGCGTAAACGAGCCCACGGTCGAGCATCTGACGCTGGCGACGGACACGGGCTGGTCATCCGCCAGTGCAACAGCCACGACACCGTACACCAGGCGCAGCCGCCGCGCTACGTGGATCTGGGCGATCAGGACATTTCCGGCCTGTTCTCAGGCATCACGCTCGTGCAGGTCAGCGACATGCCGGAGCGCTCGCTGACGATCGGCAAGGAGGTCGCGGGCGAGGGCGCGGATCAGACGAAGACGTTCACGTTCACGGTGACGCTCAAGGACGCGGCTGGCAATGCGCTGACGGGCGGCTTTAAGACCGTCAAGTCGGACAATACGAAAGGCGAGATCAGCAGCGGCGGCACGGTGACGCTCAAGCACAACGAGACGATCACGATCAACGATCTGCCGGTGGGAACGAAATGGAGCGTCACGGAGACGGCGGACACGGCATACAGCGCCGAGATGTATGTAAACGGCACGAAGATTCAGCTCGCGCAGGACGGAAGCGCCGTCGGCGGGGGCGATATCGCGGCGGGCGAGGCCGCGGGGATCGCATTCGTGAACACGAAGATTCAGCCCGGCTCGCTGACAATCGGCAAGGAGGTTGCGGGCGAGGGCGCGGATCAGACGAAGACGTTCACGTTCACGGTGACGCTCAAGGACGCGGCTGGCAATGCTCTGACGGGCAGCTTTGCGACGGTCAAGTCCGACGGTACGGCCGGCGAGATCAGCAGCGGCGGCACGGTGACGCTCAAGCATGACGAGACGATCACGATCAACGATCTGCCGGTGGGAACAAAATGGAGCGTCACGGAGACGGCGGACACGGCATACAGCGCCGAGGTCTCTGTGAACAATGAGAAGGTCGCGCTCGCGCAGGGCGACGCCATCACCGGAAGCGGCGAGATTGCGGAAGACGAGGCCGAACAGGTCGCGTTCGTGAACACGGTGATTCCGCCGGAGCCGCCGAAGACCGGGACGCTGACGATCACGAAGACCGTCGAGGGCGGCGGGGACGCGAAGAAGGACTTTGCCTTCACCGTGGAGCTCACCGGCGCGGACGGCAATGCGTTGGACGGCAGCTACAAGACCGACGGCCCGAACGGCGCGCAGGGCGAGATCGCCAGCGGCGATGTGATCTATCTGCGCCACGGCGACACGGTGACGGTATTCGATCTGCCCGCTGGGGCGAATTGGCGCGTGACGGAGGCGGCGGAGGAAGGATATGAGGCCGCGGCCTACGCAGACGGCGCGAAGACCGAGCCCGCCGGGGACGGCAGCGCGAGCGCGAGCGGCGTGATCGCGGAGGGCAAAACCGCGCAGGCGGCGTTCGTCAACACGTTCGTCTATCAGACGATTGACCTGCCGATGACGGGCGACAGGATGCCGGTGGCGCTGATGGCGGCGCTGGCGCTGGTGTGCGGCGCGGCGCTTCTGACGGACGGCAAGCGCAGGGACAAGTGAACATGGGGCGCGGTTGGGGCGCATGATGCCCTGGCCGCGCCCTTTCCATGCCGCTTGCGCTTGACAGCCCGTATGCTGAACATGCGGGCCGGTAAAACGGCCTGTGCTGCCTGATTCTCATTCTTGAAAAATGGCCTGATCTGCATACCACCTTTTCCGCCGCGACTTTGCCACGTCCCGTTTGACGTACATCGGGTACGCCTCGCTTTGCTCCGCTTCGTCACAGCAGAAAATCCGATGCGCTCCGTCCGGCTTTTAGCTGCGAATGAGCAGGACGATCAGGCGACGCCGGGAGGATACGGACATGCGGCATATCACCCGTTTGGCCGCGCTGCTGCTGACGCTCGCGCCGGTTGTCTCGCTGGGCGAATTTTACGAGGAGATGCCCGCCTTTCTGCGC
>CALVTQ010000147.1 GCA_944362695.1 uncultured Clostridia bacterium
CACGCAGCTCGTTGAAGACCGTGATGGCGTTGGGAACGCCGCTGCCCAGCGTGTCGTAGGTGTCCACCAGCAGCAGGCAGTTGGTGGGGAAGACCTCGGCATAGGCGCGGAAGGCGCTCAGCTCGTCAGGGAAGGACATGACCCAGCTGTGCGCATGCGTGCCGCCGATGGGCACGCCGAAGAGCTGGCCGGTGAGCACGTTGCTCGTGGCGACGCAGCCGCCGATGATGGCCGCACGCGCGCCGTAGATGCCCGCATCCGGGCCCTGAGCGCGGCGCAGACCGAACTCGAGGATGCTGTCGCCGTGGGCAGCCTGCACGACACGGGAGGCCTTTGTGGCGATCAGCGTCTGATGGTTGATGATGTTCAGCAGCGTCGTCTCCAGCAGCTGCGCCTCCATGATCGGGGCGGTCACGCGCAGGATCGGCTCGTTGGGGAAGACGATGGTGCCCTCCGGAACGGCCAGAATTTCGCCGTTGAAGCGGAAATTGCTCAGATACGTGAGGAACGCCTCGTCAAAGATGTTCAGGCTGCGAAGATACGTGATATCCTCCGTTGTGAAATGCAGATTCTTCACGTAGTCGATGGCCTGCTCGAGACCCGTGGCGACGGCATAGGCGGTAATATCGCCTTGCTTGCGATAGAAAAGATCGAAACAGGCACGATTTTTTTCCATACCAAAGCGAAGATAGCCATTCATCATCGTCAGTTGGTACAGATCGGTCATCATGGTGAGATTACGCATGATTTCGCCTTCCTTCCTTGGTTTGCGGACAGAATGGATAACACAACAGCCAGCCGCAGAGAATGAGCTGAAGCATGGCAGCGCATTGGCGCAGAGAGACATAATAGGTATTATCGGCGTTGGAACGGCCGATGCCCGCGAGCAGCAGACCCGCGATGAGCAGGCCGCAGACGAGCAGGGGAACGATCGTGCGCGCGTCAAAGCGGCGGCTGTCCAGCGTCCAGAGCACGCCGATGACGATCTGCGAGACGATCAGAAGGCCAAGGCAGAGCTGAGAATACGTGAACAGGAAGCTGTACGCGCCGCGCTCAAACTCGCCCAGGAACGTTGTAACGATGCACAACACGGCGCTCACCACCGGCGCGATGGTCACGGCACTGATGCGGTCGCGGATGCGCAGGAAGAAATAGATGACCACGGCGAGCGCAGCCAGCGCGGAGAGCACCTGCGAGATACGCACGAATTCGCTGATAAAGGTCAGGCTGTCGTAGCGCAGGCCCTCGATGACCGTGCGTCCGGCGCAGTAGAGCAGGAAATACCAGCAGATGACGTCGCCCTCGCGGCGCTTATGGCGTCTGATGACGAGCAGCAGGGCAAATACGAGGATGTCCCAGCAGAACTCGTAGAAGAACGTCGCCATGTGCCAATACCAGACGTTTCCAACGGGGATTTCTACGGCAAAGGGGAAGAATTGCAGATATTCCTCGGAAATGCGCAGGCCGTAGGCTTCCATGTTGATGTAATTGCCCCAACGGCCGATGGCCTGGCCGAGCACGAGCGCGGGAGCGACCACATCCAGCAGCGTTGCGACGGACACACCGTGCTTTTTGCAGACGATGCGCGCGGCGAGATAGCCGCCGATGACGCCGCCGTAAATCGCCAGGCCGCCGGAACGGATATCAAACACCGACAGCCAATCCTCGCTGAACATATTGAAGCGGAAGACGACGTAATACAGCCGGGCGCACACGAGGGCCAACGGTATCGCGTAGAGCAGAAAATCGACGATCAGATCGCCGGGCAGGCCGAGGCGGCGCGCTTCGTGCGTGCTCATGACCCAGCCGATGACCACGGCGGAGACGATCAAAAGGGCATACCAGCTGATGCCGAAAAAGGCGATGCGATCAAACAAGGGCCTGCTGAGCATGTGAACCTCCATCAAAGGCAAACTTTACCAATATGATGGTAGTATAGCGCGAGAATATTCACCTGTCAAGCGCGGATGTCAAGGAAAACGCCATTGTCACAGGCGTCGGAGCGTGATATAATATGGAAGAAATCCGGCAGAAAAAGGTGATGACCATGCAATATAAGCGTTGTGTGCTGCATCCGGAGCGGGAATGCACCGAGTGCGGCGAATGTAATATGTGCGATTTGGACCCGACAAAGGTCTGCGACAATTGCGGCAAATGCATCGGGCTCGACGGCAGCCTGGAATACCGTGCGCTCAAGGTCGACGGCATCATCGGGGAGGATATGAACCCTGACGACTATCTTTACGATGAGCAGACGCTCGAGGAAGAGGCGGCGCTGGACATGCCGGCGGACGACGACGGCGGGGATGACGACGGCTTTACATGGGATGCGGGCGCGTTCATGAGGCCGAGAAACTGAGCAATATTTGAAAAAACACCTTCGCATGATACAATGTGCGGAGGTGTTTTTGTTATATATCATTATGATTGATCGGGGAGAGAAGTGTGAACCGGCTCTTCTCGAAGCACGGTCTTCTGCGCGGCGATGCGCCTGTGATCCTCGGCGATGGCCGCGTAATGCTTGCGCGTGGTGTTTACGTCCGAGTGGCCGAGCACGTCGGCGACCAGATAGATGTCGCCGGTCTCGCGGTAGAGATTCGTGCCGAACGTGCTGCGCAGCTTGTGCGGGCTGATTTTTTTCTTGAGCGGTGCGGCGATCGAGGCGTATTTCTTGACCATGTTTTCCACGGCGCGCTGCGTGATGCGGCGGCGCTGAATGGACAGGAAGAACGCGTCCTCGTGGCCGGGCAGCGCGTCGATCTGGCGGCGCTCCTCGAGATAATCCTTGAGCGCATCGGCGACCTCGTCGGACAGATAGAGGATGACCTCCTTGCCGCCTTTGCGCGTGACGACGAATGCGTTCTGCTCAAAATCGAAATCGTCGATATTCAGGCCGACACACTCGCTGATACGGATGCCTGTGCCCAGAAACAGCGAGAGCATAGCCAGATCGCGCTTCTTGGTGACGTTGTGGTATTTCTGATACGTCTTGGGCAGCGCAGCGCCGCTCTCGGCAAGATCGAGTATGCGGGCGACCTCGTCGATGTCCAGACGGATGATCGCGCGCTCGTGCATCTTGGGCAGCGGCACCAGCGCGGCCGTGTTGCTCTCGATGAGCCCTTCGGAGAACAGATACCGATAAAAAGCCCGCAGGGACGCGTATTTGCGCTTGATGCCGTATTCGTGGTTGGTGATTTCCTTGGAAGCGACCTGGCCGTCCTCGAGCGCCTCGTTTTTGACGTACAGCGACAGATAACGCGCATAGCGCTCGAGGTCCTGCTTGGTGACGAGCTTCATGTCGTCGGCGGTGAACTCGGTGACGGCCTTGCCGTGAAACTTGGGCAGCTCGTCGGAGAGATACTGGAAGAACAGTTTGAGATCGTATGCGTAGCTCAGCCGCGTGAGCGCGCCGGTCTGCTGCTCGATGGAAAGAAAATAATTCGAGCAGAAATCCGGCAGCTCGCGTTCAAGCTCGCGTAGGCGGCGCATGCGGGTGCGCTGGGCCTGCTCATGGTAATCGTTGGGTATATCGGTTCACCTCCTGTCAGAAGACT
>CALVTQ010000148.1 GCA_944362695.1 uncultured Clostridia bacterium
TCTACGGCGAGGGCATCAGCAAGGAAGGCAGCCTGCTTGACAAGGCCGTGGAGCTGGACATCATCCACAAGAGCGGCGCGTGGTTCAGCTACGGCGACCAGCGCATCGGCCAGGGCCGCGAGAACACCCGCAAGTTCCTCAAGGACAACCCCGAAATCGCCGCCGAGATCGACAAGCTCGTGCGCGACGAGGTCATGGGCAACGCCGAGCCGGTCGAGGAGGAAGATCCCTACGCCGACATCGACGAGCGCACGCTCTCACGCCCGCTGGCCGAGATCCTCGCCGAGAAGGCCGCCGGGGAGCAGGCCGAAGGCGAAGACGACGCCGAATAAGCCGGAGAGGGGGACGATCGCATGGGCAAGCTGTACGTGGTCGCCACGCCGATCGGCAACCTGTCGGATATCAGCCCGCGCGCGCTCGATACGCTCAAAAGCTGTGGCCTGATCGCGGCGGAGGACACGCGCGTCACGCGGGCGCTGCTTAACCACTTTGGCATCGACACGCCCTGTGTGTCAAACCATCAGCACAATGAAGAGAACCGCGCCGCGCCGCTGGTGGAGCGCATGCTCTCCGAGGACATCGACGTCGCCGTCGTGACCGACGCGGGCACGCCCTGCATCAGCGACCCCGGCTGCGTGCTGGTTCGCGAGGCGGCTGCGGCGGGCATCGAGGTGCTCGCCGTGCCGGGGCCGACCGCGATGGCCAGCGCCTTGAGCGTCAGCGGGTTTGACACGCGCGAGTTCGCGTTCTACGGCTTTTTGCCCAGGGGCAGGAAGGAGCTGCGCGAGAAGCTGATCGCGATGAAGAAAAGCGGCGTGCCTGTGGGCGTCGTGCACGAGTCGCCGCACAGGGTCATCGAGCTGGTGAGAACGATTAGCGAGACGCTGCCGGGCTGCCGGGTGAGCGCGAGCTGCGATCTGACGAAGCTGTACGAGAAGACCATCCGCGGGACGGCGGAGGATGTGCTTGCGATGCTCGAGGCGAACGAGAAGGCCGAGAAGGGCGAGTATTGTCTGGTGCTGGATATGGCGGACGTGAATCTGCCGGACGAGCCGCAGATGGCGGACGCGAGCCTTGAGGCGCAGCTCATCGAGGCGATGATGAACGGAAGCGACCTGCGCGAGGCGGGCGATGCGCTCATGGCGCGCGGGGCGAAGCGCAACGACGTATACCGCGCGAAGACGGCTGTGCAGCGGTTTCTGGAATCGCTCTATGACGAGGAAGACGACGATGAACGAGACGATTGATCTGCTGATGCGGCGCAAAAGCGTGCGCGCATACGAGGCCGCGCCGATCCCCGAGGGCGACGTGCAGACCATCCTGCGCGCGGCGCTCGAGGCCCCGAGCGCGGGCAATATGCAGCTCTGGTCGATCATCCGCGTGAGCGACGCGGACAAGAAGAAGCGGCTGGCCGCGAGCTGCGACAATCAGCCGTTCATCGCGAGCGCGCCGCTGGTGCTCGTGTTCTGCGCGGACTACAAGCGCTGGTTCGACGTGTTCAAAACGCTCGATCTGGGCGAGGAGCTGCGCAGGCCCGCCGAGGGAGACTTCCTGCTCGCGGCGGTGGACGCGGTCATCGCGGCGCATGCGAGCGTCGTTGCGGCGGACGCGCTGGGCTACGGCTCGTGCTACATCGGCGACATTCTCGAGAACTGCGAGACGCAGCGCGATATTCTGGGTTTGCCGGAGTACGTCAAGCCCGTGTGCATGGCGGTCTACGGCATCCCGACGGCGCAGCAGCGCGAGCGCACCAAGCCCGCGCGCGTGGCGCTGGACGTGGTCGTCCACGAGAACGCATACCGCGAGACGGATGCGGCGGATTTCAAGGCCGCCCTCGGCGCGCGGCAGGGGCTGAGCGGCGAGGCGCTCGAGCGGTGGCTGCTGGCGTTTGCAAAGCGCAAGTGGAATTGCGATTTCAGCCGGGAGATGTCGCGCTCGGGCAAGCGGATGATCGAGGATTGGGTCAAGGGCAAATAAGCCGGATCATAAGATGAATAGAGGACGGGCGTGGGGCTCGTCCTTTTTTGTTTTGGGTTAGGGGGAAGCCCGCTCCGCCGCCCCATACCGCATACAAAAAACAGGCCCTCCCAAACGAGAGCCTGTTTGCTTTTTCACTCGCCCAGCAGGTCCCAGAGCCTCTGCAGCTCATCCTCGCTGGCGTATTGCAGGATGATCTTGCCCTTCTTCGCGGTGCCGTCCATGCTGACCTTCAGGCCGGTCGCGTCGCGCAGCCTGTCCTCGAGCTCGCGATACTCGACCGGCAGCTCGGCGCGGGGATTCTTCGGCTTTTTCTCGGGTGCGGCCTGCGCGGCGGCCTCGAGCTGGCGGACCGACCAGCCGAATTGCAGCGTCTTGGCAAAGAGCGCGGCTTGCAGTTCGCCGTCGGCGATGCCCGCGAGCACGCGCGCGTGACCGGCGGAAAGCGTGCCGTCGATGACGGCCTGCTGCATCTTCTCCGGCAGAGAAAGCAGGCGCAAAAGATTCGCAACGGCGGGGCGGCTGCGGCCGAGGCGCTCGGCGACGGCCTCCTGCGTCATGCCGCAATCGTGCATGAGCGCGGCGATGCCCTGCGCCTCCTCGATGGCGTTGAGGTTCTCGCGCTGGATGTTCTCGATCAGCGCGGCCTCCTGGCGCTTGATGTCGTCCCAGTCGCGCACGATGGCCGGGATGGTCGCCTGCTCCGCGATGCGCGCGGCACGCCAGCGGCGCTCGCCCGCGATGATCGTGTAGCGATTGCCGGTGCGCGCCACGAGGATCGGCGAGATCACGCCGCTGTGGCGGATGGAGTCGGCGAGGGCGAGCAGCGCGTCGTCGTCAAACCGCCTGCGCGGCGGAGCGCGGCTGGGGTCGATATCGCCCAGGGGCAGATCGACCACGGCGTCCGCGGGCGCGGCGGCGGTCGCTTTTTCGGGCGCGGGCGTGTCCTTGACGGACTCGACGACGTCCTCCACATCGGGCAGGATGGCGCTCAGGCCCCGGCCCAGTCCCATTTTCTTAGCCATGCGAAAACCTCGATTTTGTAGGTAATATGAGAAAATCAGAAAAAATCAGCGGGAGAGAAATTCCCTGGCGAGATTGGTGTAGCTCTGCGCGCCCAGCGAGCGCGGGTCATAGCGGTGAATCGGCTGGCCGTAGCTCGGCGCTTCGCCAAGGCGCACATTGCGCGGGATGACGGTGTTGTAGACCTTGCCCTTGAACACGCGGCGCACCTCCTGCGCGACCTGCACGCCGAGGTTGGTGCGCGCGTCGAGCATGGTGAGCACGACGCCCTCGATGGCGAGCTTGCGGTTGATCTTCTGCACCTTCTGAATCGTGCCCATCAGCGCGCTGACGCCCTCGAGCGCGTAATACTCGCACTGGATCGGGATGACGACGCCGTCGGCGGCGCAGAGCGCGTTGAGCGTGATCAGGCCCAGCGACGGCGGGCAGTCGATGAACACGTAATCATACGCGCCGCGCGCGGGGGCGAGGGCGCTTTCGAGCACGTGCTCGCGGTCGTCCATCTCGGCGAGCTCGATCTCCGCGCCCGCGAGGCGGATATCGGAGGGCAGGAGCATGAGCGTGGGCTCGGGCGTCTTGACCACGGCCTGCTCGAGCGTCGCCTGTCCGGCCATGACCTCATAGACGGTCGGCGTCTTTTCCTTGACGCGCGTGCCGAGGCCGCTGGAGGCGTTGCCCTGCGGGTCGGCGTCCACGAGCAGGACGCGCTTGCCCTGCGCGGCGACGCATGCGGCGAGGTTGACGCTGGTGGTCGTCTTGCCGACGCCGCCCTTCTGGTTGGTAACTGCAATGATTTTCGTCATGATAAGCCTCGAAGATCAATCGGTCTGACCGTTTTCGGATAGCACGCGCACGTAGCATGCGCGCTCGGCGTCGTCCATCGGGAAGCGGGCGACGAGCTCGCGCATGGCGGCAAACGAACCGGCCCGCGCGAAATCGAACAGCGCGCCGGCGAGCGCATCGTCCGCCGGGCGGGCGCGATAGGCGAGGGCGAGCAGCCGGTCGGCGAGATCGCGCAGCCCATCCTCTGTGACGCGCGCGCGCCTGCCGCCGGGCAGGGTGACGACCATCGACCGCCCCGTCGCGGTGAAGACGGCGTTAAACAGCAGGGAATCGAGCTGATCGAGCAGGTCGATGAGCGGCTCGGGCGTATAACCGAAGCGCACGAGCACGTGATTGACGCTGTACACGAGATCGGGGCAGCGCGCGAGCAGGTCAGCCCCGAGCCTTGCCCGGAGCGTGGTGTCGATCTGATCGAGCCTGCCGGCCATGCGCGATCCCTCCCCGCGTCATCCTTCGTGCGCGCTGTGACAATCTTCCTCTATTGTACACGCATTGGGCATAAAGAGGCAAGGGGCAAACGCGAAAAAGTGGCGCGAATTGCGCGGGCGGGGTCGGGCATAGGCTTACGCGAGGGGGGATGGGATGCGGCGGATGCTGTTGATCGAGAGCGGCGCGCGGGGCGTGCTGGCGGTGAACGGGGTGTTCTGCGGGCCGGTGGAGCCGTGCGGGCAGGCGTTCCCGTGCGGCGGGGACGCGGAGGTGTACATCCAGCTCTTCCCGTTTGAGCCGGGGCAAGCCCCGCTGACGGCGGCGCTCGTGCTGCGCGGGGGCGAGGTCGAGCGGCTCACGCCGGAGGGCTGCTGCTACATGCTGCTCTGGCCGGACGGGGTGATGGAGCTGGAATTGCGCATGCCGGGGCAGGAGGACGCGCCGGACGGGGCGCGGGAGGATGCGCAGGACGTGCTTACGGCGTATCTGAACATGCGGCGAACGGGCGACGCGCGCTCGCGGGAGCTGCTCGCCGGGCCGGGCGCGGAGATTGCGCTCGGGGAATACGACGCGGTCGTGCCGCTGCGGTTCATGCCCGTGGGCGCGCCGCGCGGGTTTGATCTGCGTGCGGGCATCGTGCGGCGGGTCAGCGGGAACGTCGCGAAGGTCGATGCAGTTCTGGCGAGGACGGCTGTCGATGCGGCGGGGCGGCAGAGGATATTGGGGATGGCGGTTTTGGAAGGGTAGAGGGAACGGGGTTACGGGGTGGGTTGGGGCTTATGCGCTATGGCGGAGGTGGTCGATGAGCCCCCGAAGGGGGCTCCGTCACCGGCTCCGCCAGAGGGGAAAAGATGCGAAGTGCGGCAAACGTTGCCCCCAACATGCGCGGGGGAACGGGGCGCCGGGCTCTGCACAGACCCGCAGGGGACTTGTCCGGGAAACCTTATCCTCACGCCTGTTTTTGAAACATTTGACCTGCACCCGCTGCCGTGCTATAATGTATCCGCATATATCCATTCCCTAATCGAACAAGTGAGGACAACATGAACTTCATCTGGACATGCATCGACCGCCTCGCGCGCTTCGTCATCGGCCTGATCGCCAAGGTCAGCCCCAAGCTCGGCGGCCTCTGTGAATCCCTCTGGAACAACACCGAACTCGTGGCTTACCTCTTCGCCGGCGTCGCCACGACCGTCGTCAACTACGTCGTCTATTACATCGCCACCCGCTGGTTCGGCCTGACGACCATGCCGGGCACGTGGGTCGCGTGGGCGCTCGCCGTGGCCTTTGGCTACGTCGTCAACAAGATCTTCGTCTTCAAGACGCATTGCCCCGACGCCGCCGCGCTCGTGCGCGAGGCCGCCGGCTTCGTCGCCATGCGCCTTGTGTCCCTCGGCGCGGAGACCGTGCTCATGTACCTCACCGTCGAGGTGCTCCACCTCAACGACCTGGTCATGAAGCCGGTCATCAACCTCGTCGTCATCGTCCTCAACTACATCTTCTCCAAGCTCATCATCTTCAAAAAGAAGGCGTGAGCCGCAGAAAAACGTCATATCACAAGGAGACATATTATGAAGCATTTCGTCAAACTCGCGGTGCTCGCGCTCGTTTGCGCGCTCACCTTCACGGCCTGCGCCGATGCGCTCGCCGAGATCCGCGTCGGCAAAAAGGACATGGCCATCAACCGTGACCTCGACAAAAACGCGACCAACATCCTCGTCCTCCTGCAGGACGGCGACGTCACCGACACCGTCATGATCGCATCCATCAACAGCGCCACGGGCCGCGCCGTCATGGCCCGCGTCGACGAGCAGCTCATGCTCGACGTCACCGACAACGACGGCCAGACCGTCAGCACCGCGCTTTGCAGCGTCTACGCGATGGGCGACAAGAAGAGCCGCGGCCTGCTCGTCTGCCGCGAGCTCAACGAGCTGCTGGGATTGAACCTCTCGACCTACATCGCGCTGGACATCGCGCGCCTGCCGGAGCTGCTTGACCACGTCGGCTGGATGCACTTCCAGCTCTCCGACGCGGAGGCCGCCGCGCTGGGCCTGACGCCCGGCGGCAACGATTTCACCTCCGAAAACGTCATGGACTACGTCCGCCTCGACCTCGAGGGCGACGACCCCGCCGTCAGCCGCGCATACACCGCCGTGATGGAGATGCTCTATCGCGGTCTGCACAGCTCCGGCTTGGGCGACCTCATGGGCCTTGGCACCAAGCTGCTGAGCAGCATGGATACCAACCTCGGCGCTTTGCAGGCCGTGACGCTGGTGAGCGCCGTGCAGGCGGGCAGCGACAGGCGCGAGATCTATCTCGCGGGCGAGCAGGCCGACATGGCCGCTGCGCTTTATAAGGAGATTTATGAGTGATATGGAAATGAAGCTCGTGGCGGCTGCGCGCGCGGCGCGCGAGGCGAGCTATGCGCTGGCGGCGTCGGACGCGGATGTGCGAAACGCCGCGCTTCTCGCCGTGGCGGATATGCTGGAAGCGCGCCGCGAGGAGATTTTCGCCGCGAACGCGAAGGACATCGACGCCGCGAAAGCCGAGGGCGTGAGCGCACCGACGCTCAAGCGCCTGCGCTTTGACGAGGGCAAGCTGCGCGACGTGTGCGCGGGCCTGCGCGCGCTGGCGGCGATGGACGACCCCATCGGCCGCGTGCAGCTGAAGACCGAGCTGGCGGACGGGCTGACGCTCACGCGCGTGGCCTGCCCCATCGGTGTGGTCGGCGTGATCTTCGAATCGCGGCCCGACGCGCTGGTGCAGATCGGCGGCCTGTGCCTCAAGAGCGGCAATGCGGTTCTTTTGAAGGGCGGGCGCGAGGCGCTGCACTCGAACGCGGCGCTGTTCGCCGTGCTCAGGGAGGCGAGCGAGGCGGCGGGTCTGCCCGCGGGCTGGGCGGGGCTGATGACCACGCGCGAGGAGGTCGGCGAGATGCTCAAGCTCGACAGGTATATCGACCTCATCATCCCGCGCGGGTCGAATGCGTTCGTGCGGTATATCATGGAGAATAGCTCGATACCGGTGCTGGGCCATAGCGACGGCATCTGTCACGTGTATATCGACAGGGATTGCGACGAGCTGATGGCGGCGAAGGTCGTCGTGGACGCGAAGACGCAGTACCCCGCCGTGTGCAACGCGTGCGAGACGCTGCTGGTGCATGCGCAGGCGAAGGACGCGCTGGTCGAGGCGGGGCGCGCGCTGGCGGCGAAGGGCGTGACGATCCGCGCGGACGAACGCGCAAAGGCCGTGCTCGCGGGCGCGGGCGTGGCGTGCGAGGGCGCGAGCGACGCGGACTGGGAGACGGAGTATCTGGACTATATCATCAGCGTGCGCACGGTCGATTCGGTGGAGGAGGCCATCGCGCATATCAACCGGTTCGGGTCGCACCACACGGACAGCATCGTGAGCGACGACGAGAAGGCCGTGAAGAAGTTCTTCGCGCTGGTCGATTCTGCGGGCGTGTATCATAATTGCTCGACGCGGTTCGCCGATGGGTTCAGGTATGGCTTCGGCGCGGAGGTGGGCGTCGCGACGGGTAAGATTCACGCAAGAGGGCCGATGGGGCTCGAGGGGCTTTGCTCGTATAAGTACCTGCTCGAGGGCCATGGCGATATCGTCGCGGATTTCGCCGAGGGGCGTAGAACTTTTACGCATAAAAAGCTGCTTTAAGCGCGCGAAGCGAACATGGGGTCCAGGGGACCGGAGCCTGCCGCCGCCAGTGGCGGATGAAGGCAGGCGGAGCGTCGGGAACCTTAACGAGCGACCGAAGGGCGCGACTATAGGGTTCCCCGGATAAAGCCCTTGCAGGGTCAAGGGACAGCGTCCCTTGCGGGTCTAGGCAGAGCCCAGCGTAACCCCGGTAACCCCATATCATCAAGACGTTCCCCTGTCTCAATGCCCGACCAAGCAGCCGCGAAATGGTCGCAGCGAAGCTGCGAGCTAAGAGCGGCGGGTTCAAGCGCACAACGCCCCGACAAGCGCACGCCAAAACGCCGCGCCGTGCGATTCAGCCGGGCGGGTGCTGCACGGTTCGCAAAACGCGCACCCCAAAAGCATCGGTCAGCCGCAAACGCCCCGACGCGGACAGTACATAAAAAGAAACGCACAAACGCCGTGTATGACACAAAAAAGCGCAGCCCCAAAACGGCAGGCGTTTGAAAGAACGTGAACGCCCCGACGCAGGAAGTTCACCCAAAAGGCATAGCCAAAGGCAGCGTGGGCAATGCGTTTGAACAGAACGCAAACACCCCTTAAACAGCAAAAAACCCTACCCCAACACAAGACCAAGGAGGCCATCCTATGCGCTGCGGATGTCCGCAATGCGGAACGTACATGATACAGGCCGAGAGCCTGAATTTGGGCTGCGTATGCCCGGACTGCCTGTACCGCTGCAAGGCGTGCATGGGCACGAACACGGTGGTCAGCCGCGAGGATCTGCATAAGCTCGTCTTCACCGACCACACCGCCGAGCACGAGGCGCAGGAGGAGAGCGGGGACTTCGGCAGAGAACCGCTCAGGCCCGAGGATTTTATCGACTGACGCTGCAATGACGGGCCGCGCCGCATCGCGCATGAACGCGCGCCGGTCTGCGCAGAATCGGATATGGAACCGCGAACCCCGGCGCGAACGCCGCGCCGTTGACAACCGTCATACACGACATAAGGAGGAAAACATCATGATCGCACTCGCAAGCGACCACGCGGGCCTGCCCCTCAAGAAGGAAATCATGGCCCTGCTCGACGACATGAAGCTCGAATATAAGGACTACGGCACGGACAGCGCCGCCAGCTGCGATTACGCCGTGTTCGGCCAGCGCGCGGCGAAGGCTGTGGCCAGCGGCGAATGTGAACGCGGCATCCTGTGCTGCGGCACGGGCATCGGCATCTCTCTGGCGGCCAACAAGGTCAGGGGCATCCGCTGCGCGGTCTGCTCGGACTGCTTCTCGGCCAAGATGAGCCGCCAGCATAACGACGCCAACATGCTCGCCATGGGCGCGCGCGTCGTGGGCGGCGAGCTCGCCCGCATGATGGTGGAAATCTGGCTGACCACGGAGTTCGAGGGCGGCAGGCATCAGCGCCGCGTCGATCAGATTATGGCGATTGAGGGCGGCGCGGATCTGGGCTGATCCGGCGAAACGGCATACGGAAAAACCGGCCTGCACAACGGCGTGCGGGCCGGATATTTTTTGCATACGGATAAACGCACGGGCGGCGGTCTTGCCCTGATATGCATAGAAAAAACCGGCTTGCAAAGCGATATGCAGGCCGGTGATTTTTGTGTATAAGGCTCACTCGTCGGCGAGGCGCGTGACCATCGCCACCATCGCGTCCACGGAGTTGAAGTTGTCCGGGACGATCTCGGTCGCCGGAATCGAGATGTCGAACTCGTCGTTCAGCGCGCCGATGAGCTGGATGATGTCCAGCGAGGAGAGCAGGCCGTCGTCGATGAGCGTCGTGCAGGTGTCAAAGTCCACGTCCTCGACGATCTCGGCGAGGATGTTAAGAATGGTGTCTCTCATGGTGATTCTCCTTTTCGTGGTCATATGGGAAGCGAGGCTGCGGCCTCACGCGTTGCCCTGATTGAGCTTGGCGGACTGTATGGTGTCGCGCACGAGATGCGCCGCGCCGTCGCAGATGACGATTTTGGGCATGTCGCGGCTGAGGAACAGCGCCGGGCCTTCGGTCACGGAATACGCGCCGATGCGCTCGAACGCCAGCACGTCGCCCATCGCCAGGCCGCAAAGAGGCGCTTTGCGCACCAGCACGTCCGCCGTCGTGCACAGGCTGCCGCAGAGCGTCCAGTCCAGCGGCGTCTCGTCTTTGTGCTCCGGGCCTGCGATGTGCGCGATGTGCGGTAGGCGCATGCCCATGTTGCCGCCGAGGTAGTTGACGTGGTGGATGCCGCCGTCCACGATGGCGTATGCGTGGCCGTGGTTGACCTTCGTATCGACGACGGTCGTGAGGTACGTGCCGCACTCGGAGGCGAAGAAGCGCCCCATTTCGATGGTCAGCTCCGTGCGCTTGGCCATGGCTTGCAGGTCGGGCGCGATTTCCCTGAGCGGGGCGAGCGTGTCGCTGTCGTCCTCGTGGGCGAAGTACGGGTAATACAGGCCGGGGCCGTACTCGAGCTTCCTTGTGACAAAGCCGTGCTCCGTTTCGAGCTTGTCCATGAAATCCGCGAGCATCGCAAGCTCCTCGCGCTGCTCCCTGAGCTTTTTGCGCTGCGTCCCGGCGAAAAAGTGCAGGCCCTCAAAGTCGAGGTGCGGATACTCGTCCGCATGGTCGATGACGGAAATGAGGTCGCCCTCGTCCATGCCGAATTGCGTGCCTGCGGTCAGGCGCAGCAGCACGGGGTAGGTGCGATTGCGCGCGCTTGCGGCTTCCTCGAGAAGGCGGACGTGCAGAAGCGACTCGGCTGTAAAGCGCGTGACGCCCGCGTCCATGGCGTCGGCGACGTCGCGCGCGGTCTTGTTGACGCCGGAGAAGAGGATGACGTCGGGGCTTACGCCGAGGTCGTTGCAGATGGTCAGCTCGCCGGGGGAGCAGACCTCGAGCAGCTCCGTGAGGCGCAGCATGGCGGGGATGAGGAACGGGTTGGCCTTGATCGAGTAGCACAGGTGAACCGTCGGCCCGACGATCTCCTTGACGGCGCGCATGCGGTTTGCGAGCGCGGTTTCGTCGAACACGAAGCACGGCGTGCCGAAGTCCCGCGCGATGTTCGCGAGCGTCTGTTTATCCACGGCGGGCCTCCTTTTTCTTTGCATTGTACAGCTCCATGAGCGCGGCGCGGTCGATCTTGCCGTTTTTGGTCAGCGGCATGGCGTCCACGTTCATAAAGATGTTGGGGATCATGTAGGCGGGCAGGGTCTCGCGCAGGGCGGCGGCGATTTCGGTCTTGTCCGCCTCGCCGCATGTGAACGCGAGGATCTTGCCCTTGTCGTGCAGATAGACGCAGCAGCAGCGGGAGACGCCCGGCACGGCGGTGATCGCAGTCTCGATCTCGCCCAGCTCGATGCGGTGGCCCATGTGCTTGATCTGGAAATCCTTGCGGGAGACGTAGACCATCTCGCCGGTCTCGGTCATGCGCACGAGGTCGCCGGTGCGGTAGATCAGCTCCGGGAGCGCGGGATTGAGCGGGTTCTGGGTGAACGCGGCGGCGGTCTTCTGTGGGTCGCGCAGATAGCCCAGCGCCAGCGCGGTTCCCGCCACGCACAGCTCGCCGACCTCGCCCGGCCCGGCCTCGCGATTATCCTCCGTGAGCAGAATCACGCGCTCGTTGGGGAACGGCACGCCGATGGGCAGCGTGTCGCCCACGTCAAACGGCCTGTCCACAATATAATAGGTACAGTTGCACGTGATCTCGGTGGGGCCGTAGAGGTTGACGTACATCACGTCCGGCAGATATTTTTGCAGCTTGTGAAGGTGCTTGATGGGCATGACCTCGCCCGAAAAGAGGATGGCGCGCAGCTTGTCGGGGACGCGGTAGTCAAGCACGTTCATCGTCGTGATGAAGCAAAGCGCGCTGACCGCCCAGACCATGACGGTCGTGCCGCGGTCGCACAAAAAGTCCATGAGCTTGACCGGCTGGGTGAAGTAGGCCGTGGGGACGATCTGCACGCACGCGCCGGTGAAGATGCCGGAATAGATGTCCTTGACCGACACGTCAAAATCGAACGGCGCCTGATTGGCGAGCACGTCGTTTTCGTCGATATGGAAGATCTCGGTGAAGCACGTGATGAAGTCGATGACGCTCCTGTGGCAGACGGCGACGCCCTTGGGCGTGCCGGTCGAGCCGGAGGTGAAGTTGACGTAGAGCGGATCGGTGTCGATCATGCTGCGGCGGACGCTCGCGAGTTTGGCGTCGTCGATATCGCCGGCGAGCATGTCCTCGATGAGCAGGATCGTGCGGCCGCCCGCCATGGGCGCGAGGGCCTGTGCGTGCTCGCGGTCGGTGACGACGACGGGACAGGCGAGCGTGTCAAGAATCGCCGCGATGCGCACGGCGGGGTGGCGCAGATTGAGCTGACTGTACGCGCAGCCCGCGTAGACCGCGCCCATGAAGCCGCAGACCGCCGCGACGCCCTTGTCCATGTAAAAGCCCACGCACGAGCGCGGGGGGACGAGGCTCGCGAGCGCGCTGCCCACGGCCTTGGCGCGGGTCACAAGCCCGGCGAACGTCACGGCGTCGGTCTCGTCGGCGAACGCGCAGCGATCCGGGAAGCGGGCGGCGGTGGCCTTGAGGTAGTCAAGAATCAGGTGTTTCATATCGGCTCTCCGTGCGGCGCGGGTGCGCCGGGAATCGTGGTTTGCATAGATAAAATCATTATAGCGTATTTTGCGCCGCTGTTCAAGATGGGCGGGGCGGGGAATGTGCGCGCGCGGCATTTTCCCCGTTGACAACGCGCGAAAAGCATGATATCATGGCACTGCTATTGAATATGAAGGCATCCCCGATGAAAAAGAGGAGTACGCGCACGCCGCCAGCAGAGAGGGCCGCCCACAGGCTGCAAGGCCGCCCGGGATGAGCAGCGCGGAAGGTCGCTTTGGAGGGCGCAGGCGAGGAGTCTGCGCGGGCGCGCCCGATACAGCGCACACGAGGCGTCCGCCGTATGTGATACGCGGGCGTGAACGAAGGTGGTACCACGCAGGCAAGCGTCCTTTTGGGCAATGCCTGCGTTTTCTGTTTCATGCGGAAAAGCGCGGCTGCCCGTGTCCGCATGGGATTGGATACAGTACCCCAAAACATCCGCATGAGCATGCAATCAGTACCCCAAAGTATGGAGGCGCGTATGAACCTGACGAGCGAGATGATCCCCGGCATTGCGACGCTGCTGTGCGGCGCCGTGCTGACCTTCGGCGCGGGCAAGCTGTGCCGCAAACAGGACGCCGTGCCCACGGTCAAGCTCATCGGCGTGGGGCTGGCGTTCATCGGGGCAATCCTGATCTTTCTGCCTTGAACGCATGCCGGTTGTGCTGCAAGAAAAACCCAAGTTTTGACATATGGAAAGGATGAAATCCAAACATGAATACTGCGCAAATGGACAAGGTCTATAACCCGCAGGCGATTGAGGGCGACCTCTACCGCGAGTGGGAGGAGAGCGGCGCGTTTAAAGCGCACCGCGTGGAGGGCAAGAAGCCCTTCACCATCGTCATGCCGCCGCCCAACATCACCGGCCAGCTGCACATGGGCCACGCGATGGACGGCGTGCTTCAGGACAGCCTGACCCGCTATCACCGCATGAAGGGCGACCCGACGCTCTGGCTGCCGGGCACAGACCACGCCTCGATTGCCACCGAGGTCAAGATCGTGGAGGCCATGCGCAAGGAGGGCCTTGACAAGCACGACGTGGGCCGCGAGGAGTTCCTGCGCCGCGCGTGGGCGTGGAAGAACGAATACGGCGGACGCATCGTGCGCCAGACCCGCCGCATGGGCAACAGCTGCGACTGGAGCCGCGAGCGCTTCACGATGGACGAGGGCTGCTCCCGCGCGGTCACCGAGGTCTTTAACCGCCTGTACGAAAAGGGCCTGATCTACCGCGGCAACCGCATGGTCAACTGGTGCCCGTGCTGCAACACGTCGATTTCCGACGCCGAGGTCGAATACAAGGAGCAGGACGGCAATTTCTGGCATCTGCTCTACCCGGTCAAGGAGACGGGTGAGATGCTTGAGCTGGCGACGACCCGCCCGGAGACCATGCTCGGCGACACCGCCGTGGCCATCAACCCGGACGACGAGCGTTACAAGCATCTGCACGGCTGCCACGTCATCCTGCCGCTGGTGAACCGCGAGATCCCGATCGTCTGCGACGAGCACGCCGACAAGGAGAAGGGCACCGGCGTCGTGAAGATCACCCCGGCGCACGACCCGAACGACTTTGAGGTCGGCCAGAGGCACGACCTGCCGCTCATCCGCGTGTTCACCTACACCGGCATCATGACCGGCGCGGCGGAGAAGGCCGAGAACGACGCGCTGTTTGAATCCGGCAAGGCGGCCGTCGGCGAGCCGCGCGTGCTCGACTGCGGCAAATACGCCGGCATGACGACGGCGCAGGCGAGAAAGGCCATCGTCGCGGACCTCGAGGCGCTGGGCCTGCTCAAGAAGGTCGAGCCGCTCAAGCACGAGGTCGGCACGTGCTACCGCTGCCACACCACCATCGAGCCGATGGTCTCCAAGCAGTGGTTCGTCAAGATGGAGCCGCTGGCCAAGCCCGCCATCGAGTGCGTCAAAAACGGCGAGACGCGCTTTGTGCCGGAGCGCTTTGAGAAGAACTACATGACGTGGATGGAGAACATCCGCGATTGGTGCATCAGCCGCCAGCTCTGGTGGGGCCATCGCATCCCGGCGTGGTATTGCGCGGACTGCGGCGAGGTCATCGTCGCGCGCGAGACGCCGACGGTCTGCCCGAGGTGCGGCTCCACTCATCTTGATCCGGACGAGGACGTGCTGGACACGTGGTTCTCTTCCGCGCTCTGGCCGTTCTCCACGCTCGGCTGGCCGGACAAGACGGAGGACCTCGAGTACTTCTACCCGACGAGCGTGCTGGTCACGGGCTATGACATCATCTTCTTCTGGGTCGCGCGCATGATCTTCAGCGGCTGCGAGCAGATGGGCAAGACGCCGTTCCACACGGTGCTCATTCACGGCCTCGTGCGCGACGCGCTGGGCCGCAAGATGAGCAAATCGCTGGGCAACGGCGTGGATCCGCTGGAGGTCATCGACCAGTACGGCGCGGACGCGCTGCGCTTCTCGCTGGTCATGGGCGTGTCCCCCGGAAACGACATGCGCTTCTCGACGGACAAGGTCGAGTCCGCGCGCAATTTCGCCAACAAGATCTGGAACGCGAGCCGCTTTGTGCTCATGAACCTGGGCGACACCGCCGAGGCCATCGAGGGCAAGGAATTCTCCGCCGCCGACAAGTGGATTCTCGCGCGGCTGAATGAGACCGTGCGCGAGGTGACCAACCACTTCGAGGAATACGACCTGGGTCTGGCGGCGCAGAAGATTTACGACTTCGCGTGGAGCGAGTTCTGCGACTGGTACATCGAGCTGGCCAAGGTGACGCTCAACGGCGAGGACGCGAACGCCGCCGCGGCGACGCGCGCCGTGCTGCGTCACGTGCTCATCGGCCTGCTCAAGCTGCTGCATCCGTTCATGCCGTTCATCACCGACGCGGTGTATCGCTACATCCCCGGCACGCAGGGCACGATCATGCTCAGCGATTGGCCGCAGGTCAACGACGCGTGGGACTTCGCGCAGGCCGAGCGCGCCATGGAGGGCATCATGGATGTCATCCGCGCGGTGCGCAACCTGCGCGCGGAGATGAACGTCGCCGTCGGCAAGCGCGCGCACCTGATCGTGCGCCCGAAGGCCGGCTGGGAGGACGCGATGGCCGGAAGCGGCGAGTACCTGAAGCGCATGGCGTGGGTCAGCGAGATGGCGATTCTCGGCGCGGGTGAGGCTGCCCCGGGCAAGACGGTCTCCGCCGTCAGCGAGGCCGCCGAGCTGTTCATCCCGCTGGGCGACCTCGTGGACATCGACAAGGAGCTCGCGCGCCTTGGCAAGGAGCGCGACAGCGTGCAGAAGGACATCGACCGCGCCGTCGCCAAGCTGAGCAATCCGGGCTTCCTCGGCAAAGCGCCCGCGCAGCTCGTCGAGCAGGAGAAGGCCAAGCTGGAGGTCAGCCGCGACAAGCTGGAGAAGCTGGTTGCCAGAATCGAAGACCTCAAAAACATGTGATTTCGATGCGCTGTCTCTGATATCAACCATACCATAAACAGAACGCGGGGGCTTGCGATGAGCCTCCGCGCTTTTGTTCGCCGCAAAAAGAGGAAAACAGGCCTCTCACCGGGAAATAGTGTATACGGAAAAATACGCACATCTTTCCTTTATATATAAGAACACACCCAAGCGAAGGGAGGCACTTCCATGACCGAACAGGAGGCTATTGCCAAAATCCACAGCGTATACCCCACCGGCAAGAAAAACGGCATCGAGAACATGCGCGCCATGATGGGCAAGCTCGGCAACGTACAGGACAAGCTCGTCATGGTGCACGTCGCGGGCACGAACGGCAAGGGCTCCTGCTGCGCGATGATCGAGCGGATTCTGCGCGAGGCGGGCTATAAGACCGGGCTGTATACCTCGCCGTACATCGAGCGATACAACGAGCGCATCAGGATTGACGGCGTGCCGGTTTCCGGCGAGAGGCTCGCGGAGCTGGTTGAGCGCGTGTGGCCCGCGTTTGAGGCGTGCGACGCGGAGGGGACGCACATCACGGAGTTTGAGCTCGGCACGGCGATGGCGTTTGTGTGCTTTGCGATGGAAAAGGTCGATGTCGCGGTCATCGAGGTCGGCCTCGGCGGGCGCATCGACCCGACGAACATCATCACCCCGCGCGTGAGCGTCATCACCGAGGTCGGCATGGATCACATGCAGTATCTGGGCGACACCATCGACCAGATCGCCTTGGAAAAGGCGGGCATCATCAAGCCCGGCGTGCCGGTTGCCCTCGGGCCGCAGGAGAAGTCCGCCAGGGCCGTGCTGATGGCGGCGGCGCGCGGCAAGGGCGTTCAGGTGTTTGACCCGGACGCGCAGAACGTGCGCGAGACGCCCGACGGCGTGACGTTTGACGTGCCGCTGCCCGGGGAGATGATGAAGAATCTGACCGTCTCCCTGCGCGGACGCCATCAGGCCGAGAACGCCTGCGCCGCGCTGGGCGCGATCTGTGCGCTGCGCCAGAGCGGGATGCAGATCCCCAGCGACGCCATCCGCCGGGGCATGGCGAATGTCTACTGGCCGGGCCGCCTCGAGCGCTTTGGGAATGTGCTGCTCGACGGCGCGCACAACGACCCCGGCGTGCGCGCGCTGTGCGCGTACTGCGACAAGTGGCTGCCGCGCGAGAAGACCGTGCTGCTCACCGGCATGATGCGCGACAAGGAGACCGACCGCATGGCCGAGCGGCTGGCGCAGCGGGTGAGGTTTGCCGTGTGCACAGCGCCCAAGATGGAGCGCGCGCTGCCGCCCAAGGAGCTGGAGCGCGCGTTCGAGCGGCAGGGCATCGGCGCGGCGGACGCGGACACCATCGCCGGGGCGCTTGCCAAGGCGCGGCACATCGCGGGCGAGGACGGCACCGTTCTGGCGGCCGGTTCGCTGTACATGATCGGCGAGCTGAGGACGATTTTGAGGAGCGAAAAGGAGTTTGCCCATGTCATTTGAACATGTGAGCGTCATGCTCATGCCCACCGTCGATATGCTGAATGTGCGCGAGGGCGGCGTCTACGTCGACGGCACGCTCGGTGGCGGCGGCCACAGCGCGGAGATCCTGCGCAGGCTGAACGGCACCGGCCACCTCTACGGCATCGACCGCGACAACGACGCGCTCGCGGCGGCCACGCAAAGGCTCGGCGGCGCGGGCAATTTCACCGCCATCAAGGGCAATTTCCACGACGTGAAGGAACTGCTGGCCGAGCGCGGCGTCACCAGCATTGACGGCATGATGGTCGATCTGGGCGTCAGCTCCTATCAGCTGGACACCGCAGAGCGCGGTTTTTCCTACCACGCGGACGCGCCGCTTGACATGCGCATGGATCAGGACCAGACGCTGACCGCGCGCGAGATCGTCAACCAGTGGAGCAAGGAGGACATCACGCGGATTCTGCGCGATTACGCCGAGGAAAAGTGGGCTGCGCGCATCGCGGACATCATCCTTGAGCACAGGGCGAAAGCGCCGCTGGAGACGACGGCGGATCTCGTGGCGTGCGTCGACGCGGCCATCCCCAAAAAGATCCGCATGCAGGACAGCGGCCACAGCGCGCGCAGGACGTTTCAGGCGCTGCGCATCGCGGTCAACGACGAGCTCGACCCGCTGCGGCAGGCCATCGAGGATATGGCGGACTTGCTGAATCCCGGCGGGCGGCTGGCCATCATCACGTTCCACTCGCTCGAGGACAGAATCGCCAAGCAGACGCTGCGCAAGCTGGCGAACCCGTGCACATGCCCGCCGAAAATCCCGGTGTGCATATGCGGCAAGAAGCCGACGGTCAAGCTCGTGGGCAACGGCATCAAGCCGGATAAGGACGAGGTCGAGCGCAACCCGCGGGCGAGGAGCGCGATGCTGCGCGGGTGCGAGAAGCTGTAAGCGCGAACGCAGGAGGATAGCGCGTTGGTATTCAATTCATTTCGGTTTCTGCTGTTTTTCCCGGTCGTGCTGGCGCTGTATTACGCCGTGCCGCAGCGGGTGAAAAACGTCTGGCTGCTGCTGGCGAGCTGGTTTTTCTATGCGTGCTGCGGCGCGCGGTATCTGTGGGTGCTGCTGGCGGCGACGGTCATCACATACGCGGCGGCGCTGGCGATGTCCCCCAAGGGTGCGGGCAAACCGGTGCGCGCGCGGCGGGGCGTGTTCCTCGCGGCGCTGCTGGCGATGCTGGGCATGCTCGCCGTGTTCAAATACGCGCAGTTCGCTGTGACAAACGTGAACATCGTGCTGCGGCGCATTGGCATCGGCGAACTGACGCTGCCGGGCATCGCGCTGCCGGTGGGCATATCGTTTTTCACGTTTCAGGCCGTGGGCTACCTGATCGACGTGTACAGGGGCAAATACCCGGCGGAGCGCAATTTCGTCAACTACGCTCTGTTCGTCTCGTTCTTCCCGCAGCTGTTGTCCGGCCCCATCGGGCGCGGCGGCGCGCTCCTGCCGCAATACAGGGCGGCGCGCAGGTTCGAGCTTGACAACGTGACCGGCGGCGCGCTGCGCTTTCTGTGGGGCATGTTCCTCAAGGTCGTGATCTCCGACCGCGCGGCGATTCTGGTGAACACGGTGTTCGACAATTACAGGCAGCACAGCGGCGCGGCCATCGTGCTGGCGACGCTTATGTACGCGCTGCAGATCTACACGGACTTCGGCGGCTACTCGCTGATGGCGGCGGGCTGCGGGCAGATGCTGGGCATCGCGCTGCCGGTCAACTTCGAGCGGCCGTATTTCGCCGTGTCCGTCAAGGATTTCTGGCGCAGGTGGCATATCTCGCTGAGCGCGTGGCTGCGCGATTACGTCTATATCCCGCTGGGCGGCAGCCGTCGCGGGGCGCTGCGCAAGCAGGTGAACGTGCTGGTGACGTTCCTGGTCAGCGGCATATGGCACGGCGCGAACTGGTCGTTCGTGGCGTGGGGCCTTCTGCACGGGCTGTATCAGGCGGCGGGCGATCTGCTGCGCCCCGTGCGCGAGCGGATCATCCGTGCGCTGCGCATCGACACGGGGACGGCGGTGTGGCGTGCGCTTCGCATCGTCACGACGTTTGCGCTGGTGTGCGTGGGCTGGCTGCTGTTTCGGGCGAACGGTCTGGCGGCGGGGCTGCGGATGCTGCTGTGCGCGGCGCGCGATTTCAACCCGTTTGCGCTCTCCGGCGGCGCGATCTATGCGCTCGGGCTGGACGCGGCGAATTTTTCGCTGCTGGCGGTTTGCACGGCGCTGCTGCTGACCGTGGACGTGCTCGCCGAGCGGGGCGTCGATCTGCGCGCGTGGTACGTGAGGCAGAATTGGCTGTTTAAGGTCGCGGGCGCGGCGCTGGCGATTCTGGCGATTCTGCTGTTCGGCGTGTGGGGCAATGCCTACGACGCGGCGAACTTCATCTACTTCAAGTTCTGATCGAGGGGGATGCGCATGAAAAAGGGAATCCGCGCGGCGCTGTCCGCCCTCGTGATCGGCGCGATGGTGGCGGCGGGCGTGATGTTCCTGAGCGAGGCGACGAAGCGCGACGCGAGCGACTTCAAGTACCGCCCGTTTTTCGAGGACGACACGACCTACGACGTGCTGTTCTTCGGCACGAGCCACATGATGAACGCCGTCTACCCGATGGAGCTGTGGCGCGAGTACGGCATCACGAGCTACAACTTCGGCGGGAACGCGAACTCGCTGGCGATGTCGTATTGGCTGGCGGTCAGCGCGTTTGACGTGCACAAGCCGAAGGTCGCCGTGCTCGACGTGCTCTACGCGGGCGCGCAGACGCCGGGCATGGACGTGGGCGTCGCGCATCAGTCGATGGACGTCTGGCCGCTGAGCCTGACCAAGATCAAAGCCGTGCGCGAGATCTTTCCCGACAGCGAGGGCGACCGCATGGAGATGCTCTTTCCCTTCAGCGTGTATCACAACCGCTGGAACGAGCTGACGGCGCAGGACTGGGGCCGCGCGCTCGGCGGGGAGGCGGACTGCACGCGGGAGAAGGGCGCGGAGATGCGCATCGCCGTGTGCGAGCCGTGGGAGACGGCGCTCGTCGCGCAGGACGCTTATTATAAGGAAGATTCTGTCGGGCTTGACTACATCGCGCGGTTCATCGAGCTGTGCGAGGCAAACGGCGTGCAGCCCGTCATCGTCAACATCCCCTTCCCGGCGAGCGAGGAGCACCAGCTCTGGGCGAACGCCGCGATCCGTCTGGCGCAGGAGAAGGGCGTTCCGGCGCTGAACATGCAGTACACGGGCGCGGTCGATTTTGACACCGACTGCTACGACGCCGGGTCGCACCTCAACCCCTCCGGCGCGCGGAAGGTCACGCATGCGCTCGGCGAATTCCTGACCGGGCAATTCGGTCTGGCCGACAAGCGCGGCGACGGGGCGTTCGCGGGCTGGCACGAGGACTGCGCCGCATACGACGATCTCAAAATGGAGCAGCTTGGCGAGCATGATGACCTGCGCGAAACGCTGATGCTGCTCTATGCCAGCGGGTTCACCGCAGAGCTCGAGACGACCGCCGCCTACGTGCCGGACGATGTCGAGCGCAAGCTCATCGACCAGCTCGGCGAGGGCATCGCGCGCAGCGAGGCGGAGACGATCGCGACGCCCGGCGGCGCGGAGGCCGACATTCGCCTGACCATCCGCGACGGCGACGGCGGGGAGATCGTCACGCGGTATTACGATGTGGGGAGCGAGATCACCCCGATTGCGCAATGAGGCGTAAAAAAGCCGCCGGAATGGGGCGGAGGCCATAGGACGGTAAACAGGCACGGCGGGTTCATCCGCTGTGCCTGTTTTTGTGTATATGGTAAATGTCGGTGCAGGGCATCGAAATGAATATAAAAAAGGAGCGTATCGGTATGGATACGCTCCAAAGCTTTTGTGTTCGATCAGACGACGCCCTGCGCCTCCATCGCGTTGGCGACCTTGAGGAAGCCCGCGATGTTCGCGCCCGCGACGAAGTTTCCGGCGAGGCCGTATTCCTTGGCGGCGTTGTCGATGTTGTGGTAGATGTTCACCATGATGTCCTTGAGCTTGGCGTCGACCTCTTCAAACGTCCAGCTCAGGCGCATGGAGTTCTGGCTCATCTCCAGCGCGGAGGTGGCGACGCCGCCCGCGTTGGCCGCCTTGCCCGGCGCGAAGAGCACGCCGCTTGCCTGGAGATACTCGGTGGCGTCCATGGTGGTGGGCATGTTCGCGCCCTCGGCGACGGCGATGCAGCCGTTGGCCACGAGCATCTTGGCGTCCTCGAGGTTCAGCTCGTTCTGCGTCGCGCAGGGCAGCGCCACGTCGCACTTGACGGACCAGACGCCCTTGCCCTCGTGATACTGCGCGCTCGGACGGGCGGCGGCGTACTCGGTCAGGCGGGCGCGGCGGACTTCCTTGACGTCCTTGAGCAGCGCCACGTCGATGCCGTCGGGATCGTAAACCCAGCCGGTGGAATCGGAGACGGTGACGACCTTCGCGCCCAGCTGCTGGGCCTTCTCGGCGGCGTAGATGGCGACATTGCCCGCGCCGGAGACCGCGACGACCTTGCCCGCGATGTCGTGGCCGTTGCATTTGAGCATCTCCTCGGTGAGGTAGAGCAGGCCGTAGCCGGTGGCCTCGGTGCGCGCCAGGGAGCCGCCGTAGCTAAGGCCCTTGCCGGTGAGCACGCCCTCATAGCGGCCGGTCAGGCGCTTGAACTGGCCGTACATATAGCCGATCTCGCGCGCGCCTGTGCCGATGTCGCCCGCCGGGACGTCGACGTCCGCGCCGATGTACTTGTGCAGCTCGGTCATGAAGCTCTGGCAGAAGGCCATGACCTCGCGGTCGCTCTTGCCCTTGGGGTCGAAGTCGCAGCCGCCCTTGCCGCCGCCGATGGGCAGGCCGGTCAGGCTGTTCTTGAAGATCTGCTCAAAGCCCAGGAACTTGATGATGCCCAGGTTGACGCTCGGATGCAGGCGCAGGCCGCCCTTGTACGGGCCGATGGCGCTGGAGAACTGCACACGGAAGGCGTTGTTGACCTGAACCTGGCCCTTGTCGTCCACCCACGGCACGCGGAAGAGCAGCTGACGCTCCGGCATGGTGATGCGCTCGAGCAGCGCCTCGCGGCGGTACTTCTCCTCGTTGCGCTCGATGACCACGCGCAGGGAATCCAGCACCTCGCGCACGGCCTGATGGAACTCGGGCTGGCTCGGGTTCTCGCGGACAACGCGCTCGTAGACCTCGTCGACGTAAGACATAATGTTTATCCCCCTTGCTGTAATATCGTAATGCTTTGATTTGCTTGTCAGGATTCGGACGCTGTTTATTATAGGGTATGATTTTCATTTATGCAAGACTTTTTTGCAAAATTTTCTCTTTTGTTCGTTTTTCTGCCCCAAAAAGTTATGAAATTGCAGAATACGGATGATTGTCCACCGGAATTTCATAAACTTTCATATATGGAATACGGGCGGCGGGCGAGGAAGGATTTTTGAGCGCAGGCGCAAATACCGCTATGCATTTCCTGCTTTATATGATATAATATATGCAGAATTCGGGCATGACGGGCAGGCGCAGACGGACCGCTCCGCGCGCAGGACCCGCCGCCCGGTCGGGGGAAAAACGATACAATAAAGGAGTGCTGCCGTATGAAATTCTTTATCGACACCGCGAATGTGGAGGAGATCCGCAAGGCGAATGACATGGGCGTCATCGCCGGCGTGACCACGAACCCCAGCCTCATCGCCAAGGAAGGCCGCGACTACGCCGAGACGCTGGCGGAGATCGCAACGTTTGTGGACGGCCCGATCTCCGGCGAGGTCAAGGCCACGACCGTCAAGGCCGAGGACATGGTCGCCGAGGGCGAGGCCATCTACGCGCTCGATCCCAAGCACATGGTCGTCAAGATCCCGATGACGCCGGAAGGCCTCAAGGCCATCAAGGCGCTCAGCGCGAAGGGCATCCCGACCAACTGCACGCTGATCTTCTCGGCGAACCAGGCGCTGCTCGCCGCCCGCGCGGGCGCGACCTACGTCAGCCCGTTCCTGGGCCGCCTCGACGACATCTCCCAGCCCGGCATCGAGCTGATCGAGAGCATCCGCGCCATCTTCGCCAACTATCCCGACATCAAGACCGAGATCATCGCCGCCAGCGTGCGCAACCCGATCCACGTGACCGACTGCGCGCTCGCGGGCGCCGACATCGCGACCGTGCCCTACAAGGTCATCGAGCAGATGACCAAGCATCCGCTGACGGATCAGGGCATCGAGAAGTTCAAGGCCGACTACATCAAGGTTTTCGGCGAGTAATCACGCAAAGACGCGGCAGTCCGGGCCAAATGGTCGGGCTGCCGCTTTTTGCGCTGCGGGAGGATTCGGCGCGCGGGGCATCGAATGAATCACGTTGAGGTGAGCACAATGCACGATTTTGAGATCAGAACCGCGGGAGAGCTTGCGCGGGCCGTGGAGGCGCTGGGCTTTCTGCCGCTGCTCAAAAACCGCGTGGCGGGCTTCTCCGTCGAGGAGCACACGCCGCCGGAGCTGTGGTTTCAAAAGGACGTAGACGGGCCTTGGGAATGGAAGGGGCCGGTCATCCGCGAGACGGGCTGCGCGTACGGCAAGTTCTTCGGCGGCAAGGCGGGCTTTGTCAGCGCGGCGTGGTTCGCGGATTTCGCCAATTACAGGCGCGACGGCTACGACTTCGACGCGCTGTATGACGACGGCCTCGCGCGGGTCGGGGACAAGCGGGTCTACGACGTGCTGCTCGCGCATCCGACGCTGCTGTCGAAGGCGTGGCGCAGGCTTGCGGGCATGCGCAATCGCGGCGAGTTTGACGCCATCGTCACGCGGCTGCAGATGCAGGGCTATGTGACGACGGTCGATTTTGAGTACGCCCGCGACCGCTTCGGCGCGCCCTACGGCTGGGGTCTGGCGCGCTATGCGACCCCGGAGGCGCACTTCGGCGCGGACTTCACGGACAGGGTGTACGCCTGCGAGCCGGAGGAATCGGCGGAGCGGATTCGCGCGCATTTGAGGCGGATTCTGCCGGATGCGGGCGAGCGGGAAATCGACCGGATTCTGGGGTGAACGCGGATTCGGGGGAGGCCGCCGGTTTCCCGCCATTTCGCACGGCCGGACGCGCGTTGATTTGCAAAAACAGCATGACAAAAGCCGGACGCCGCATGCATGAACGCGGAATCCGGCCTTTTGCTGTGCGTTTGGGCAAAAGAAAAACCCGAACCGCTTGGGTTCGGGATGAGAGTGGAGCATAGGGGAGTCGAACCCCTGACCTTTTGAATGCCATTCAAACGCGCTACCAACTGCGCTAATGCCCCGTCAACGCTAAATATTCTACCACAGGGCGCGAATCTTGTCAACACATTTTTTGCGGGAAAATGAAAAAAGTTTGGCGGACGGCTGACCGCACAAAAATTGCGGCGGGATTTGCGCAGGGGCGGCGCTTGCAATGGGGTGGTCTTTCGGGTATAATGGGGGAGGAAATGAAAGGAGGGCGATCCTCATATGAAATCCGTCAATGTGCGCCTGACGATGATGACCAATCACGTCAAGGACTTTGTGGCCATCGTGAACCGCTATCCCTACGACATGGACCTGCGCAGCGGGCGCTACGTCGTGGACGCCAAGAGCATACTGGGCATCTTCTCGATCGACCTGTCCAGGCCGGTTCAGATGGATATATACAGCGACGACTGCGACGACCTGCTCGACGCGCTGGCGGGCTACATCGTCAAGGACGAGACCGACAAGGACTGACGCCGCGCGGGGCAAAGGAGGTGCGTCCCTGTGTTTGACATGCATGCCACGGAAGAAGAGGACAAGCTCGTGCTGCTGCGCGCGCTTGACGGCCTGGGCGCATGCACGCAGGAGCAGCTGCTGCGCTTTGTGGTGGAGACGGGCCTGCAGAGCCAGTTCCAGTTCTTTCTGGCGCTGGGCGGGCTCAAGGAGGCGGGCTTCGTGCGCGAGAGCACCCGGCCCGAGGGCGTGCTGCTCGTGCTCACGCCGGAAGGCCGCCAGTCCATGGAGCTCTTCGCCTCCCGCATCCGCGCGTCGCTCGAGCAGATTCTCGCGCAAAGCTGCCCTGCATGGCGCAGGCGCATCCGCGACGAACAGCAGATGCCCGCCACGTGGCAGGAGACTGAAAGCGGCTTCGTCGTCACGCTGCGCGCGCTGGAGGGCGGCGTCGAGCTGTTCTCCATGAACATCACCGCCGCGACAAAGGCGCAGGCCAAACGCTTCTGTGAGCGCTGGCCCGAGTGCGCGACCATCATCTACCAGACCGCCATGCAGCAGCTCGGCGAGGCCCGTGACACCGGCACGGACGGCGAGAAGCCCTGAGGCGGGCTTGCAGACGAATATCGAGAGCATCCGACTCGTGCGGATGCTTTTTTCGTTGATTTGCGGCGGGCGTGTGATCCATAAAAAATGGTGAGCGAAGTGCGGTGCGCGAAGACGTGCGTTCAAAGGGGAACGGCGGGCAATGTGCGGCACAAAAAAGCCGCGCCGAAAAACGACGCGGGCAGTATAAATGAGATTGGCGATAACCGTACTCCGTACCCCAAAAAATAAAAAGTACCGAAGATGGGAAGGCAAGGGGAGACGGACGAGGATTATGCGGCGGGCTGCATACCCCGCACCCCCGTAACCCCAAAAAATAAAAAGCACCGAAGAAGCGCGGATGGGAAGGCAAGGGCAGGTGTCCCGAAATGCGCCGCAGATTTTTTCTTTCTGCTAAGTCGAACGGAGGGAGGCGTAGCAGCGCTACGTTGACCGGAGAGAGACAACGCAGAAAGGAAAAAGATGCAAGCAGGCGGGACAGATGCCCGCAGCCTTTCCATCCCAAAAGGGAAAGCGCCGCCACGGGGGGAGCCGGGCAGCGCTTTCTTGTGGAAGGGAAAAAATGAGGAAGGGGAAAAAGGAAGATTCGTCTCCGCACGTTGGAGGGGGGGGGAGATGGGATGCGAAGACGATGTAAAGGCGATGCGTTCATCGACCTTTACGAGAGAATTATAGCACCCAATTGTGGCGAAAATATGGAAAAATTGACAAAAGAAAGAGAAGATGATGCGACTTCGCGTGAAGATCGCAAAAAGATTGAGGTTTTGGGCCGCTTGTGATACACTAAGGAAAACGCGGAAAGGGGGCGGCGGCATGCGTCGGACGGTTTTGGTCAGCATCGCGGGCGGTGCGGCGTATGCGCTCGCGGCGTCATTCGGGCATCAGGCCCAGACGCTCGGCGAGACGCTGCCCCTGCGCGCGCTCGGCACGGCGGCGGCGCTCTGGCTGCCTTGCGCGGCGGTGCTGTATGCGCTGTTCAGCCTCGGCGACAGGCTCGCGGCGCGGCGCATATGTAAGGAAGAAAAACCGTTCCGGCCGCTTCGCGTGATGGCGCTGATGCTCGCGTGCTGGCTGCCGATGTGGCTGGTCTGCTTCCCCGGCGCGTTCAGCTACGACGTGCCGTTCCAATTGGAGCAGGTGTTCACCGGCGCGTACTCGGCGCATCACCCGCTTGCGCACACGCTGCTGCTGGGCGGCTGCGTCGTGCTGGGGCGGGCGCTGGGCAGCATCACGCTCGGCGCGGCGCTGTATACCGCTGTGCAGATGGCGCTGCTGGCGGCGTGTTTCGCGGCGGCGTGCGCGTCGGTCTCGCGGTTCGCGTCGGCGAGGGCGGCGAGGTGGGCGGCGGCGTTTTTCGCGGTCTATCCGCTGCACATGATGATGAGCGTGAGCGCGACGAAGGACGTGCTCTTCGGCGGATTGTTCGCGCTGACGCTGGCGCTCACGACCGAGGCACTGCTGCGCGGCGTGACACGGCGGCTGGGCGCTTCGCTGGTGCTCGCGTCGGCGGGCATGATGCTGCTGCGCAATAACGCGGTGTACGCGGCGGTCGCGTGGGTGCTGCTGATTTTGATCTGCATGAGGCGGCGCGCGGCGCGGGTCTGCGCGTGCGTGGCGCTGGGCATCGCGGTGAGCTTCGCGGCAAACGGCGTCATGAAGGCCGCGACGCATGCCGTGGACGGCGACCTGTGCGAGATGCTCAGCTGGCCGATTCAGCAGATGGCAAGGGCGCGCAGCCTGCACGGCGAGCTGCTCACGGACGAGGAGCGCGCGGCGGTCGATGCGCTGATGCCGAATGAATCGTGGCGGCTCTATGACCCGACGATCTCCGACCCGGTCAAGTTCGAGTTTGACACGCAGGAGCTGCTGCGCGACCCCGGCTATTACGCAAAAATCTATGTGAGCATTGGGAAAAAGTGCCCCAAGGCGTATGCGGACGCGCTGGTCATGCACACGTATTCGTTCTGGTATCCCTACGGCGAATACGGCGTGTCGGGGTATTATCTGCAGCTCGGCGTGACGGATCAGTATTACGACTGGTGCGACTTTGAGCACATCGAGAGCAGGAGCCTTGCGCCGCGCGTGCTGGAGGCGCTCAAGTGGCGGTTCGGCGCGCAGGGCGCGATGCAGTGGCCGGTGATCGGGTATTTCTTCAACATGGGCGCGATCGTGTGGGCGATGATGTTCTTCGTGCTGCGCGCGTGGCGAAACGGCGGCGGCGCGCGGCTGGCGGCGGCGATGCTGCCCGTGCTGCTTTGGGGGACGTTCCTGCTCGGGCCGGTGATGGCTGGGCGCTACATCTATCCGTTCGTGTGCGCGCTGCCGGTGCTCGCGAGCCGGGAAAGAGGGTGAGCGCGTGGCGGTCTGGCGGCCCTGGCACGGGTGCCACAAGTGCAGCCCCGGTTGCCTGAACTGTTATGTATACAGAACGGACGAGAGGTTTGGCCGCGACGCGTCGAAGGTCGTGCTCACCAAAGAATACGACCTGCCCGTGCGCGGGCGGCGCGGCGGCGAACCGGCGATCACGTCGGGCGAGACGGTGTTCACGTGCCTGACGAGCGACTTTTTCATCGAGGAGGCCGACGAGTGGCGCGTGCGCGCGTGGCGGATGATCCGCTCGCGGCCCGACCTGATGTTCTACATCATCACCAAGCGCATCGAGCGCTTTCGCGTGTCGCTGCCGGAGGACTGGGGCGAGGGATACCCCAACGTGACGGTCGCGGCGACGTGCGAGTGCCAGAGCAAGGCCGCGCAGAGGATGCCGGTGCTGCTGGATATGCCGATCCGGCACAGGGAGGTCGTCTGCGAGCCGCTGATCGAGCCGGTCGACCTGTCGCCGTGGCTGTGCGGGAAGATCGAGGGCGTCATCGCGGGCGGCGAATCGGGCGAGCGGGCGCGCATATGCCGGTACGAGTGGGTGCTGTCGCTGCGGGATCAATGCCGGGCGGCGGGCGTGCCGTTCTCGTTCAAGCAGACGGGCGCGCATTTTGAAAAGGACGGGCGGGTGTACCAAATCCCCCGAAAATATCAGCATGAACAGGCGCGGCGCGCGGGCATCGGCACGCGGCGGGCGCATGAGGAGGAAGACGACGATGAGAATTGACAAATATCTGAAGGTTTCGCGCATCATCAAGCGGCGCACGGTCGCCAAGGAAGCCGGCGAGGGCGGGCGCGTGAGCATCAACGGCAAGGTCGCCAAGCCGTCGACGGAGGTCAAGGAAGGCGACGTGATCGAGATCCGCTTCGGCGAGAAGGTCGCCAAATTCCGCGTGCTGGCCGTCGCCGAGACCGTGCGCAAGAGCGAGGCGGGCATGATGTACGAGCTGCTCTCCGGCACGGAGGACATCGGATGAACGCGGCGGTGATCGTGGCCGCCGGGCGCGGCACGCGCATGGGCATGGAGAAAAACAAGGTGCTCGCGAATCTGTGCGGGGAGCCGGTGATCGTGCGCACCGTCCGCGCGTTTGAGGAAACGGGCTGGTTTTCCGAGATCGTCGTCGTCACGGGCGAGCACGACATGGACGAGATGCGCGCGGATCTGGATAAGGCCGGGCTGCATGCGAAGATCGTGCAGGGCGGCGCGGACAGGCAGGAGAGCGTGCACAATGGCGTGATGGCCGTGAGCGAAAACGCGGAGATCATCGCCATCCACGACGGCGCGCGGCCCCTTGTGACGCCGGAGGTCATCGCGCGCACGATCGAGAGCGCGAGGATGAACGGCAGCGGCGTGGCGGCGGTGATGCTCAAGGACACGGTCAAGCGCGTGGACGAGCGCGGTTATGTCATCGGCACGCCGAGGCGCGACGAGCTGCGGGCCGTGCAGACGCCGCAGACGTTCGACGCGGGGCTGATCCGCGAGGCGCACATCCGCTTTGCGAACGGGCGCGACGGGCAGCGCGCCACCGACGACGCCATGCTCGCCGAATGGATGGGCGCGCGCGTGAAGCTCACACAGGGCGGCACGGAGAACATCCAGCACACGACGCCGGAGCACACGCTGCTGGCGGACGATGTCATCGCGCGGCGCGAGGGCAGGACGCAGACGGAGGGAAGCACTATGATGCGGATCGGACACGGTTACGACGTGCACAGGCTGGTCGAGGGCAGGAAGCTCATTCTCTGCGGCGTCGAAGTGCCGCACACCCTGGGCTTGCTGGGTCACAGCGACGCGGACGTGGCGCTGCATGCGCTGATGGATGCGCTGCTGGGCGCGGCGGCGCTGGGCGACATCGGGCGGCACTTTCCCGACACAGATTCCCAATACAAGGGCGCGGACAGCACGAAGCTGCTGGATCACGTGGTCGCTCTGCTGAAAGAGAAGGGCTATCGCGTCGGCAATGTCGATGTGACGATCATCGCGCAGAGGCCGAAGCTCAAGGATTACATTGAGAGAATGAGGGCGTGCGTCGCGGAGCATCTGGGCGTTCATGTCGATTGCGTGAATGTGAAGGCGACGACGACCGAGAAGCTGGGCTTTGAGGGCGAGGGCTTGGGCATCAGCAGCCACGCGGTGGCGGTGATTGAGAAGGTTGGTTGACAGAGAAATCAGGAAGGCCGTTCTCCGGGTGATCCGGGGGACGGTTTTTGTCATACAAAAAGAGAACCCGCCGACGCGGATTCCCTTTGCAATATGCGATGTGCCTTACCTCTTGGTCACGGTCATTTCCGCCCAGGCGCGGAACGTCTGCCCCGCCGGGAGCACCAGCAGGCCGCTCTCGTCGATCAGGCCGCGCGCGTGCAGATTGATGAAATCGCTCGCGTTGGTCTGCGGCTCGATGCAGAAGCCGGGGCGGTCGTGCGGCGTGAAGACGACGACCTGACGGAAGCAGTCCGCCGCGCGGATGTGGATGTCGATGTCGTCATAGCGCACCAGCGACTCGCGGTCGGAGCTCATGCCGGTGTACACGTCGTCGAGGTAGAGGTCCTCCACGACGTAGAAATCGTCGTAGATCTTCTTGTCGCCGGTCGCCGGGACGATCTCGCCGGTCGCGTTGCCGTCCTTGTCCGCGACGAAGCGGCGCGTCAGCGGCATGGTGATGCGGCACTTGCTCGCGTCGCCGCGCTTGGAGAAATACGGGTGGATGCAGAAGCCGAACGGCATCTCCTGCTCGCCCTTATTCTCGACCATCACGTCAAGGTGTACGCCGTCGGCCTTGAGCGTGTAGGTCAGCGTCAGCTTGCAGGGGAAGGGGTAGCCCTCGAACAGGTCGTTGTCCGGCGCGATCTCGATTTCGCCGGTGCAGGAGGCGCAGTCCTCGCCCGCCTCGACGCTCACGACCGTGAACGGCTCGTCCTTGACCAGACCGTGGCGCGGGATGACCTCGCCGCGCTTTTTCATCGTGCGGGTCACGCCCTGCCATGTGTATTGGCTGTTCTTGAGGCGATTGGGCGTGGGGAAGAGCACCGGCACGCCGTACTTGGTGCCAAAGACGTTGATATCGACGGGCTTCATGAGGATCTCGCCGCCGTCGAACGTCCAGTAGTAGAGGTTGAAGCCGTTCTGCGGCATGACGCGCACCTCGTGGCCTGCGCCCGTCATCGTCACGACGTCGTAGCCGCAGCCCTCGAGCTTGCCCTGCGTTGCGGTGAACATGAAAATCACTCCTTTGCAAGTTTACGTTTCGTTATGTACGCCGGTCAGGTCGAACGCGGGCGTGAAGCTGCCGTCCGCCGAGTCGAGCGCCTGCCGGTAACCCGTGAGGCCGATGGCGTCCATGTGCGCGAGCACGCGCGCGTATTCCTTCTTCGTGATGCGGCGGTTCATGCCGGGGATGCTTATCGCCCTGCCGCACGGCGTGTACTGGCCCATCAGCGAGACCGGCACGTCCGGCCACGTGTCGCGGATGTAAGAGAGAATCCGCATCGCGTCGCCCGTGAGACCGGGCAGAATCAAATGCCTGATCTGCGTGCCGCGCAGCATCATGCCGTGTTCATCGTACACAGCCGGGCCGCTCTGACGGCGCATCTCGGCGATGGCAGCCTTGGCCACGTCGGGGTAGTCCGCCGCGCCGGAGAGGAGCTTGGCCATCGCGGGGTCGATGTACTTGAAATCGGGGAGGTAGATGTCGACCACGCCGCCCAGCATGCGCAGCGTGTCGAGGCTCTCGTATCCGCTAGAATTGTAGACGATGGGGATGTTCGGGCGGTAGAGCTCGAGTGCGCCCACCACCGCGGGGACGAAATGCGCGGCGGTGACGAGGTTGATGTTGTGCGCGCCCTGATCCTCGAGCTCGCGGAAGATATCGGCGAGGCGGGAAACGCTCACGTACTCGCCCACGCCGCCGTGGGAGATTTCCTCGTTCTGGCAGAACGCGCAGCGCAGCGGGCAGCCGGAGAAGAACACCGCGCCGCTGCCCCGCGTGCCGGATATGCAGGGCTCCTCCCACATGTGCAGCGCGGCGCGCGCGACCTTGGGCAGCGACCCCACGCGGCAGACGCCCGCGCCGGTCGTGTCCGTGCGCTCGGCGGCGCAGTGCCGGGGACAAAGCGTGCAGATCATAGGTCGATGAACGCCTCGAATCGCGGCAGGATGCCGATGCCGTCCGGGAAATGCGCGGCGAACTGCGGGATGGCGTGGCTGGGGAACGAGTTGCCCTCGATGAACACGGGGCCGTCCGGCGTGATGGCGACATCCCACGCGACGAAGCGCACCTGCGGCACGACGCGCATTGCGGCCAGGCACATGGCCTTCACGTCCTCCCAGTAGGGGATCTGCGTGCCGGGGATGCGCTTGCCGGTCATCGGGTGGATCTCGTAGACGTCGCCCGCCTTGTTCGCGCCGACGCTGCTGATGACGCCTGTGTCCAGATCGACCGGGGCCGCCATGCCGCCGCAGTCGACGTTGTCCATGACCTTGCCGTTGCCGATGCGGATGTAGGCGTAGACGATGCCCTCCTGCTTGTCGCCCAGCAGCGTCGCCACGCGGATGGTGTTCACCGACGTGGGGCACAGCGCCGCGATGGCCTCGTGCTGGATGACCTTGTCCTCGACGATGCCGATGCCCGCGGCCTTGAGGCGGTCGTAAAGCGCGTCGGGGTCTTTGTAATCCTCGGGCGTGCACTTGAGGATGCCCTGTCCGCTGGAGCCGTCCACCGGCTTGCAGATGATGTCGCCGCGGCCCTCGATGAACTTGGCGAACTGCGCCTTGTCCGCAGCCGTGAAATCGAGCCAGTCGCGTTTCACCTGATCGGCGAACAGCGCATTGAACTCGGTCTTGTTGTCAAAGAAATGCCAGAACTTCTTGTCGTTCATGCGCGCGACGATGCTGTTGGAGATGCCGCGCGTGATCTGCGTGGCGCGCTGGGCGTCTGTGAGCCTGTACATCTGCGCGATCTTGTAATCGACGTAGCCCGCGTTGTATTTGGCGGCACACTTGGCCATATCCGCCATCAGCCAGACGCGGCTTTTGCCGGTCTTCTTATGCAGCATGTTCGCGGTTTTGAGCATGGCGCGGTAATCCATTTTGGCCGCGCGCTTGATCAGATAGGAGAGCCTGCTCATGATGATGCCTCTTTCTGTTTTTGTCATGGTACGTATCATTTGCTTATACGATGCTATTGTATTCCATTTGGGGGAATTTGGCAAGGAGAAAAGCGCGGCGGGGCGATTTGCTTGATTATTTGCCCGCGCTGTGATACCATAATAGAAGGACGCGGCGGTCGCGAAGCCGTCGCGGGAAAGGAGGCACCATGGCCTCGCATTACGCATTATTCGTCGATCTGGAAAATTGCGGCGGCAAGAAGAGCATGCTCATGGACGTCATCGAGCGCGTCAAGATCCGCGGCGACATCCTCATCGGCAAGGTCTACGGCTACACGGACAGCTATTCCGACCTCAAGGAGACGCTGCTTTCCAATACGTTCACGGTCGTGCCGTCGCTGCGCTACGGCCGCAATCAGAAGAACAGCATGGACATTCAGCTCGTCATCGACGCGCTGGACGTCGCCTACCGCAACGAGCTGATCGACAGCTTCTGCATCGTGTCGGGCGACAGCGACTACGTGCCGCTGGTGGGCAAGCTCAAGAGCATGGGCAAGTTCGTGCTGGGCATATCGCGCAGCGAGGCGGCCTCGAGCGTGTTCATGAGCGCATGCTCGGAGTTCCAGTTCCTCGAGAGCGTGGCCTCCGGCAAGGAGCGCACCAGCGACGTCTCCGAGGTGCTCACGCTGCAGGGCGTCAACGAGCTGATCATCACGATCCTGATGGAGAGCGACGACGGGGAGATGCTCGCCTCGGAGACCAAGAGCATCCTTCTGCGCCTGCGCCCGAATTTTTCGGAGAAGAGTTTGGGCTTTTCCACGTTCGGCAAGCTCATTCACCACCTCGCGCAGCTCTACGGCAATTTCTCCGTCGCCAGCGAGGAATACAACGTCATCATATCGCTCAACCAGCCGCACAGCGCCGCCGCCGAGCAGCTCACGCGGGACAATTACATCGGCGTGTTCGGGCGGATTCTCTCCGAATACAAGGAGGACGGCTTTGACCGCGTGAACCCGTCGATCCTCAAGGCGGCGGTTCAGGCGGAGTATCCCGACTTCACCGAGCGGCAAATCGGCCTGAGAAGGTTTTCGGACGTGCTGCGGGCGCTCGAGCGCGAGAAGCTTTTGACCATCGAGACGGACGACAGCGGCAACATGCTGGTGAACATTCGATAAAGTTTCCTTATATATGCGGACAGCGGAGCGATATTGCCCCGCTGTTTTTTATGTCGCCGCGTCACCTGTCTGCGGGCTTGATCCTGTGTATATCGTAAAGCTCGCTGATCGCCTTCGCCGCGCCCTCGTCGCCGGGGACGTGCGTCATCAGCCCCGTGCATTCGTTCGCGCTCTCGACGGTGTATTTGCCGTCAAACGGCGCGTCCGTGCGCCTCGCCTTGCGCGGCGGATTCCACTGAACCGCAGCATGATTCGTCCTGTCCATGCGCCGGCCTCCTTTCCCATCGCGCTTATCGTGGCGAAAGGCGGCGCGGATTATGCCGGAAAATGATGTGATGATTGTAAAAATTCGTCAGTCGAGCAGCGCGGCAAGCTCCGGCGGCAGCGGCTCGGAAAGCTCAATCGTCTCGCCGGTGACGGGCTGCGTGCAGCACAGATACGCCGAATGGAGCGCGAAACGCCCGCCGAGCTCGGGCAGCTCCGTGCCGTAGAGATAATCGCCTGCGATGGGGCAGCCGATGTGCGCCATATGCACGCGGATCTGATGCGTGCGGCCCGTGTCAAGGCGCAGGCGGATGAGCGCGCGCTTGCCGCTATCGCCGATCACGCGGTAATGCGTCACGGCGCGCTGGCCGTCCTCGCGCACGCCTCGCCTCGCGCCCGTGCCAAGACGTGCGATGGGGGCGTCGATCGTCCCCTCGCGGATGGCGGGGACGCCCTCGGTCACGGCGAGGTATTCGCGCACAAAGCCGCCGGTGTGCAGCTGCGCGGAGAGAAGCCGCTGGGCATGCGCGTGGCGGGCGACGCAAAGCAGGCCGCTCGTGCCCTTGTCAAGCCGGTTGACCGGGTGATAGGCAAAGGCTTCGGCGTTCGCGCCGAGCATGGCGGCGAGCTGCTCGCGAAGCGTGCCTGTGCGGATGTAGCGGCTGGGCAGGGTCGCAAGCGGCGCGCCTTTGCTCACGACGATCATGTCGCCGTCGATATGCCGGATGAAGGACGCCGGGCCGGACGCCTCAAGCGCAGCAGAAGAAGCGCCGCCCTCGTCGGTGTCGAGCCAGATTTCGATCTCCTCGCCCTCGGAAAGCACCCTGTCGGCGTGCACGCTTTGACCGCCCACGCGGATTGCGCCCAGCGCCTTGAGACGCCTGAACGCATGCGTCCCCAAATGAAAGCGGCGCGGCACGACCGAGCGCACGGCGCGGCCCGCGTCATCGGCGGTGACGGTATAGCGGATGATGCGCACGGCGGCGCCCCCCTTTCGCGTGATATGACATAGTATACCACAAAGCGCGGTCAGTTGACAAAGGGCGCATGCGATTATACAATGATGATAGATTGAATCGAGAATACGCCGTGCATGCGCGGCGGGAAAGAGGATACCATGCGGGCGGAACAGGCATTTGAGCACCGCGCAGCGCAGCTGCGCGAGGCGCTTGCGCAGGCGAGGGACGCGAAGGAGGCGGCGGGCGCGTGCGTGCTGGCCATCGAGCAGACGGCGTGCGAGCTGGCGCAGGACGAGCAGGACGAAATCGCGCGCCAGAGGCAGCAGGCCGTGTTGGCGCTGCTCAAGCGCGCGCCGCAGCTGCTCGTGTGCACGGGCGCGAAGGGCAGGCTCGTCGTGCGCGAGGGACAAACGGACGAACAGAAGATGACGCTCGGCGCGCAGGCCGTGGGCGGGGCGATTCTCGCGGTGCTGGCGGTCGCCGGGCTCGTGGACGGGGAGGTCGTGTTTGCGCTTTTGCAGGCGCTGGGCGGCGTGCTGCTGTTTTTCGGCGGGCGCAGGCTCGCGGAGAGGACGCAGGATGTCGCGGCGGAGGGCGAATGGGCGATTGACGCGAATGCGACGGTCAGCCGCATCGGCGAATTGATGCGCGCGGCGGACATCTGCGCGGGCGACCTCGCGCTGCTCACGCAGGACATGGGCGGCAGCTTCACGGGCGACGCGGACGAGGCGACGCTCGATCTGCTGGTGTCGCTGATGGAGGCGCGCGCGTCGGGCAGCGAGGCGGCGATGCTGCGCAGCATGAATCAGGTCGAGCAGCATCTGCACGCGCTGGGCATCGAGGTGCTGCATTATAATGAGGAAAACGACGCGCTGTTTGATAAACTGCCCACGCTCGGGCAGGCGCGGACGGTGCGCCCGGCGCTGATGAAGGACGGCAAGGTCGTAAGGCGCGGCGTGGCGGCTGTGAAGGAGGTGACGCTTCCGTGAAGATACTGGGCTTTGATCTGGGCGACGGCGAGAGCGCGGTCGCGCTGCTTGACGGCGAATCGACGGTCGAGCCGCGCATGATGCCGCTTGCGGGCAGGACGAGCATGCTGTCGAGTGTCGGCAGGCGCGGCGGCAGGATCGTCGTGGGCGACGAGGCGAGCGTCATGAGCGGCGCGCAGGACGTGAAGGTGCGCTTCAAGTCGCGCTACCTGACCGACCCGGCGGCCTCGCAGGACGTGCGCATGTTCGCGCAGGGCGTGTTCGCCGCGCTGTCGGAGGCGGAGCCGGGGCTGATGGCGCAGGTGTCGCGCACGGTCGTGGGCTGCCCGGCGGGCTGGGGCGAGGGCAGGCGGGAGCAATACGCCGCGCTGATGGAGAGCGCGGGCTTCCCGAATGTCTCCGTCGTGCCGGAGCCGAGGGCGGCGTTTTTGTACGCGCGGCATGCGCGCGGGCTGCGCGTGGACGCGGGGCTGATGCGCCAGAGCGCGATGGTGATTGACATCGGGTCATCGACGACCGACTTTGCGTATATCGTGGACGGGCATCAGCAGAATTTGTCGATGTTCGGCGACACGAACCTCGGCGGCGGCCTGCTCGACGAGGTCATCCTCGCGCGTGCGATTGAGCGCTCGCCCGATAAAAAGGCGCTTGAAGGGACGATGCAGGCGAGCCCGGCGTGGCGCAGCTATTGCGAGCTGGCGGCGCGCAGGCTGAAGGAAAAATACTTCACCGACGAGGAAAAATGGCAGGAGAAGCCGATCACGTCGACGGTCACCGTGTGCTATGACGAGACGCTGCTGCTCGAGCTGTCGCTGTCGGGCAAGGAGGTCGCGCAGATCATCAGGACGCCGCTGGAGTCGCTGGGCGGCAGGAGCTTCGTGCAGACGACGGCGCAGGCGCTGGAGGCGGCGAGGACGGTGAGCCGCGATTGCCCGCCGCAGGTCGTGATCCTGACGGGCGGCGCGTCGCGGATGGCGTTTTTCCGGCAGGCGTGCAGGGACGCGTTCCCGGACGCGGTGCTCGTGCTCTGCCCGGAGCCGGAGTGCTCGATTGCGCGCGGGCTGGCGTATGCGGGAAGGGTCGATGAGCGGCTGCGCACGTTCCGGGAGGAGGTCGCGTCGCTGGCGCGCGGGGAGCGGCTCGCGGCGGCGGTGAACGCGAGCGTGCATGAATTGTATGAGCCGCTGGCGGAGGCCGTGTTTGACATCGCGAAGGCGTGCACGCTCGATGCGGCGAGGCTGTGGCGTCGCGGCGGCATTGCGACGGTTGATGATATGGACGCGCAGATCCAGGAGCGGATCGCGGCAGCGCTGTCGGGCGACGCGCTGAAGGAGCGGGCGCAGGAGCCGCTTGAACGGTGGACGCGGGCGCTGCTCTCGCGCATCGAGGGCGAGCTGGCGGCGCTTTGCGAGCGGTGCGGCGTGCCGCAGGAGAAGATGACGCTCAAGGGCGCGAGCGTGCACACGGGCGTCAAAGAGGTGAAGGTGAAGCTGACGGACGCGATGGGCATGGACGTGCTGAGCAAGGTCATGGGCGTCGTGCTGGCGGTCGTGGGCGGCACGGTGTGCGGCGGGAGCGGCATGGCATTCATCGCGGCGGGGCCGATGGGCGCGGTCGTGGGCGTGCTGGCGGGCATCGTGGTCGCGCAGGCGGGCAAGGCGGGCATGGAGAGCATGATGCGCAGCGCGAAGCTGCCCAGACTTGTGCGCATGGCCGTGACGGACGGGGCGATTGAGCGCGGATTGAGGCGGCAGAAGGAGACCATCTGCCGGGGCGTGATCACCGCGCTGAGCATGCCGGAGAATGGGTTCGCGGCGGGATTGACCGAGTCCGTCGCCGCAACGCTCGGCAGCCAGCTCGAGGAAATGGCCCGCGACGCGGAGATGTCCGTCGAGGCATAAAAGGCGGGTTATACAGGCGCGAAGCGAACATGGGGTCAAGGGGCAAAGCCCCTTGCAGGGTTTGAGACAGCGTCCCAGCGTACCCCCAAGTGTTCATCAAAACCCTGTTTCAATCCCCGACCAGGCAGCCGCGAAATGGTCGCAGCGGAGCTGCGAGCTAAGAGCGGCGGGGACAGAGAGATAAAGCCGCAACAACCACCAACCCCGTACCCCGTCACCCCCTGTAACGAAAGGAGCGAACACCATGCTCATTCACGGCGGCACCGCGTTCATCGGCGGCACATTCACCCGCGCGGACGTGCGCATCAGCGGCGGCAGAATCGCCGAAACCGGCGCGCTTTCGCCCATGCCCGGCGAGGAAACGCGCGACGCGAGCGGGCTGTTCGTGCTGCCCGGCTTCGTCGATATCCACATCCACGGCTTCGGCGGATACGACTGCATGCGCGGCGAAGACGACGTGCGCGCCATGAGCCGGGAGCTGATTGAGACCGGCGTCGCGGCGTTCGTGCCGACGACCATGAGCGCGGGCGAGGATGAGACCCGCGCGGCGCTGCTGGGCATACAGGCCGTGTGCGACCGCCCCGAAGCGTGCGGCGCGCGCGTGCTCGGCGCGCATATGGAAGCGCCGTTTTTGTCGCCCAAGCATATCGGCGCGCAGCGCGGCGAGTGCCTGCAATTGCCGTCGGTGGCGGCCTACATGCGGATGACGGCGGGTGTAAACTGCGTGCGGATGATGACGCTCGCGCCGGAGCTTCCGGGGGCGCTGGAATTGATCAAAGAGTTGAAGCGGCGCGGCGTCGTGACCTGCGCGGCGCACTCGGACGCGACGGCGGAGGATGTGCACGCGGCGGCGGACGCGGGGCTGACCCAGATCACGCATATCTTCAACGCGCAGACCCCGCTGCATCACCGTGCACCGGGCGTGCCGGGGGCGGGGCTGGCAGACGAGCGGATCACGGTGCAGATGATCGCCGACTGCATCCATCTGCACCCCGACGTGCTGCGCATCGCGGCGCTGTGCAAGGGCGCGACGGGCGTGGCGCTCATCAGCGATTCAATGGAGGCCGCCGGGCTGCCGGACGGACAATACGCGCTCGGCGGGCAGGCGGTGTTCGTGAGCGGCGGCGCGGCGCGGCTCGCGGGCGGCGTGCTCGCGGGCTCGACGCTCAAGATGCACGAGGCCGTGCGCAACATGATCACGCGCGCGGGCATCGCGCCGGAAATCGTCATCCCGATGGCCACAAGCACACCGGCGAGGAGCATCGGCGCGGTGGGATACGGAGAGATTGCGCCGGGATATGCGGGGGTTGTGGTGATGATGGATGCGGGATGGAACTTTGTAGGGGCGCTGCGCGAGTGAAATTCCTCCCTTCGGTCGGAGTGAAATTCCGTCCTTTGGACGGAGTGAAATACGGCTGACGCCGTGTTTGGAGTTACTTGGCAAAAGGGGTTTTCGTAACTCGTCAACAAACTTTCAACATTGGCCGCAGGCCAATATTTCACTTTCCGTGCAGCGGAAAATTTCACTACGACCGCAGGGCGTAATTTCACTTCCGCAGGAAATTTCACCGCCGCCGCCAGGCGGCCTCCCCGTCTCCCGACACATTCTTCCTTCCGTGTCGTTCATTCCAGCGCCCAAATGCGCTATGATGACCTCACAAAACAAAAAGGGGGTCATCATCATGAACACAGACAAGATTTATGCGGAGAGCATCGCCAAGGAATACGCGCCCAGAAACGACTCGAAGGTCGTCGCGCTGCGCAAGCTCGACCATGCGGCCAAGCGCCCGGCGCTGATCACGGCAGGCGTCATCGGCGGCGTCGCAACGCTGCTGCTCGGCGTGGGCATGTGCCTTGCGCTCGGGGCGATCGGCAGCGGGACGGCGGTCTCGATGGGCGCGGGCGTCGTGCTCGGTCTGGCGGGCATCGTGCTCGGCGGCGTCAACTATCCGATTTACGAGCGGCTGCTCGCGCGGGGCAAGGCGCAATACGCGGGCGACATCATGCGTCTGGCGCGCGAGATCAGCGGCGAGGCGTGACGGAAGGAGGGCGCGCGCATGGACGGGCGGGAGAGCCGCTATCAGGCGACGGCGCAGCGCATGGACGAGGCGCTCATCGCGCTGCTGGAGAAAAAGGACCTCGAGTACATCACGGTCAAGGAGCTCTGCGCGGCGGCGGGCGTCAACCGCACGACGTTCTATCTGCACTACGAGACGATCGGCGACCTGCTCGCCGAGGCCGAGCTGTATATCAGCGAGCGGTTTCACGCCTGCTTTGCGCAGAAGACGCGCGCGCTGCCGGGGCGCATCGGCGAGGCGGCGCTCCCCGATCTCGTGCTCATCACGCGGGAATACCTCGTGCCGTACCTCACCTTCATCCGCGAGAACCGGCACGTCTACCGCGCAGCCTACCGCAGCCCCGGCGCGATAGGCGCCCTCGCGCGCTACCGCTATCTGCGTGAGGAAATCCTCGCGCCGATCCTGCGGCGCTTCGGCGTGGCGGAGGATCGGCTTGATTACTGGATCGACTTCCACATCGAGGGGATATTCGCGATCCTGCGGCGCTGGCTGGCCACGGATTGCGCGGACAGCGTGGAGATGATCGCGGACGTGATCGAGGACTGCGTGCGGCCAATGGTACGATAAAAAACGAAATGAAGCGGGCGTCGGTGCGGCGCTCGTTTTTTGCGTGCGCGGGTTTACAATGTGCGCGAGATTGTGTACAATGTGTGAGGAAATATGAAGCCGGAGGGATGGCCATGCGGATACAGCTCATACGGAACGCGACGATGAAGATCACATGCGGCGGGGTGACGCTGCTGCTCGACCCGTGGCTCGAGGAGCGCGGCACGGGCATGTGCGCGCGGACGGTGCGCCCCGATATGGCAGGCGTCAGGAGCCCGCTGTGCGACCTGCCGATGGCGCCGCAGGACGTGCTCGCCGGGGTGGACGCGTGCCTCGTGACGCACATCCACCCCGACCACTTCACGACCGCACACATGCCGCTGGACATCCCCGTCATCGTAAACGGCGAAGGAGACCGTGCGCTCGCGACGGAGATGGGTTTTCACAACGTGCGCGCCTTTGACGGAGACGTGATGAAGCTCGGCGATGCTGTGATCGAGAAGACGCCCGCCGTGCACGGCGACAACGCGGAAATCGCGCGGCGCATGGGCGAGGGCGTGGGGTATCTCATCCGCGCGGAGGGCAGGACGCTCTACATCGCGGGCGACACGGTGTTCTTCGGCGGCGTGGCGGACGTTTTGAATACGCACAGGCCGGACGCGGTCGCGGTCAACTGCTGCGCGGCGACGGTGCCTTTGGGCCGTCTGATCATGGATTTGGGGGACTTGGAGCGGGTGTGCGCGCTGTGTCCGGACGCGCCGGTTCTGGCCGTGCACATGGACAATGTGAACCACGCGATGCTGACGCGGGCGGATGTGCGGGCGTTCGCCAAAGAAAAGGGGCTTGCGAATGTGGTTGTGCCGGTGGATGGGGAAGTCATCGAGATTTGAGCGGGGCGCTTGACGGGCAGGGGAAAACGGGGTATCATAGGCGGAGAAGGTTATATTTTGTGGGAAAGGGTTGCGGCGGAAGGCTGCGGCTTGAACCCGTCAGGGGCGCTATGCCGGATGGGGTTACGGAGGTTGCGGTGAACGAGGGGTTTGCGGCTTGAACCCGTCAGGTAACGCTTCGCTCCCTGACTACATTTGACTGGCTGCGCCATTTTGGGGTTACGCTGGGGCCAGATCCGGGAAACTTTATAGTCGCGCAAGCGCTCCTTAAAGTTTCCGACGCTCCGCCTGCCTGTATCCCGCACAGCGGGCGGCAGGCTCCGGTCCCCAGACCCCGCCGAGGGATTTCACCCCTCGGACTCCCCATGCTCGCTTCGCGCCTATATAAGAAACTTTGAAGGAGAAGATTATGGAACACGAACAGATCGAACGCATCAACGAGCTCGCGCGCAAGAAAAAGACGGTCGGGCTGACCGAGGCCGAGCTCGAGGAGCAGGCCGCCCTGCGCGCGCAGTACCTCAAGGAATTCCGCGCGAACATGGAGGACACGCTCAGGCGCGTGCGCGTGGAGCAGGCCGACGGCACGTGGAAGCCGCTGGTGCGCAAGGATAAAATGAATTAACTTGCCAAACTTGGGAAGAAACCGGGCGTCCCGTTCGTCTTTATAGACACAGGACATCAGGGGAAGGTGACAATCATGAAGAGGAAGATCATCCGCGCGGCGGCGCTGCTGGCGCTGCTCGTGCTTCTGCCGGCGCTCGCGTTGGCCGACAGCTTCGCCCTCGTGCGCGGCGGCAAGCTCAATCTGCGCGAATACCCGAGCACATCCAGCCAGAGCCTGGGCAAATACAACACGGGCAGCTGGATTCGCGTGACCGGCACCGCGCAAAGCGGCTTTGTGCGCGTGCAGACCATGGACGGCAAGAGCGGCTACATGGATTCCAGCTACCTCAACTTCGGCACGGGCGCGAATCAGGCCACGGTGCGCTATGCCAACGGCGGCTACGTCAACCTGCGCTCCGGCCCGTCGCTCAACTACGCCGTGATCGTGCGCGTCACATCCGGCAACGTCGTGACGGTGCTCGACGAGAGCTACGAGTGGAACCGCATTTCCGTCGTGCAGGGCGGCCAGACCTACACCGGCTACATGCACGATTCGTTCCTCAACAAATCGACCACCAAGGCGACCATCTCCACCCGCTACGGCGGCAAGGTCAACCTGCGCTCCGGCCCGAGCAAGTCCTACGGCTCGATGGGCTCCCTGCCCTCCGGCACGGTCGTGAGCGTCCTTCTGCGCGGCAACGGCTGGGCGCAGGTCAGCGCCAACGGCGTCACGGGCTTCATGTCCACGGACTACCTGTCCTCGTCCGTCACCGGCGCGACCGGCACGGTCACCAGCTCGACCGTCGCCTACGTCAACAACCCGCGCGCCACGCAGGTGCTCAATCTGCGCGAGACGCCCTCCCGCGATGCGCGCTCCATCGGCCAATACCGCAACGGCACGCAGGTCAAGGTCGTGAGCAAAGGCAGCACATGGTGCGAGGTCTACGTCGGCACGCGCCACGGCTACATGATGACGCAGTACCTGTCCTTCAGCTACGTCGCGCCGGTCAGCACGCCGGTGGTCACGCCGCAGATCGTCTACGTCACCCCGACGCCGACGCCGCAGATCGTCTACGTCACCCCGACGCCGACGCCCGCCGCCTCGGCCGGCAATCCCGCCGCGGGCACGCTGATGTATCTGCATCCGAGCACGTCCTCGACCGGCGGCAAGGTCGCCGTCTACAACGACAAGGCGATGACCTCGGTCAAGGGCTACTACGACGAGGGCAAGGCCGTGACGATGCTCGTCTACGACCGTCTGGTGAGCATGATCCTCATCGACGGCGGCGTGGGCTACTGCTACTCGTGGGAGGTCACCACGGGCGTGGATTGAGGCGCGATACACCAAAATGATACGGCGCTGCCGCAGGATGGATGTCTTGCGGCGGCGTCTTTTTTCGTCTGCTGATTCCGGAAAAGGGGACGCGGGTGTGCGGCAGAGTACATAAAAAACAAGGCGTTCCAAGACGGAGCGCCTTGCCCGATCTGCATGGATTACTCGACCTTATCCAGGAACAGCAGCGTGAACTGCGGCACAATGATCTCCTTGCCGGAGGCATCCTGCTCGACATACACGCCGCCGACCGTGACGACGGCGGTGATCATGTCGCCCTCCTTGACGGAGATCTCCTGATCGGTCACGATGACCACGGGATTGAACCACTTGCCCGACGCGTCCTTGTTGAACTGCGAGCGCAGATACGTCTGCTTGCCGCTGCTGCTGATCTCGGTCACGGGGCCGTAGAGCGTCATCGTCTTGCCGCGATTCTCATCGAGGTCGCGCTGGAGGTTCTTGTAGCTGATGCGCACCGACTGGTCGCGGATGGCGGCCTTTTCCTGATCCATCGTCATCATGCGGTTGAGCGTGAACTGTATGCGCCGCTGGTCGTAGCCGTCCTTGTCGCACACGAGCGTGTAATTGTACTCGCCCTCCTCCTCGGTCGTCAGATCAAACGTGAACGCGCCGGAAGAGCCGGAGCGCTTCTTCGTCAGGCCGTAGGGCGTGATGAGCTGGAGCTGGACGCCCGCGAGCGTGCTGCCTTCGAGCTTGACGGTGTCGGTGGTGACGGTGGTCACGGAGCCGTCCTCGGGGATACCGGAGACGGGCAGGGTCTTGGCGGAGTAGGCGACCGTGCCGTATACGCTGGTGTCGAGCATGCCCTCGTGGCTCGCGGTGAGCGTGATGTCGTAGCGGCCCTCGGCGGGCAGCTCGACGAGCAGATTGAACGAGCCGCCGGAGCCGACCTCGCCCACGGAGAGCATCTGCATGACGCCGTTTTCATCGGGGGCCTGCGCGACGAGGAACGAGCCGGGCGATGCCTTGCCCTCGATCTGGAGCGCGGCGTTCGTCGTCTCGCTCGGGATCTCGGCGGTGAGCTCGACAGGGTGCGTCGGCTCGGCGATCCTCTCGGTGACGGTCAGGCCGTGCACGCTCTCGCGCAGGGCGGCGATGTCCTTGTTGGTGAAGCGGCGGTCAGCGGTCTGCCAGTCGATCATCACGTACATGCCGTTTTTGATGGTCACATAGCGGATGCCGCGCCCGATGATCTCGTCCGAGCGCGTGACCGTGTAGTGGATGTAGAGCCAATACTCGTCGTTTTCCTTGACCCACTCGACGTCGCGCGCGCGCAGGCCGGTCGTCTCAAAGAGCTGGTTGTTCTCGGCGCGGGTCTTCATGGTGCGCCGCTGCTCGGTCGTGACGTTCGCCATATCGAAAATCGAGGCGGACAGGTCGTCGGTCAGCGTGACGACGCTCCTGTACTCGGCGAAATCCTCGTCATATGCGCGGGCGAGCACGCCCTGCTCGGCCAGATCGGCGGAGAGCGTCTCGGCGTCGATGCCGTGCTCGGCGAGCAGCGGCGCGTAGACGGTCGCCAGCTGGGGCGAGACGACGGTGAAGCTGTCGGGGAACTCGAAGCGGATATGCGCGGCGTCCATGTCGATGCTCTGGGCGCAGGCCGCATGCGCAGCAAGCGTCAGGGCGAGCGCGCACGCGGCGAGAGAAATGCGTTTCATGATATGCCTCCGGGGGTCTGTTTTGCCGTGATGCGCAATACGCCGCCCGGTCGCGAGCGGCGTTTTGTCTTTAGCGGTAACGGATCAGCAGCCCGCCCATTTGTGAAGGAGGGCGCACTCCTGCTCGGCCAGTCCGGGCCAGACGGCCTCGCGCGAGGCGCACAGGCTGTCGTCGTGCGCGCGCAGGATGGGCAGCAGCGTGGGCCAGTCCATGATGCCCTTGCCCAGCGGACGGTTCTGCCACTTGCCGCTTTCGTCGAACACGCCGTCCTTGATGTGCAGGCAGACGATGCGCTCGCCGAAGCAATCGAGCGCGCGCTTGAGGATCTCGAGCTGCGCCTCGGGCGTACACGTCTCGGGCGTCACGAGGTTGGCCAGGTCGAGGATGATCTTGAGGCTGGGATGATTGACTTCGCTCAGCATCCTGCGGGTCATCTCCGGCGAGCAGAGCGTATGCAGGGCGACGGGCTCGATGCCGATGATCGCGCCGCACTCCTGCGCGACAAAGCACTCATAGCGCACGAAATCGAGCAGGCGGGCGTAAGCGGCCTCGCGCTCCTCGTCGCTGCCCTTAAAGTGCGTGGTCTCCGTGCCGACGCAGCCCGCGCCGAGAATGACGCTGGCGCGCAGGCAGTCGGCGAACTTGCGCTTGGCCTCTTGGTGCACGGCGGGGTCGGCGTCCGCGGCGCTGATGTAGCAGCCCATGACGGGGATGCTCACGCCGTTTTCCTCGAAGACAGCGCGGATCTCGCGGAGCTTTTCGTCGGTCATATAGACATCGGCGCTCTGGGGGAACGCCTTGGTGAACGCGAGCTGGGTGGCGCGGAAGCCCGGCGCAGCGATGGCGCGCGCGAGCTCGGCGGGCTCCATGCGGCCAAAGTCGTGGCCGCGCATGCCGATAATCATGGGTCAAACCTCCTCATGCCGGTTGTGGATGTATATAGTATACACCGGATCGGCCCAAAAGGGAAGGGAAAGCGCGGTTGCCACGGGCGCGGATTTGCTGTATAATAAAGAAAGATTCCCGAAACGAACAGGAGGAAAGAGATCATGGAGCTTCAAAATATTCTCTCGAAGGTCGATCACACGCTGCTCGCGCCGGATTCGACGTGGGAACAGATCAAGGGCATCTGCGACGATGCGATGAAATATCATACGGCGACCGTCTGCATCCCGGCGAGCTACGTGGCGCGCTGCAAGGCGTACATGGCGGACAAGGCGGACAAGGTCGGCGTCTGCACGGTCATCGGCTTCCCGACGGGCTACTCCACGACGGCGGTGAAGGTCGCCGAGGCCGCCGACGCTGTTGCAAACGGCGCGGACGAGGTCGATATGGTCATCAACATCGGCATGCTCAAGGACGGCCATGACGGCGACGTGCTCGCCGAGATCAACGCGATCAAGGCGGCCTGCGCGGGCCGCACGCTCAAGGTCATCATCGAGACGTGCTTGCTCACCGAGGACGAGAAGATCCGCATGTGCGATATCGTCAGCAAGTCGGACGCCGACTTCATCAAGACGAGCACGGGATTCTCGAAGGCCGGCGCGACGTTTGAGGACATCGCGCTCATGAAGGCGCACATGGCCCCCGGCAAGGGCATCAAGGCGGCGGGCGGCATCGCCAGCCTCGAGGACGCCGAGCGCTTCATCGAGCTGGGCGCGACGAGGCTGGGCACCAGCCGCATCGTCAAGATCGTCAAGAACGAGCAGGCGAGCGGGTATTGATGCGATGAAAGCACTGCTGAGCCGCATGCGGGCTGCGCCGGCCCGGCGGCAGACGTTTTTGTGGTTTGCGCTGATGCTGACGGCGCTTCGCCTCTGGACGCTGAGCGGCATGGCGATATGGGCGCAGCCCTTCGCGCCGCACGACGACGCGATGATGGTGCACATTGCGCACACCATCGGCGGCGGCGGCCCGGCCTACGACGAGCTGACGCTGGTGAAGGGCTGGGCATTCCCGGCGCTGCTGGCGGCGCTGCACAAGCTGGGCATCCCGTATATCCTGTTCATGGCGCTGGCGAACGCGGCCGTATCGCTGATGGCGGCGCTGGCCTTCAGCGACGGCGGCATGCGCCCGATGCACTATGCGCTCTTCGCGGCGCTGCTTTTCAACCCGGCGATGAGCTCGCAGGAGATCATGATGCGCGTATACCGCAACGGGCTGAGCGCGCTGACGGCCTTCGCGGTGATCGTTTCGCTGATCGCCGTTTACCGCAGGCGCTATGCGCGCAAGCGGACATGGCTTGTGTGGATCGCCATTGCGAGCGCGGCGCTGCCCGTCTTCTGGAACACGCGCGAGGACTCGATCTGGCTGGCGCCGTTCATCGCGGGCGTGGCGCTGGCGACGGCGGCTTCGGCGCTGACCGGCGGGCGATGGCGGCGTGCGTGCGCGCTGCTGGCGGCGATGCTGCTGCCCGTGGCCTCGCTGGGCGCGGCGCAGAAGGCCATCGGCCTGCACATGGAAAGGCAATACGGCCTGCCGGTGGTCAACGAGCTGTCGCAGGGCGAGTTTCCGCGCGTGATGCGGGCGATTTATGCGCTGGACACGGGCGAGCCGGACCCCATCTGCGTGGCGGCGACGCGCGCGAAGATCCGCCTGCTCTATGCGCACAGCCCTTCGCTGGCGCAGATCGAGCCGCAGCTGGAGGCGGCGCTTGACGAGTGGTTGCAGTACGTGCGCTACGAGGAAAACATCGCCGCGGGCGAGGTGGAGAACGGATGGTTCTTCTGGGTGCTGCGCGAGGCGGCGGCGAAGGCCGGAAAATTCGAAAGCCTGGCGGTCTCGCAGGCGTATTGGAAGGCCGTTGCGGACGAGCTGGACGTGGCCTATGCAAGCGGCGCGCTGGCGAGCAGGCCGACGATGCCCTCCGCGCTGATGCCGCCCTGGGTGGACGGCACGGGCGAGCGGCTGACCGCCGCGCTCATGCGGATACCGGGCTTTGTGACGGGCTTTGAGGACATCGCCAGGCCGCTGGCGCTGAGCAGCGGCAGGCAGGGCAGATGGGTGAACCCGTTTGAGGAGATCACGGGCAATATCGCGATTTGCTCGCCGGAGGAATCGCTCTACGGCGCGGCGCTGCGGGCCGTGGACGTGCAGAACGCGCTGACCGGCGTCTACGCGCGGATCTGGCCGGCGGTTTCCTGGCTGGCGCGGCTTTCGGCCATTGCGCTGCTGGCGCTTGTGATCGCGCGGCGCGGCGGGCAGAGGCCGCTCTACGAGACGGCATGGGCGCTGGCGGGCATTGCGGGCGCGCTGCTCACGCTCTACGGCGGCGTGGCCTACAACCACGCGG
>CALVTQ010000149.1 GCA_944362695.1 uncultured Clostridia bacterium
CTACTCCACCTCCGAGGAGTCCCAGGGCAACGGCGGCTCCGACGCTTTCCGCACGACCATCGCCGGCTGGAAGGAAGCGCATCCGGACATCACCCTCAACGAGAACGTCATCGCCAACGCCGAGTACAAGACCAAGATCGCTGCTCTGGCCGCCGCGAACGATCTGCCGGACGTGTTCCTGCTCCAGGGCATGAACACCATCGCCTGGGCTGAGCAGGGTCTGGTCATGGACCTGACCGACGTCATCAAGGCGAGCCCGTACTACGAGGATTACAACCATGCCTACTTCGTGCCGTTCACCACGAACGACAAGATCTACGGCTTCCCGGCTCTGACCGGCGGCACCTGCACCGTCGTCATCTATGACAAGGCGATGTGGAAGGAAGCCGGCTTCGACGCGTTCCCGACCACTTGGGCGGACGTTGAGAAGGCTGCGGATTACTTCACCGAGCAGGGCATCATCCCGGTGGCCTTCGGCAACGGCGGCCAGTGGCAGATGAACAGCTGCTTCATCTCCACCCTGGGCAACCGCTACACCGGTCCGGAATGGTTCTCCAGCCTGATCGCTAAGGGCGGCGCCAAGTTCACCGATCCGGAGTTCGTGGCCTGCCTGGCCGAGACCAAGCGCCTGTTCACCGAGACCAAGATCTTCAACTCCAACTTCAACACCGTCACCAACGAGGACGCGCGTGAGTACTACATCGCCGGCCAGGCGGCTGCTTTCATCGGCGGCAACTGGGACGAGAGCTACATCGCCGCGACCCTGATGGAGAGCGACAAGGAGAAGTGGGAGAACATCGGCTTCGCCGTGCTGCCGCAGCCGGCCGACGCCACCAAGGCTCCGAACTCTCAGAACATCGGTCTGGGCTACGCCGTGGCCATCAACCCGAAGGTTGCTGAGGATCCGGCGAAGCTGGCTGCTGCCATCGATCTGGCGCAGGAGCTGACCGGCCCGGCCTTCTCCTCCTACGTGGCTGAGAAGTACGCTCTGGGCGGCCTGACCAAGGTTGACGAGGTCGACATGTCCACCATCGACCAGATCACCGTCGACTTCTACAACTGGTCTTACGCCGACACCGAGACCTGCGAGATCTACGACTCCTACATCAACTCCGCTGTTTGGGGTCAGTTCAACCAGGATGTGCAGGCCATGCTCAACGGCGACCTCACGCCGGAGCAGGTTGCCGAGAATGCTCAGGCCAAGTACGAGTCCGAGTATTAATTCGCTGCAAGCTGCCTGACCGCAAAGTCTGATAGCTGACACGTGGGCCGCTTCGCTTGACGAAAGTCGGCGGAGCGGCCCACTTCTATTTTCAAAAGATTCGGCAGCTTGCGGGATAACAAGCGGAAAGCGAGGGGTGTTATGCTTCAGTCTATCAAGCCCAGGACACGTACAATCCTGTTGTACCTGTTCATTCCCGTCTTCATCTTTGTCTTCACGGTGTTCTACCCGCTCTGCCGCGCTGTGATTTACAGCTTCTTCGAGTGGAAGGGCGGCCCGAACATGACCTTCAACAGCCTGGCCAACTATCGCCAGCTGTTCGCCGACGGCGTGTTCTGGGAGGCCTTCGGCCACAACATCTATCTGGTGCTGGTGTGTATCGCCGGCCAAATGGGCCTTGCCTTCATTCTGGTGCTCTTTGCCAACAGCAAGCTCACGCACTGCAAGGGTATCCACCGCACGTTCGGCTTCTTCCCATCCACGATCGCGGCCGTGTGTATCGGCATGATCTGGAACATCATCTACCTGCAGGACGGCCTGCTCAACATCATCCTCAGCAAACTCGGCATCCTGACCGGCAACTGGCTCACCTGGCCCGACTGGCTGGGCAGCAATAACGTCATGCTGGTCGTCTCCATCCCGCTGGTCTGGCAGTACATCGGCTATTACATGGTCATCATGTTCTCTGCCATCGCCGGTATCGACACCGAAATCTTTGAGAGCGCGGAGATCGACGGCGCCAACGGCTTCCAGAAGGCCGTCTACATCACCCTGCCTCTCATTAAGAATACCATCCTCGTCTGCCTCACGCTGTGCATCGCCGGCAACATGAAGGCGTTTGACAACATCTACGTGATGACCGAAGGCGGTCCCGGCACGCGCTCGATGGTTATGGCCATGTACGGCTACAACACGTCCTTCCGCGACTCGAACCTCGGCTATGGCTCCACCATTTCCGTGGCCATCTTTGTGCTCTCCCTGGCGGTCATCGGCGGCTCCCAGTGGATTGTCAAGCGTATGACGAAGGGAGCTGATGCGTAATGGCAAAGAATACGGGCAACACCTCCTCCGTGCATCTCAAGCACAAGAAGGAGCGCAAGGCCAGCACCGTCATCGGCGGCCTGGCGATGGATATCGTGCTGTGGGTGTTCTCCATCACCTGCATCTTCCCGCTGATCTGGATGACCTACAATTCCCTGAAGCTCAAGCGCGTCTTCAACGCCGACAAGCTGAGCATCCCGGGCCTCTTCGGCGCGGACGCTCCCGTTCTGACGAACTACATCAATATCCTCACCAACCCGGACTACCACCTCTCCGAGTCGATGTGGAATTCGCTGCGCACGACGGGTATCTCCATCCTGTGCATCGTGCTGTTCTCCTTCATCGTGGGCTACATCCTCTCCCGCATCGCGGGCAAGTGGAATCGCCCGCTGTATCTGCTCTTCCTCTCCGGCATGCTCATCCCGATCCACTCGCTGCTGGTCCCGATCTACGTGGTCTTCCGCGAGGTCAACATGACCAACCAGTGGTTCACGCTGCTGCTGCCGTATATCAGCTTCGGCCTGCCGATGGGCATCTTCCTCGTGGAGGGCTACGTCAAGGGCATCCCGGTTTCGCTTGAGGAGGCCGCGGCGATCGACGGCTCGTCCTTCTCGCGCACGCTCTGGCAGATCATCATGCCGATGTGCAAGCCGATTCTAGTGACAATCGCGATCATCCAGATCTTCTCCTGCTGGAACGAATTCTCCTTCGCCCTCGTTCTCATCGAGAACGTCCACCTGCAGACCGTGCCGCTGGCGCTCACGCAGTTCAAGGGCCAGTTCGGTTCGGACTATCCCAAGCAGATGGCCGCCATGCTGATTACCATGCTCCCCATCGTCGTGCTCTACTTCGCCTTCAGCAAGCAGATCATCAAGGGCATGGTCGCCGGCGCGGTGAAGGGCTAACCCAATCAAACAGCAGACCCTTCGGGGTCTGTTTTTCTTTATCAAAATGCACGCATTTTCCTTGCATCTTCGGGAAAAATGTTGTATCATAGGGCTGTTGGATCTTCCAGCCAAATCCCATGAGAAAGAAGGTTAATTCCCATGATCACTTCCGATATGACCATCGCCTCCGTCATGA
>CALVTQ010000150.1 GCA_944362695.1 uncultured Clostridia bacterium
CGGACAGCGTCATCGCGCTGGAGGGCAATTACAACGGCGTGTCCAGCCGCTATGTCACGCTGCTGGCGGGCATCCGCGCGTATTGCGAGGCGCGGGGCATCCGCGTGCTGTACAGCGAGGGCAGCCATCTGTTCAAGGATCGCGTGTCCGGTCTGGCGCAGGCGGACGACCGTCTCGCCGAGGCGAAGATCGTCGCGGAGAACGCGGACGTGGTCATCGCGTGCGTGGGCCTCGATTCGCTGATCGAGGGCGAGGAGGGCGACTCCTACAACGGCACCGCCGCGGGCGATAAGCTGGAGCTGGAGCTGCCGCAGAGCCAGAAAAAGCTGATGGAGGCGCTGGAGGCCACGGGCAAGCCGCTGGTGACCGTGCTGGTCGCGGGCAGTGCGCTCAGCGTGCCGCAGGGCAATGCGCAGATCGCCGCGTGGTATCCCGGTCAGGCGGGCGGCACGGCGCTCGCGCGCATCCTGTTCGGCGAGGTCAACCCGTCCGGCAGGCTGCCCGTCACATTCTACAAGGGCCTGGGCGACCTGCCCGCCTTCACCGATTACGCCATGAAGGGCCGCACGTACCGCTACTACACGGGCGAGCCGCTGTATCCGTTCGGTTACGGCCTGAGCTACACGAAATTCGCAATTTCCGATACGTCCGTCGACGCGGCAAGCCGCACCGCGCAGGCGACCGTCAAAAACGCGGGCGGCATGGACGGCGAGACCGTCGTGCAGATCTATGTGCACATGGATTCGCCGGACGCCGAGCCGAATGCGCGTCTTGCGGGCTTTGCACGCGTGGCGCTTGGCGCGGGGGAGGAGAAGCGCGTGAGCATTGCGCTTGACAAGCTGGCCTTCACCGTGGTGAATGACGCGGGCGAGCGCGTAGCCCCGGCCTGCGCCTGCGACGTGTATGTGGGCCTTTACCAGCCGGATGCGCGCTCGGCGCAGCTGACCGGCGTGAACAGCGAGCATCACAGCGTGCAAGTGAACGCGTGAGCAAAAACTACGCAAGAATCGGGAATATAAAACGCAACAAACGATACAAACACGTGAATACATGACCAAATTGAACATTGTAAGATTGGGACAAATCCAGTATCATAGAATTATCGAATTTGATTAGATGGGCTGTTGCCCAACGAGCAATCTGTTCAAATTTCAAGGGGGGTCCGTGTGAAAGACATCCAGCCTTCCCTCACGCGAGATGAGGGAAAACGATTCGCGGGCATGACATGGAAGACGTACATGCGGCGCTACGGCACGCTGTATCTGATGCTCGTCCTGCCGCTGATCTTCTTCATCGTGTTCCGCTACGCGCCGATGGTCTACATCCTGCAGGCGTTCAAGCAGAACAACATCATCAAGCCGCTCTTCGAGATTCCGTGGGCGAAGAACAACGGCTTCGAGTGGTTCATCAAGGCGTTCAAGAATCGTGACTTCCTCTACGCGCTGCGCAACACCGTGACGCTGAACCTGCTTGACCTTGTCGTGGGCTTCCCGGCGCCGATCATCCTGGCGCTGCTGCTCAACGAGCTGACGTTCAAGGGCTTCAAGCGCGTGACGCAGACGATCGTCTATCTGCCGCACTTCCTGAGCTGGATCATCATCTCTGGCCTGGCGCTTCGCCTGCTGGCCCCGACCGACGGTCTGGTCAACATCATCCTCACCCGCTTCGGCTTTGAACCGATTCACTTCCTGGATGACAAAACAACTGGGTCTGGACATACGTCATGCTCGGCGTATGGAAGGAGGCCGGCTGGAACACGATCATCTACCTCGCCGCGCTGACGGGCATCAGCCCCGAGCTCTACGAGGCGGCGGCCGTGGACGGCGCGGGCCGCTTCCGCAGAATGTGGCATGTGACGCTGCCGGGCCTGCGCTCGACGATCATCACGCTGCTGATCATGAACCTGGGCCGCATCCTCGGTTCCGAGTTCGACAGACCGTATGCGCTGAGCAACAAGCTGGTCACAAGCGTATCCAACACCATCGCGATCTTCGTCTACCAGAACGGTATTAAGGGATCGCAGTTCTCGCTGACGACGGCCGTCGGCCTGTTCCAGAGCGTTGTGGGCGTGTTCTTCCTGCTCGGCGCGAACAAGCTGGCCAACAAGTTCGGCGAGCGCGGCGTGTGGTAAAGGGGGCGACAGACGATGATTAAATCCAAATCGACAAAACCGATCACTTCAACGTGGGCGCGATCACCGCTGAGGAAGGCGTCGGCACGTCCCTGACCGAGAAGCGCGATGCGTTCCTGTGCCAGGCGATCGTGGCGCCGGAGTCCGAGTTCGACGCGATCTATGACGCCGGCATGGCCGATTACCTCTCTTCCGGCGGCCAGGCGATCATCGACGAGCGCGCTGAGAAGCTCGCTGCGATGGGCGAATAATGTGCCTGACGCATGAGCACGGGCGCAAGTCCGGCTGATGCAAAAAAGCAATCCTGGGGCAGTCTGCGTGGGCTGCCCCTTTTTACAGGAGGAGCAACGATGATGGAGCACCTTTTGAACGACGGATGGCAATTTGTCAAAATGCCCTGCGGCATTGCGCCCGGCGACGGCGCGCCGTGGGCCGATGTCGATCTGCCGCACGATTTTCTGATCTGGCAGGCGGATGATCTCTACGAAAGCTGCGACGGGCATTATCGCCGCACGCTCGACGTGCCGGAAGACGGCATGGGCGATGTGTGGCTGCTGCGCTTTGACGGCGTGTATATGGACTGCGACGTGACCGTCAACGGCGCGCTCGTGTGCACGCATCGCTATGGCTACACGGCGTTCGATGTGGATCTGACGGCGCATATCCACCCCGGCGTCAACGAGATCGGGGCCGTCATCCGCCATCGCAGCCCGAACAGCCGCTGGTATTCCGGCGCGGGCATCTATCGCGACGTGACGCTCATGCGCCTGCCGCAGAGGCATATCGTGCCGGATGGGATCTATGTGCATGCGGAAAAGCAGAACGGCGCGTGGCGCATGACGGTGCGCACGGAGCTGACCGGCCCGGCGGGGGAGGGGACGCTCGTGCATCGCCTGATGGACGCGGACGGGCAATGCGTCGCCGAGGCCGTCGTGAGCGCGGGCGAAGACGTCGTGACCGCCGACATCGCGGTTGACGATCCGCATCTGTGGAGCTGCGAGAACCCGTATGTCTACACGCTGGAGACGGCGCTGGGGGAGCAGGTAATCCGCCAGAACGTCGGCCTGCGCACGATCGAGCTGACGGCGGACAGGGGCTTCATTCTCAACGGCGAGGTGGTCAAGCTGCACGGCGTCTGCCTGCATCACGATCTCGGCGCGCTCGGCGCTGCGTTCCACAAGAAGGCCGCGCGCAGGCAGCTGCTCGCCATGCGCGATATGGGCGTCAACGCGCTGCGCACGTCGCATAACCCGCCCGCGCGGCAGATGCTCGACCTGTGCGACGAGCTGGGCATCCTCGTGATCGACGAGGCGTTCGACATGTGGGAAGGCTCGAAGACGACATACGATTATGCGCGCTTCTTCCCGGAATGTCATACGCAGGACGTCGCCGCATGGGTGCGCCGCGACAGGAATCACCCGTGTTTGGCGATGTGGTCGATCGGCAACGAGATTTACGACACGCACGTCAGCAGCCGGGGCGAGGAAGTCACCATCATGCTCCGCGACGAGGCGCGCAGCCATGACCCGCTGCGCAATGCGTTCGTGACGATCGGCTCGAACTACATGCCGTGGGCGGGTGCGCAGCGCTGCGCTGAGCACATCGACGCGGCGGGCTACAACTATGGAGAAAAGTACTACGAAAAGCATCACGCCGAGCACCCGGATTGGGTGATCTACGGCAGCGAGACGGCGTCCGTGCTCAACAGCCGCGGCGTGTATCACTTCCCGTCGGACGTGAATATCCTCTCTGACGAGGACCTGCAATGCTCCGCGCTGGGCAACAGCACGTCGAGCTGGGGCGCGCAGGACATGGCGAAGATGATCGTCGACGACCTCAATACGCCGTGGTCGCTGGGCCAGTTCATCTGGTCGGGCATAGACTACATCGGCGAGCCGACGCCGTATCACACGCGCAGCTGCTACTTCGGCATGATGGACACGGCGTGCTTCGCCAAGGACCTGTACTACCTGTTCAAAGCGCTGTGGACGGACGAGCCGATGGTGTATATCGGCGTGCCGTGGGACTGGAACCTCGGCCAGATCATCGACGTGCCTGTGATGACCAATGGGGCCGAGGTTGAGCTGCTTTGCAACGGCGAGTCGCTGGGCAGGCGCAGCGTGAACCGCCGCGTCGCCGCCGAGAGCTGGCCGCACTGGAAGGTGCCGTTTGCGGCGGGCGAGCTGCGGGCCGTCGCCTATGACGAAGCGGGAAATGTGATCGCGCAGGCAGTGCGGCGCACGTCGGGCGACAGCGCGCGCATCGTGCTTTGCGCCGAGGACGCGGAGCTGATGGCCGACGGCGAGGACATGACGTTTGTCACGATCACGATGGCGGACGAAAACGGCCTGCCGGTTGAAAACGCCCTGGATCGCGTTCACGTGCGCGTGACGGGCAGCGGCAGGCTGATGGGCCTTGACAACGGCGACAGCACCGACCGCGAGGGATACAAGACGACCACGCGCAGGCTCTTTTCCGGCAAGCTGCTGGCCATCGTCGGCGCGACGGATGAGCCCGGCGCTGTCCGCATCGAGGTCGCCTCGCCCGGCAAGCAGACCGCTGTGCTCGAGATTCCCGTGCGCGCGGCCGCAAAGCGCCCCGGCGTGAGCTGCGCACAGCGCATCCCGGATGACGCCATGCCCCGCGACATCCCCATGCGCAGGATTGAGCTCGTCGCCGAGGGCAGCACGCAGCTCGACGCGGAGCATCGCGAGGTGACGTTCGCCGTGCGCCGCATCCCGGAGGACAGCGACGCGCAGCCCATCGCCTTCCGCGTCACGAACGAGGCGGGCATCAAGACGCCCTGCGCCGAGGTTGTGACGGACGGCGACCGCGTGACCGTGCGCGCGCTGGGCGATGGCAGGGTCTATCTGCGCGCGACGTGCAGCAACGGATACGACCATGCGCGGGTCATCAGCCAGCGCGAGGTGTCCATCACGGGCATGGGCCAGCCGCAGCTCGATCCCTACGGCTTCGTGGCTGGCGGCCTGTACGACGTGTCCGAGGGCGAGATCGGCGCGGGCAACGAGCAGGGCCTCGCCTTCGCGCGCGACGGATACAGCATGGCGGGCTTCACGCAGGTCGATTTCGGCCCGGCCGGTTCGGATGAGATCACGCTGCCGATTTTCGCGCTCAACAACGATGAGCACGTGCTCGGCCTGTGGCTCGGCGACCCGCGCGACGGCGGCGAGAAGATCTGCGATCTGCACTACAAGAAGCCGAGCATCTGGAACACATACCAGAGCGAGACGTGGAAGCTGCCCAGGCGCATCACGGGCGTGCAGACGATCTGCTTCACGATGATGGACAAGATCCACCTGAAGGGCTTCTCCTTCACCAGGCAGAGCCGCGCGTGGCTGCCGCAGAAGGCGCTCGAGGCGGACGCGATCTATGGCGACAGCTTCACCAAAACGGCGGACTGCGTCGCGGGCATCGGCAACAACGTGACGCTCAACTACGCCGGTATGGACTTCGGCGATGCGAAGCGCGCGCGCCTGATCATCGACGGCGCGACGCCGCTGGCCGTCAACCCGATCTCCATCCTCTATCGCGGCGAGGACGGCGGCGAGCTGACCGCGATGGCGCGCTTCAAGGGAACGGAGCGCGGGAGCCAGACGTTCGACGTGGACGTGCTTGGCGGCATGTGCACGGTGAGCTTCGTGTTCCTGCCCGGCTCGCAGTTCGACTTCTATGGCTTCAGGTTTGAAAAAGCGGACGGCTGAATGTCCGGCGCGATATGCGCCATATGAATACCATGAGCACAGGCTTCGCCGCACGGCGGGGCCTGTGTTTTTGTATGCCGATAACCGCTCGCGGGGCGGGCGGCTCAAAAGAAGCCTTCCGGCGATGATGAAAAAAACTCCTTTTGCTGCGCGTCAAACATGCGGTCGGGCAACTGCATGACGAACAACAAAAGGAGTCGCTTGGAAAGCGGCATGGATGGATTGACACATCCATCATAAAAAGCGGAAACGGAATAACGCAGGAAGCACAAAGCCCGTCTGCGCTCGGCGGGCAGCAAGCCCATGCGCGCGGGGAACGCCGGCGCGGCGTCAGCAGAACAGCAGATCGAAATACTGATCGAAGACCTGACGGACGTTGCGGATATGCTGGGTCATCGCTTTCTCGGCCTTGCGCACGTCGCGCGCGGTGATGGCGGCGAGAATCTGCTCGTGCTCGTGCAGACCCTGTTCGCAGCGGCCCGGGATCAGGATGGTCTTGCTGTTGTATTTTCGCATCTGATCCTTGAGGTTGGTGATGATATCGACCATCGTCTTGTTGGGGCAGACGTTATAGAGCACCTGATGAAACGCGCGGTTGCTCTTGGAATAGGCCTGAAGGTCGCCTTCGGCCTTGTGGCGGCGCATCTGTTCAAGCTGGTCGGACATGGCGTGAATCTGGGCGTCCGTGATCAACGGCAGCGAAAGGCGGATGAGCAGCCCCTCGAGCGTCTCGCGCACCTCGAGGTATTCCAGCACCTCGCGCTTGGAATAGGCGCGAACCTTGGCGCCCTTGTTCTGTTCGATGGTGACAAGCCCCTCGCTTTCCAGCATGAGCAGCGCCTTTTTGACGGTGTTGCGGCTCACGCCGTGCGCGGCGGCGAGCTCGGTTTCCGGCAGGCTCTCGGAGGGGGAGAAGCCGCCGTTGAGAATCTTTTCTTTCAATGCGGCGTAAACCATCGTCGTTTGTGTTGCGGCCAAAATGTTCACTTCTTTCTGGGTTTAAATCATCGTATATAAATCGCAGCCTATACGACAATCAATAGATTCACAGTTTTATTGTACGGCATAGACAGGGGCTTGTCAATTCATTAAACTGAAAAAAATGAACACAAAAGAAAGCATAATTGTTGATCAATTTTGTTAAAAACATAGAAAAGCAAACTTTCCCTTGACAGCAGTGAAAACAACCTATATAATAGTCACAGACCACAAGATTGTTGAACAATCTTGAATACAATTGCAAGTTATTGCCATTAGAATAGCCAGAAAATTGTATAAAGAGGGGGACATTCACCATGTTTGACACGAGAGAATTGATCTGCGGCGCTTACGATCTGCACGTGCATTCCGCGCCGGACGTGCTCGCGCGCAAGATGAATGACATCGAGATGGCGCAGCGCATCAAGGACAGCGGTATGGCGGGCTACGCGATCAAGAGCCACTATTTCTGCACGAGCGAGCGCGCCGAGCTGATCCGCACGATGTTCCCGGAGTGCGACGCCGTGGGCACGATGACGCTCAACTCCAGCGTCGGCGGCATCAACCCGTCCGCCGTGGAGATGGCGGCTCGCAGCGGCGCGAAGCTGATCTGGTTCCCGACGTGCGATTCCGCGCACGAGCGCAGCTATGTGCTCAGTGGCCAGTACAAGAAGCTGCCCTACTGGGCGACCATCGTGCAGGAGATGGCGGCGGACGGCAACGCGGCCCCGACGGTCTCCGTGCTCGATGAACACGGCGAGCTGACCGAGCAGGCGCACACCGTGCTGCGCGTGATGGCGAAATACAACCTGATTCTGGCGACGAGCCACATGAGCCACGAGGAGACCTTCGCGCTGGTGAAGGCGGCGGGCGAGGCTGGTGTCGGCAAGATCATCGTCACCCACGCCGACTTCCCGACCACGTTCTACACGGTGGAGGAGCAGAAGAAGCTGGTGGACATGGGCGCGTACATCGAGCATTGCTACACCACATGGGCCACGGGCAAGATCGACCTTGACACGACCATCGACCAGATTCGCCGCATCGGTGTGGATCACGTCATACTGGCCACCGACCTTGGCCAGAAGACGGCCATCTACCCCGACGAGGGCATGCTGGCCTTCGCGACCAAGCTCTACGAGGCGGGCTTCAGCGCGGAGGACATCCGCAAGACGACGGTCTGTAACCCGAAGGCGCTGCTCAGATAAAACGGAATGATCCCGCGCGAGTCGGGATGCGATAGAAGGAGGACAACCATGATCGAGGGAAAGAAGATGCTGGTGGTCAGCGCGCACGCGGCGGATTACGTCTGGCGCAGCGGCGGCACGATTGCCAAATACATCAAGCACGGCGCGCAGGTTCACGTCGTGGTGCTCAGCTTCGGCGTGCGCGGCGAGAGCAACGACCTGTGGAAGAAGGAGGGCGCGACGGCGGAGAGCGTGAAGGCCGAGCGCTTTGCGGAGACGAAGGCGGCGGCCGGGATTCTGGGCATTGAGAACATCGAATTCTGGGATCTGCCGGACTACCCGATGTCGCCCGCGCTTGACGAGGCGGCGAGGCTGCGCATGGTCACCAAGATCCGCGAGGTCGCGCCGGACATCATCATCACGCACGACAAGAACGGCGAGGACGTGCTCAACCCCGACCACAACGCCGTCAGCCGCTTCGTGTTCGAATGCAGCATCCAGGCCAATTCCAACGGCGTGCGCATCGAGAACACGAAGACGACCAGACAGATGCGCCTGTTCGGTTTTGAGCCGCACCAGACGGAGCTCTCCCGCTTCGTGCCGGATCAGCTCGTGGACATCTCCGAGGTTTACGACCAGAAGGTCGAAGCGATGAAGTGCTTCAAGGCGCAGAAGCACCTGATCGAGTATTACACGCAGCGCGCGTTCCTGCGCGGCAACCACCTGCGCCGCATCTCCGGCAACCAGACCTACAAATACGGCGAGAGCTTCTCCAGCGTATTCCCGGTTGCGGGCGACGAGCTTGTCTGAGGCAATGAACATCGCCAGACGATGTGAAGTAAAGAGTAAGGAGGCAAACACATGAAGAAGGTTATCACCCTGATCCTGACCCTCTGCCTGCTGAACACGGCTGCGGCGCTCGCCGACGGCGTCGTCTTCGGCACGGCGGCCACCAGCGGCACGTACTACCAGGTGGGCGCGGCCATCGGTACGGCCGTGCAGAACGCGGGCGAGCTGCAGGTCAACGTCATCCCGACCGCCGGCTCCAACGAGAATGTGACGCTCGTGCAGACGATGGACATCGACATCGGCATGGGCAATTCCGATGCGATTTACGGCGCGTACAACGGCGAGCTGACCTACGCCGACGTGGGCCCGCAGGCCATCGAGCAGGTCGCTGCGCTGTACTACTCCCAGATGCACATCTACACCAGGGCGGACAGCGGCATCCGCAGCATCGAGGACATGAAGGGCAAGCGCATCTGCGTCGGCTCTCAGGGCACGAGCTGGCTGTACATGGTCAACGCCGTGCTGGAATACTACGGCATCACGCTTGACGACATCACGCCGTATTACATGAACTACGCCGAGTGCTCCGAGGCGCTGGCCAACGGCGACATCGACGCGGCCTTCCAGGTCGGCGGCTATCCGCTCTCCGGCATCCAGCAGTACGCGGCGACGACGAGCTTCTATTTCATCCCGCTGGAGGACGCCGTCATCGACGAGATGCTCAGCCGCTTCTCCTACGCGGTGAAGACCGCGATCCCGGCGGACGTCTATGAGAATCAGGCGAACACCGAGGAGATTCCCACGCTGGCGTACATGACGTGTCTGTTCTGCGGCGCGGACACCGACGACGACCTGATCTATGCCTTCACCAAGGGCATGATCGAGACCCTGCCGCAGTATCAGGACACCAACGTCGCTACGCGCCAGATCACGCCGGAGACCATCGCCACGGCGTTCATCCCGCTCAACGAGGGCGCGGAGCGCGCCTATCGCGAGGCCGGATTGATCGACTGATCATCGGCGACGCTGCGGGCGGCGGGCAACATCCTGCCTGCTGCCTGCTTTTTGCGTCGCGATGCGTTTGAACGAAAGGAAGAAACCCATGAGTGAAAAGACCATATCAATCGCACCTCGGGGCGGATTGGATAAGGCGCGTTTGGTGCTTTCCACACTGGTTGCCGTCGTGCTTTGCGTGTTTCATCTGCTCGCGGCATCGCCGTATCTGCTGCTGAACAACACGGAGCTGGCCGTCATCCACGGCATGCTCATCGTCACATTCTTCGTGCTCGTGCGCCCCTGTAAGGCGGAAACGCCGGATATGGCGCGCGCCGGCACGGGCAAATTCTTCGCGGGCGCGGCGATTGTCAGCGGCATCCTCTGCCTGCTGTTCGTCTTCCCGCCGGTCTTTGGCAAGTCCCCGTTCAATTCGGGGGAAAAGAACATCTTCGTGATGATCTTCGCCGTTTCCGCCGTGATGACGCTCCTGCATCTGGCGGCGCGCCGCAGCAAACCGCTCGGCAGCGCGCTGGGCAAGGCGGACGGCGTGCTCATGGTGCTGTATGATCTGGCGCTGATCGTGCTGACCGTGCTCACGGCCATCGAGGTCATCCGCCTGCGCAACGCCAACAGCGCGAGCGCGACGCTGTACAGCCCGTATCAGTATTTCGTGATGATCACGTTCTCGGCCGTGGCGCTGGCGGTGGGCTATCGCGCGCTGGGCAGGATTCTGCCCTCGCTGTGCATCCTGTTCATCATATACGGCCTGTTCGGTCGCTACCTGCCGGGCATCTGGGAATGCGCGCGCATGTCGGTCAATCGCCTGGGGTCGTATCTGGCGATCAGCTCCGAGGGACTGTTCGGCAGCTCGCTGAGCACGGCGGCCAATTACATCTTCCTGTTTGTGCTCTTTGGCTCTGTGCTGAGCTTCATCGGCGCGGGCGAGTTCTTCGTGAAGATCTCGTTCGCGGCGTTTGGCCGCGTCTGCGGCGGACCGGCGCAGGCGGCGATTTACTCGAGCATGCTCATGGGCATGGTCAACGGCTCCGGCGCGGCCAACGTGGTGACCACCGGCACGTTCACCATCCCGCTGATGAAGCGCACGGGCTTTGACCCGGACACCGCGGGCGCTGTGGAGGCCGTGGCATCCAACGGCGGACAGATCATGCCGCCGGTCATGGGCGCCGTGGCGTTCCTGATGGCGGATGCGACGGGCTTCTCCTATGCCAATGTCTGCACGGCCGCGCTCATCCCCGCCGTGCTGTATTACCTGACGCTCTCGGTCTCCGTGCTGGCGTATTCCCACAAGAACAAGATTCCCGTGCGTCAGCCGAGCCCGGAGGACGAGACCATTGGCCAGATTTTCCGTCAGGGCTGGTATTACTTCGTGCCGATCCTCATGCTGATTGCGATGATGGTCATGGGCTACAGCACCAAGCGCGCCGCGCTGATCACCATCATCGTGAGCCTGGTCATCGGCCTGATCACCGACAGAAAGAAATTCACCGCAAAGAATTTGATCGACCTGTGCGTGCAGTCCGCCAAGTCGATGATGACGGTCTCCATCGCCTGCATGATCGCGGGCATCATCGTCGGCGCGATCAACGTCACCGGCTTTGGCCTGAAGATCTCCGGCCTGATCGCCGCGATTTCTGGCGGCAGCGTGCTGGTGATGGGCATCCTCACGGCGCTGGTCTGCATCCTGCTGGGCATGGGTCTGCCGACCTCAGCGTGCTACATCGTGCTGTCCATCCTCATCGCGCCCGCGATGGTGGAAATCGGCGTCTCCCTGCCGGCGGCGCATCTGTTCGTGCTGTATTACGGCGTCATCGCCGCGATCACCCCGCCGGTTGCGCTGGCCGTCTTCGCGGCAATCGGCATTTCCGGCGGCGAGATGTGGAAGACCGGCCTTCAGGCGATGAAGCTGGCCATATCCGGCCTGCTGATCCCGTTCGTCTTCCTGTGGAACAACGACCTGCTGCTGTATAATCCGGCGACGATGAGCTTTGGCATGAGCCCGATCGTGCTGCTGAGCGTGGTGACGGCGTTCATGGGCTGCTCGATCATCGGTCTGGCGCTGTTTGGCTGGTGCGGCCGCGACCTGAAGATGGCCGAGCGCATCATCCTGATCCCGTGCTCGATCTTCCTGATGATGAATGAACCGCTGTGGCTCAACGGCGTCGGCTTTGTCATCGCCGCGCTCGTGCTGGGCAAGGCCGTTCTGGACAGGAAAAACGCGAGGAGGGCTGCTGTATGATGAATCCCTGTGCGCCGCTTTTGCCCGACGAGGTGATCAGCCGGGCCCAGAAGCTCAACGTGCCGCTCGTTCTGGACGGCGTCAAGGCCGCCGGCATCGACATCCCCAACGGCGGATGCATGGACATGGAGATCATGCCCGTGGAGCGCGGCATGACGGTCGTGGGCACGGCGATGACCGTGGAGACGGCCAACGGCGACAATTTCCCGATTCACGTGGCGTCCTATTCCGTCAAGGAGGACGGCTATGTGATGGTGATCGACGGCAAGGGCTACAAGGGCCGCGCGTATTTCGGCGACCTGATCATGGGCGCTTGCCAGGCGGCGGGCTTTAAGGGCATGGTGGTGGATGGCTGCACGCGCGACCGCGACGGCAACATCGAGCTGGGCTTCCCCGTGTACAGCCGCGGCTTCATGCCGCGCGGCCCGATCAAAAAGGACGAGGGCAGCATCAACACGCCGATCATGTGCGGAGGCGTGCGGGTCGAGCCGGGCGATCTGGTCATGGGCGACAGCGACGGCGTCTGCGTGATTCCGCGCGCGCACATCGAGACCGTGCTCGCCGAGGCGGAGAAGAAGCTCGCCTACGAGAACAAGCGCAACGAGACCATCGCGGCATACCGCAAGGCCAAGGCCGAGGGCGGCGAGCTGCCGCAGCTGGCGCCCAAGTGGGTGCTGGATATGCTCGGACGCTGAGCATTTCCCTGATCCCCCTTCGTGGCCTGCATCGCCCGACGAGACGGCGCTGCAGGCCCGTTTTCTATGGCGCGGCAAAGGAGCCGCGAAAGGAGGAACGGATATGATCGACAGCTTTTACGCGGCCCTGAACGCCGTCGTGCCCTTCCTTTGCTATCTGGCGCTGGGCTATGCGTCGCGACGCGCGGGCATCGTGGACGAGCCGTTTCTGAACAGGCTGACACGGCTCATCTTCGCCGTCATGTTCCCGTTCATGACGTTTTACAACATCTATCAGGGCGAGCGCGGCAATCTGCCCAGCCCGGCGCTGCTGATCTTCTGTGGCGCGTCGATCCTGATCGTGCAGGGCGTGCTGCTGTTTATCGTCCCGCGCATGGTGCGGGAAAACAGCCGCCGCGGCGTCATCATACAGGCGATATACCGCAGCAATTTCGTGCTGTTCGGCCTGCCTCTGACGGCGTCGCTCTTTGGCGAGGAAAAGACGGGCATCGCGGCCATGCTGGTGACGGTCGTCATCACGATATACAACATCACGTCCGTCATCATCCTTGAGATGTTCAACGACGCGAGCGCCGGCCGCATCCGGCCCGGCCCGCTGCTGGTCAAGCTGGCGAAAAATCCGATGCTGCAAGGCTGCTGCGTCGGCCTGATCTTCTATGCGCTGGGCGTGCGCCTGCCCGCCGCCATCGAGAAGCCCATCAGCGAATTCGCGGGGATGACGTCGCCTCTGGCGCTCTTTGCGCTGGGCGGCACGCTGCGCTTTGAGGCGATTGCCAAAAACGCACGCACGCTCGCGGCGGCGCTGTCGGTCAAGCTCGTGTTCCTGCCGCTCGTCCTCGTCGCCGCGGCGTATGCGCTGGGCCTGCGCGATGTCGAGCTGTTCCTCGTGCTGGCGGTCTTCGCCACGCCGGTGGCTTCCGGCTCCTATCCGATGGCGCAGAACATGGGCGGCGACGGCGAGCTCGCCGGTCAATTCGTGTTCCTGAGCACGGCGGCGTCCGTCGTCACGCTCTTTGTCTGGATCTTCGCGCTGCGGCAGATGGGATGGATTTGACGTGCGCGGCGGATTTTCGAAGGCTCCCGCTTGGCGGGGGTCTTCCTTTTTTGTGGGGGAGAGCGAAGGCCGGTGTGCAGGAAAAGAGGGCGGCTTTGCCTCGGATCAGGGTCAATGCCGCCGTTGCGTCAATGCGCGCATCGTCGAGCGATCATTTTGACCACGCGCGGCAGAAATACAAAGCGACCCTCCCGCCGGCGTTCTGCGCTGCGGCGGACGGGTCGTCGTTTGCTGTCCGTCTTTTGGTGGGCGGACTGCATTTTTGTTATGTTCAGTGCATCAAAGCAGCTTTTACACCTTATCACAACGCGCTCCAAACCATTTCAAACGAAGTAAAAGCCTTCGGCGGCAGCGGAAATATACACGGCTGTATTGTCGATATTGATTTTTACAATCACATCTACTTAAACCTCTATGACGCAAAAATAACGCCCTATTTTGCATGGGACACGGTTCAAAAAGTAGCGTTTCCCAACATGCGAGATCTGCTTGAAAACTCTCCCGTGCCACCTCAGCTTCCTAACGGTACGCCCATGCTGAATCGTTTTATTTCCTGCTGCAAGCCGGAAACACTCCCAATCTTATCTCGGAAAAAGCGCATGAAAGCTGCAAAAGTGCCCGAAATCGTTTTGGATACTTCCATGTATGAACCCAATCGTGCCATGCGCTCGATTCAGTATATATTCGATCAAGATGTCATTCGCATTTGGCGCGACGAAATACTTACGATGTCACCGGTCCAAAGCATTAAGGCTCTCCCTTAAATAAAATAAGTTTGTCTTATACCAATTATTTCAGGGACAAGAAAAGAGTGAGCAAGATCCCCCGTACGGGTCATCAAGCTCACTCTTTTCCTATGAAGAAGCGGTTTGGGTCGATTCAGCAGGACGGATCAGTCCGCCTTATCCAGCGCCTTGGCCTTCTCAAACTCGTCGACGATGACCTGCTCGGGCTCGCCGGTGACGAGGCTGACCACGACGCAGAGGACGAGGCCAACGATGAAGGCGGGCAGGAGCTCGTAGATGGCGAGGATGCCGCCCATCGGCGCGATCAGGTACTTCCAGACGAAGACCATCACGCCGCCGCCGATCATGCCGGCCAGAGCGCCCCAGCGGTTTGCGCGCTTCCAGAACAGGGCGCAGAGCATCACCGGGCCGAAGGACGCGCCGAAGCCCGCCCAGGCGAAGGAGACGATGGCGAACACGCTGCCCTCCTCGCGGGCCTGCCAGATGCCGAGGATGCCGATGACCACGAGCGTCACGCGGGCGATGATCAGGTTGGTCTTCTGGCTGATCTTCATGCCGAAGACGCCCTGCAGGATGTCCTGAGAGACGGAGGAGGCGGCGGCCAGCAGCTGGCTGTCGCAGGTGGACATGGTGCAGGCGAGGATGCCGGCCATGACCACGCCGGCGATGAGCGCGGGCACGATGCCGTGGGAGGCGAGGAGGTTAGCGACCTCGATGATCGCGCGCTGGGAGGACGTGGAGCCGTTGCCGGTCAGGTCCTGCAGAGCGCCCTGCTTGGTCATGGTCATAGCGACCATGCCGATGATGATGGCGACGCCCATGGCGATGAACACCCAAGCGGTGCCGACGCGGCGGGCGGTCTTGAGTTCCTTCGGGTCACGGATGGCCATGAAGCGCAGCAGGATGTGCGGCATGCCGAAGTAGCCCAGGCCCCAAGCCAGCGTGGAGACGATGCCCAGCACGCCGCCGTAGCTCTTGGCAGCGCCGGTCGTCACGTCAAACGAGTTGGCCAGAGAGAGGTAGCCCTCCATGGCGTTGGCCTGATCGAGCACAGCGCTCGGGCCGCCCACGACGGAGAAGCCGAAGCACAGCACGCAGATCAGCGCGATGCTCATGACGATGGACTGGACGAAGTCGGTCGTGGAGGCCGCGAGGAAGCCGCCCAGCGCGGTGTAGCCCACGATGACGACGGCGGAGATCACCATGGCAGTGAAGTAGTCCACGCCGAAGAGAGAGGAGAACAGCGTGCCGCAGGCGTTGAAGCCGGAAGCCGTGTAGGGCACGAAGAAGACCACGATGACGATGGCGGCGATGGCCGTCAGCAGGTGGGTCTTATCTTTGAAGCGCTTCTCGAAGAACTCGGGGACCGTGACGGCGTTGCCGCAGACCACAGAGTAATGGCGGAGGCGCTTGGAGACGATCAGCCAGTTGAAGTAGGTGCCGATGCCCAGACCCAGCGCGGTCCAGATCGGCTCGCAGATGCCGGCCAGATAAGCCACGCCCGGCAGACCCATCAGCAGCCACGAGGACATGTCCGAAGCCTCGGCGCTCATCGCCGTGACCAGAGGACCAAGCTGGCGGCCGCCCAGATAGAAGTCGTGAGCGTCCTTGTTCTTATCGGCGCAGCGGACGCCCAGATAGATCATGAGGCCCAGATACACCACGATGGAGATCAGGATGCAGATTTGTTCCTGCGTCATAGTCAAAACCCCTTTTCCTCAGTAAGTGGTTACCAGTTTAGCACAATAAAGAACCAGACGCAATAAAGAAGTAAGTATAGACGAAATCATATACGAAATTGAGCATATACTTTCATAAAGCATTGAAAACAAAAGAAAATTTACTAGACTAAATTACAGACTAATTTCAATACCATAAATTATTGGATATTTTCGCAAGATATGCACAATCGTTTTTTAAAAGCTGCAAATTCTTCCAAATCATTCAAAAAACAGGCCCTCATGTGAAGCGAGAGCCTGCATTTTGCAAGAAATTTGATGATTTGGGCTTATTTCACCCGGATGAAGTCCAGCATCAACGGCAGCAGCCTGGCGGACTCTGACGCCAGAGAGTAGTCGCCGCCGCGGATGCACCACTCGTAGATCAGCGCGCGCTCGCACATGGCGTAATGGCGGCTGACCTCGGCAGCGGAGATTTCGCGGGTGATCTCTCCGCGCTCCTGACCCTGCGCGGCGATCTTGCGCAGCAGCTTATAATAGGTACGATTTCTGTCGAGCAGGTGCTTATCGCCCTGCGTAGTGAGCTGCGTGGCGTACATGCGGGCCATGAGATCGACCGACACGGTGTTCTCAATCATCGAAAACAGCTCGCGGTTGAGGAACATGAGCTGGTCGAACGAGGACATCTCCGGCGAAAGCTGGTCCATCAGCTCCTCGTACTTGTCGTCAAAGAGCGTGGACAGCGAGGACAGCAGCGCGTCCTTGCCCGGGAAGTAGTGATAGAAGGAACCCTTCGACGTGCGGCTCGAGGCGATGATGTCGTCCACCGTCGTGGCGTCGTAGCCCAGCTCGTAAAAGAGCTTCCAAGCGGCAGAGACGATCTTGCCCTTGGTGTTCTTGGTGCTTATGCGGGGCATGGGGAATCCTCCTTTCCGGGTGGGTATGGGTTATTATAGCATAGTGGGGAATGGGGTGGCAATGGGGAGAGATTGAAGGAACGCCTATAAGGATTACTGGTTTTCACTGGAATGGAGTTTTTCAATATCTTCCAGAAATTTTAACAGATCGAAATCTTGCTGTGCTTCTTCTTCTTCTCGATGGAGTTCTTCCCACTCCTCTGCGGATAAAATCTTTAGACGATAACGAATATCGTTGGGAATATTCTGGTTAAGTAAATTCTTGTGCTCTAGCGAGTGGGCGTATAGTGCTAACTGTGACAGAACGTAGTATTCGAGATTTGTTTCCGCTTCACTGAATGAAACATATTTTTCGAGAAATGATCGTGTATTTTCTATGTGCCAATTGTATGTATAATATGAATCGGGGGCATTGCATAGTTCATATAGCTTACCTAAGTGATAACCTATCTGGAGATAAATTGATCACGGTTTTTCGCATTGTGACACTCCTTTTGTTCTATAATTAGCTTTGCACGACATAATAAAATGATGCGACTTCATTATAGAACAAACCATAACAAGAAGAAAGGGGAAATTTCAGTTTTTATAAAAACCAACGAAGAATCCCTCACCCCTCCTCCCGTTTCTCATCCCCAAGCGCCCGCATCTTCTCCGCTCTATACTCCGAAGGGCTGACGCCCTTTTTTTGATGGAATAATTTAGAGAAGTAGAGGGGATACTGATAGCTGACCGAATGGGCGACGACCTGAATGGGCAGGTCGGTGGTGCGCAGGAGGATGCAGGCCTGGCGGATACGGCGGTCGAGCAGGTAGTCCTGAATGGAGATGCCCATCACGGCCTTGAACTTGCGGTGGAGATAGGAGCGGTTGAGGCTCAGGTGGTCGGCGATGTCCTGCACGGTGATCGGGTCGCAGTATGCGCCCTCGATGATGCTCAGGGCCTCCTCGACGTAGGTGGAGTGGGTCTGCGCCTCGGGAAGATCGGGATTGGGGAATTTGTCGGCGAGGAGGAAGAGATACTCGTAGAGGATGCTGTTCATCAGCAGGTCGCGGCTGCGGGTGTGCTGCGCGGCCTTGAACAGGCGCTCGTGGCAGGCGCGCAGGGCGGGATCGTCGCCGTACTGAAAGACCAGCTTGTCAAGCAGGCTGGTGCGCCCGAGGTAGCCGCCTACCTTGATGCCCTGCATGCCGATCCACGTGTAGCTCCACGGGTCCTCGCGGTCGGCCTCGTAGTAGATCACGTCGGACGGGCAGATCAGGAACGCGTCGCCCGCTTGCAGGTGAAACTCCTTGCCGCGCGTGCGGTAGAGGCCCTTGCCGGAGAGGACGTAGTGGACCATGTAGCCCGTGCGAAGCAGAGGACCGTAGCTGTGGCCCGGCTCGCAGCTCTCGTAGCCGCAGGTGTAGATCATCGCGTCGATATTCTTGGAGAAGTCGTTTGAAAATATGTAGTCTTTCACGGTACTGGCCTCCAAACTTTTATAAGAAGTCACATAGGCAAATGGCAAAGTCACATTATTCCATACCAATTCTATTATAGGATAAGTATAATGAATGCACAAGAGAGAAACGGCCGACTTCTTTTAAAAAAACATGAAGGAGGGTTCATCATGGACGCAACCAAGCGTCAGCGATACGAGAAAATCGCGGAAGAGATCACCAAACTTGCCGGCGGCAAGGACAACATTCAGGGCATTGCCCACTGCGCGACCCGACTGAGGATCGTTCTCAAGGATAACGATCTGGCAGACCTGAAGGCAATGGAAGATGTGGACCTGGCTAAAGGCGTGTTCGTCGCGGGCGATCAGGTGCAGATCATCTTCGGCGCGGGCCTCGTCAACGACGTGTACGAGGTCGTCGCGGACTACAACAACATGAAAAACATGAGCCTGAGCGACCTGAAAACCGTGGCTAACCAGAAGATGAATCCGCTGCAGAGGATCATCAAGGCGCTGTCCGACGTGTTCGTGGACATCATGCCCGGCATCCTCGCGGCGGCGCTGCTGACGGGTCTGTCCGGCGTGCTGGGCAACATCGAGTTCGTGCAGAACAATGCGACGCTCTACGGCATCACGACGCTGGTCAACATCGCCTCCGGCGCGATCTTCGGCTTCCTGCCGCTGGCCGTGGCGTACAGCGCGTGCAAACGCTTCGGCGGACGTCCGATACTGGGCATCGTCATGGGCTGCATCATGCTCAGCGGCAGCCTCGCGGATGCGTATCAGGCGGCGCAGGGCCTCGTGGAAGTCACAACTCTGCATATCTTCGGCTTCCCGGTCGAGCTGGTCGGCTTCCAGGGCGGCATCATCGTGGCGCTGCTGATGGGCTACGTCACCGCGATGCTCGACAAGTTCTTTGAGCGCAAGGTGCCCGAGGTCGTGCGCCTGCTCGTCTCGCCGCTGCTGACGACGCTGGTTGGCGCGCTGCTGCTGTTCACCGTGATCGGCCCTGTCGGACGCGGTCTGTCCAGCGGCCTGACCAACGTGCTCGTCTGGATGACGCAGAACCTCGGCCTGATCGGTTACGCCGTGTTCTCGGGCCTGCAGCAGCTGCTGGTCATCACGGGCCTGCACCACATCCTCGGCGCGGTCGAGGCGCAGCTTCTGGCCGACACGGGCCGCAACTTCCTCAACCCGCTGATGTCCGTGGCGATCATCGCGCAGGGCGGCGCGGTGCTTGGCTACATGCTGCGCCATCGTGACAACGTGAAGATCCGCGAGCTGTCCATCCCGAGCTTCATCTCGGTGCTGTTCGGCATCACGGAGCCGGCGCTGTTCGGCGTCAACCTGCGCTATCGCTACCCGATCATCGGCGGCTGCATCGGCGGCGCGCTGGGCGGCGTGGTCGTGTATCTGACGAACCTCGCGGCGCTGGGCTTCGGCACGACGGTTCTGCCGGGCATCGCGCTGGCCGATCCGTCCGGCAACGGCTATGTCAACTACATCATCGCTCACGCGGTGGCCATCGCTGCGGGCTTCATCATGACGATGGTGCTCGGCGGCTTCATGGACAAGGCGCCCGAGCAGGCTGCCAGCGCTCCGGCCAAGGCGGAGGAGAAGAAGGACGACGCCCCGGCGATCGTGCCCGCCGAGACCGCGCAGCCCGAGAGCTTCTACGGCTACGCGAACGGCACCATCCTGCCGCTTGAGCAGGTGAAGGACGAGACCTTTGCCTCCGGCGTGCTGGGCGACGGCGTGGCCGTGATCCCCAGCGAGGGCAAGATTTACGCGCCGGCCGACTGCGTGGTGACCAACGTCGCCGAGACGAAGCACGCTATCGGCCTGATGACCGCGGGCGGCAACGAGATCCTGATCCACATCGGCGTGGACACGGTGAAGCTCGGCGGAAAGTTCTTCACGGCGCTGGTCAAGGACGGCGACAGCGTGCGCAAGGGTCAGCCGCTCATCGCCTTCGATCTGGAGCAGATCAAGAAGGCGGGCTATGAGACGGCGATCCCGATGCTCTTCACCGACGCGCCGGACGACATGACCCTCAGCAAGGAAACCGCCGGTGCGATGAGCACGCAGACCAAGGTTGCAGAAATGAAGAAAGCGTGATCGTGTATGGAAAGAAAGCTGATTTTTCTCGATGTGGACGGCACAATCGTGGCCGATCTGTCCAAGCCGACGCAGGCGGTGCGCGATGCCTTGCGGCAGGCGCGTGCGCAGGGCCATCTGGTCTTTCTGAGCACGGGCCGCAATCTGCCGATCATCGGTCGGGACATCCTGGAAATAGGCTTTGACGGCATCATCGCCAGCGCGGGCAGCTACGTCGTGGCGGGCAAGGACGTCCTCTACGACTCGCTGCTGCCCGAGAGCCTGGTGCAGGAGTGCCTGACGGTGTTCCACGAGCGCGGCATGTTCTGCCGGATCGAGACGCCGGAGGGCATCTACACCGACCCGCAGATGGAGAACCTGCTGATGAGCGCGTCCGCCGACCCCGCGAACTCCGAGCTGATCCGCATGCAGAAGGAGATCGAGGCCGGGCTGGACATCCGCAAATACGCCGACTATCCGAAGAACGGCGCGTACAAGATCTGCTTTACGAGCGTGGACCTTGAAAGCGTGCGCGAGGCGGAGAAGATTCTGGGCGACAGGTTTGACTTTGTGGTGCACGCCTACGGCCACAGCGGCGGCGTTTTCAACGGCGAAATCATGCGCAAGGGCGTGGACAAGGGCAAGGGCATCGAGATGATCTGCGATTACTACAACGAGGACATCGCGGACACCATCGCCTTCGGCGACAGCATGAACGACGCCGCCATGATCCGCACCGCCGGTCTGGGCGTGGCGATGGGCAACGCGAGCGACGAGCTCAAGGCGATTGCCGACGTGGTCTGCGAGGACGTGGCGCACGACGGCGTGGCCGTGCAGCTCCGGCGCATGGGCCTGTGCGGTTGACGCACGAGCAATTTTCCCAACGATCCCGGCAGCTTGCCGATTTTATACCGGGTATCGTAGCGGCTCCGGGTCATCCCCTTTCACCCGGAGCCGCATCCCCCAAACAACGCAGGCGCAAGGGCTGCGCTTGACATAGCACACACGACAACCCACAATTTCAGAAAGGAAGGAATCATCATGAAGCAGTTCACCTACACCATCACCGATCCTCTGGGCATCCACGCCCGTCCCGCCGGCCTGCTGGCCAAGGTCGCCAAGGGCTTCGGCGACACCGTCGTCACCGTGACCAAGGACGGCACGACCGTCAAGGCCAGCCAGCTGATGAAGCTGATGGGCCTGGGCGTCAAGCAGGGCAACGTCGTCACCGTGGCTGCCGAGGGTCCCGCCGAGGAGGAGGCCATCGCCGCTGTGGAGGAATTCTTCAGGACGAACCTGTAAGACCGGGCAGTCAGGAGGAACCTCGCCATGATTTTGATGCAAGGTAAAGGCGTCTCCAAGGGAGTCGCCCACGGCCCGATCTATTTCTTCCGCCGGGCGGAGGCCGTCAGCGCCAGGGCGCAAAATGCCGACCCCGAGACGGAAAAGCAGCGCATCGCCGCCGCGCAGGAGCAGGCCATCGCGCAGCTCGAGCAGCTCGCCGAGAAAGCCCGCGAGGAGGCCGGCGACGAGGCTGCCGTGCTGTTTGAGACGCACGCGATGTTCGTGGAGGACGAGGACTACGTCGATTGCATGATGACGGCGCTCGACGAACGCCATTGCAGCGCCGAGGAAGCCGTCGAGCTGGCGGGCAAGGAGTTCGCCGCCATGCTCGCCGCGATGGACGACGCCTACATGCAGGCGCGCGCCGCGGACATTCAGGACGTGACGCGCCGCATCGTCAACAACCTGATGGGCGTCGCCGAGGGCGGCATCGAGTCCGACGTGCCGGTGATCCTCGCGGCGGACGACCTCGCGCCGTCCGAAACGCTTCAGCTGGACAAGAGCAAGATTCTCGGCTTCATCACGCAGGGCGGCTCCGGCAACAGCCACACGGCCATCCTCGCCAGAACGATGGGCATCCCGGCCATCTGCGGCCTCGGCGAATCGCTGAGCGCCGAGATGAACGGGCGCGACGCCTACATCGACGGCGACACCGGTCAGGTGGCCATCGAGCCGGACGAGATCACGCTCGGCGCGTTCCAGGCGAAGTTTGAGACGCAGCGCGAGATGAAGGAACTGATGGAGGCCATGAAGGGCCAGAAGGACGTGACGCTCGACGGGCGCGATATGATGCTCTACTGCAACATCGGCTCGCCCGAGGACGTCGCCGCCGTGCAGGCCAACGACGGCCAGGGCATCGGCCTGTTCCGCTCCGAATTCCTGTACCTCGCTGCCAGCGACTACCCGAGCGAGGAGGAGCAGTTCCGCGCGTACAAGGCCGTCGCCAGCGCGATGGGCGGCAAGCGCGTCGTGATCCGCACGCTGGACATCGGCGCGGACAAGCAGGTCGATTATTTCAAGCTGCAAAAGGAGGAAAACCCGGCGCTGGGCGTGCGCGCGATCCGCATCTGCCTCAACCGCCCGGAGGTCTTCCGCACGCAGCTGCGCGCGCTGTACAGGGCGTCCGCCTACGGCAAGGTGGCCATCATGTTCCCGATGATCACCTCCGTTTGGGAGGTCAAGGAGTGCAAGCGCGCCTGCCAGAAGGTGATGGCGGAGCTGGACAAAGAGGGCGTGCCCTACCGGCGCGACACGGAGATCGGCGTGATGATCGAGACGCCGGCTTCGATCTTTGTCGCCGAGGAGCTGGCCCGCGAGGTCGATTTCTTCTCCGTGGGCACCAACGACCTGACGCAGTACACGCTCGCGTGTGACCGGCAGGCCAACGACCTGGGCAAGTTCTTCGATCCGCACCATCCCGCCGTGCTGCGGGCGCTGAAGATGGCCGCCGACGCCGCGCACAAGGCCGGCATCTGGATCGGCATCTGCGGCGAGCTGGGTGCGGACCTCGAGATGCTTGAGACGTTCCTGGCTATTGGCATCGACGAGCTGTCCGTCGCGCCGACGGCCGTACTGCCGCTGCGCGCGAAGATCAGGAAGTCCATCGCCAAGACCTGCACGCTCGAGAGGCTGGAGAGCTGATTGAGTTGTGTATCTTGGAACGGCAAGCTAGAGGAGATCCTGATAGCTGACCGAATGGCTGACGACCTGCATGAGAAGTGCGGTGATATGATTGATTGCAGGCTTGGCGGATGCGCCGGTCGAGCAGGTAGTCCTGAATGGAGAAGCCCATTACGGCATTGAACTTGCAATAGAGAGAAAAACTTGGGGCATGGACATTCGGTGAAAGTGAATAAATACATGTGGTCAAACAGCCTAATCACATGCCGACACGAAAAGTTTCCAATTTCCCCATTTTGACGAAATATTTTTTGGAATAAAGGCTTCCATTTTTGACAAAAAGGTGGTAAAATACCAAGGTCTTTAGTGCGGTGAAGTGATAAACGATTAAAACGAGAAAAGAGGCGGTCGCATGACCGAGGAACAGTCACAGCTGATCAAGGAGCCGGTGTTCCGGTTTTTTCATGAAATCTGCCAGATCCCAAGGCCGAGTCACCATGAGCAGAGGGTGAAGGAATACGTGATGGCGTGGGCCAAAGGGCTTGGGCTGGACGTGGAGAGCGACGCGAGGGGCAACGTCCTCATTCGCAAGAGCGCGTCGCCCGGCTATGAAAACGCACCGTGGGTGCTGCTGCAAGCCCACATGGACATGGTGTGCGAGAAGGCGCACGGCGAGCAGCACGACTTCCTGAAAGACCCGATCGAGTGGGTCATCGACGGCGATTGGATCACGACCGGCGGCAAGACCACGCTGGGCGCGGACAACGGCATCGGCATGGCGCTCGCGATGGCCGTGCTGGTGGACGACACGATTCCGCATCCGCCGATCGAGGTGCTGTTTACCACGTCCGAGGAGGACGACATGTCCGGCGCGGAGGGCGTGGACATGGAGCGGATCAAGGCACGGATGCTGTTCAATCTGGATCACGCCAACGAGCGCGAAATCCTGTGCGGCAGCTGCGGCGGCATGCAGGTGGACATGCGATTCCCGGTCGAGGCGGCTGCGGCTCCGGCGGGCTGGTCGGCGTATCGCGTGAGCGTGGACGGTTTGAAGGGCGGCCACTCCGGCGAGGACATCCACAGAGGCCGAGGCAGCGCGAACATCCTGCTGTGCAGGGCGCTGCTGGCGCTCGAGGCTTGCGGGCCTTTCCGGCTGGGTGCGATTCGCGGCGGTTCGTTCCGTCTGGCGATCCCGAGGGATTCGGAGGCCGTTGTATGGATGGCCGCGGACATCGCGGAAAAAGCCAAGAGTGCTTTGGCCGATCTGGAAAAACAGGCCAGAGGAGAGATGGCCAGAACGGGCGATTCGGTGGCGATCGGCTTTGCGCCGGTCGACGCGCCGGATTGGAGCGTGGCGCCGGAGAAGGTCTTGGACGCGTTGGCGCTCTGCCCGGACGGTGTGTTCCAGATGAACGAGATGTTCGACGGGCTGGTGGACCCCTCGGACAACCTCGGCGAGATTTATCTGGACGAAAACGAGCTTCATTTCGTGATCGAGATCCGCTCGGCGCGTGACAGCCTGAGAACGTATCTGTTCCAGCGCATGCAGCGTCTGGCGTGGCTGCTGGGCGGCACGTGCGTGTGGAGCAACGACTACCCGAGCTGGAATTTGCAGGCCGTGTCGCCGCTGCGCGACATTTGCGCGCGCGTATACGAGCAGACCTTCGGCGGACAGCCCGTCATGCTCACCGTGCACGGCGGGCTTGAGGTCGGCTACTTCACGGCGCGCTGCCCTGGCATGGACGCCGTGTCCATCGGCCCGGACTGCCGCAATTTCCACTCGCCCAGCGAGATGGTCAGCATTCCCTCGGTGCGCAGGGTGTACGGCTACCTTTGCAGCGTGCTGAAGGAAATCCGTTAAAAACACGGCGGGCGCGCTCGCCTTGATCCAGAGTTCAAAAGAAAAGGGGAAGTGTGTATGTCCAAGGTGAAAAAGGAAAAGAAAACCCTTGAGGGAATCAACCCCATGATCTTCCTTGTGGTCGTCATGGTGCTGGTCGTCATCGCGTCCTACATCGTGCCCGCCGGCAGCTTTGACCGCGAGTACGTCGAGGCGATGGACCGCGAGATCGTGGTGCCCGGCAGCTTCCATTACACAGAAAAGAGCCCGGTCGGCCTGTTTGACCTGATGAAGTCGCTGACGCTGGGCATTCAGAACGCGTCGTACATCATCGCGTTCCTGCTGATCATCGGCGGCATGTTCGCCATCATGGACGGCACGGGCGCGATCAACGCGGGCCTGGCGAACGTGGTGCGCGCGACGCGCGGACGCGAAATCGTGATGATCCCGGTCGTGATGACCGTATTCGGCCTGATGTCCTGCTTCTGCGCGAACTTCGAGGAGTTCCTGGCCTTCGTGCCGCTGGTGCTGGCGGTATGCCTGTCGATGGGCTTTGACTCGCTGACGGCGCTGGGCATCGTGTTCGGCGCGGTCGCTGCGGGTTACGGCGGCGCGGCTACGAACGCCTTCACCGTGGGCGTGGCGCAGAGCATCGCCGGTCTCCCCACCTTCTCGGGCATGGGCCTGCGTCTGGTTCTCTTCGCCGTCATTCTCGTGGTCAGCATGGCTTATGTCATGATCCACGCCAAGCGCGTGAAGCGCGACCCGCAGAGCAGCCCGTGCTATCAGGCCGACCTGCTCAACGCGAAGAAGTACGTGCTCGACGCGGACAGCATTCCCGCGCTGACCGGCCGCCAGAAGCTGGTGCTGGTCGTGCTGCTGCTGGCGATCCTGTGGACGGTGTACGGCGTGCTCAAGTACGGCTTCTACATCGACGAGCTGGCCGCGATCTTCCTGACCGCGGGCGTGGTCGCCGGTCTGGTCGGCGGCAGCAACCCGAGCAAGATCTGCGACGACTTCCTCAAGGGCGCGGCCAACATGCTCGCGCCGTGCATGATGATCGGCATGGCGAACGCGGTTGTCCTGATGATGACCGACGCGCAGATCATCGACACGATCATCTACGCGCTGTCGAACCTGCTCGTGGGCCTGCCGACTGCGCTGCTGGCGAGCGGCATGTTCGTGGTGCAGACGCTGTTCAATCTGGCGGTGCCGTCCGGCTCCGGCCAGGCGGCGATCACGATGCCGCTGATGGCTCCGCTGGCTGACATGGTTGGCCTTACACGCCAGACCGCCGTGCTGGCCTTCCAGCTCGGCTCCACCTTCACCGACCTGATCGGACCGACCTCCGGCGAGGTGCTCGTCGCGCTGGCGATGTGCGGCGTGTCCTATCCCAAGTGGGTCAAGTGGCTGCTGCCGCTGTTCCTGCTGTGGTGCGTGGTGGCGTTCGGGTTCCTGACGTTTGCGAGCCTGACGGGGTATGGGCCGTTCTAAGACAACACTGTAATTGGGAAGCGCGGTTTCCGGCTTTGGCGATCCGGGAGCCGCGCTTCTTTGCGTTGCAAGGGATGATTGGCTTGTTTTCAGGAGTTCATCGGGTATTGCCTGAACCCGAGCAAGGAGGGCCAGCGGATGATGATCATCAAGGGAAAAGGCGGCGAGGACCTTGGGCGGCTGACCGGCAATGGCGAGAAGTACCATTTCGAATATAAAGGTTTCTTGAAATGGCTGAACGGGTATTGTATAATAAAAAACGATTGCTTTTTTGATGCTATGAATGTGGTGTCGATTCAGCGGGATAATGCGGGAGCAGTGAAGGTAATTGCAAATCTGAAAAAGATCAGAAAAAGAAGAGAGTCAGAGGGTGCTTTACATGGAAGGAAATTGTGCCATTTGCGGTAAGAAATTTGGGGTGTTTAACCTCCAAATCGAAATTAGAGACAAGAGACGCGTTTGTACCAAGTGTTGGCGCAGAGCAGGACTTAGAATGCTTGACGACATTTCGAGGGCAAAGGAGATTGAGGCGCAAGAAATTTACGAACGAATCGAAGAAGCTGTGGCGCATGAAGATGCCGTCCGTGTATTTGAAGCGACATTGGATCTCGGAGAGGCGGCAAAATTCAACGACAATACAAGGCAAATGATCCTTGCGGGCCATAAAAAAGTATACGATTCGATAGACCCTCAAAGAAAGCTGCCGGGTTGTTATGGCCTGTTTCGCTATGACCAGATTGTCGGATTTGAATTGCTTGAAAACGGAGAAAGCATAAGTACCAGCTTGCCCTTCGATAATATCGGAACGAGCACCGATTGCCGGGAATTAAATATTAAAGTGACAGTGAAGGATTATAAAGAACCTGCATTTTATGTCCCGATGCTTTCATATACTGTCAACACAACTTCACGAACATTCAAAAAGAAAATGAAAACGGCACAAGATATTCTTTCGAAACTACAGCTCATTATGAATGAAAAATCGCAGCATAGATATGAACCGACAGATACGCCGATGGATAAATTTGAAGAAATCCGCAAGTATAAGATGCTGGTGGACGAAGGAATTATTTCTGCGGAAGAATATGAACACAAGAGAAGAGAATTGCTCGGTCTGGGGGATGAAGAGCTTTATCAAGAAGAAGCGCCCAGAATTGAAGGTCACAGACGGAGGCGTCGCTGTTAAAGGCGGCGCTTTTGCTATGGAAAGCAAAAAGGAGAGACGCGGCCATCGTTTCTCTTTATTTAGCAGAGTATAAAAGAAATGCCATATATGAGCGGCTATGACAGCTTGCCGGACGGTCATTTGCCGCTTTCAAATTCTGCGCTATCGACCAAAGCGGCACATATGAAAAATCGGACGGTGGCCGCGCGCTGCAATTTTCTGTCAAAAAATTTCGATTTAAGTATTGACAAGCGCGCTATGCCGATGTATAATACATCTCGTGCTTGGGGTCGTAGCTCAGCTGGTCAGAGCGCCACGTTGACATCGTGGAGGTCGTAGGTTCGAGCCCTATCGACCCCACCAGCTACATTGAGAGTTTGTCGCCTCAGTGGGAACCGCCTGAATAAGGCGGTTTTTTTGTATGCATATAAAGAAAAACCCGCGCCCGTGGCGGACGCGGAGATATGCGGATGAAACGGGGAATCACTCGAGCTCGTGGCCGATGGCGTTCTTCTTCGCCCACTTGCCGCGGCGATAGAAGATCGTGGTGAGGATGGCGCCGATGACCCAGGAAAAGAGCAGGGAATAGAACAGGCAGTCCGGCGTGCCAAGCGGCTGCTCGGGGCTGCGGGTGAGGAAGGCGATGCCGTAGGCGACGGGGACGCGGATGACGACCGGGGTGATCAGCGAGATCCACATGGGGGTCATGGTGTCGCCCGCGCCGCGCATGACGCCGGAGAGGCTCTGCGTGACGGCCATGGCGATGTAGCCCAGCGCGAGGATGCGCAGCATGTGCACGCCCAGGGCGACGACCTCGGGGGTGTCGGTGAACATGCGCATCAGGCCCTCGCCGAAGAGCAGGATGCACGCGACGAGCGCGACCGAGATCGCGAGGCCGGCCTTGATGCCCACGCGCACGCCTTCGCGGACGCGATCCATGCGCTGCGCGCCGACGTTCTGGCCGACGAAGGTGGTCATCGCCATGCCGAACGTGAAGTTGGGCATCATCGCGAAGCCGTCCACGCGCATGACGACGATGGAGCAGGCCATGACGGTGGTGCCGAAGGAGTTGGTCAGCGACTGCACGACGATGGCGGCCATCGAGAAGATCGCCTGCGTCAGGCCCGAGGGCAGGCCCAGGTGCACAATGCGCATGGACATGCGCTTGTCCGGGATGAGCGCGCGCAGATTGAGCGTGATGCCGGGCATATGCCAGAGCTTGACCATGCACAGCGCGGCGGAGATCGACTGGGCGATGATGGTCGCCAGCGCGACGCCCGCGGCGGCCATGTCAAAGGCGATGACGAACAGGAGGTCAAGGAAGATGTTGAGCACGCAGGCGACGATCAGGAACAGCAGCGGCGTCACGGAGTCGCCCAGGCCGCGCAGCACGCCGGAGAGGATGTTGTAATACGCCGCGCCGAGGATACCCAGCACGATGATCGTCAGGTAATCCACCGCCATGTCGTAGACGTCCGGCGGGGTCTTGAGCAGGGACATCAGCGGCTCGACGAGCAGCGTGCCCACGACCATGATGATGATGCCGGAGATGAACGTCAGCGCGATGCACGTGCCGATCGTGGTGTTGAGCTCCTTCTCCTTGCGCGCGCCGAAGTACTGCGAGACGAGGATGCCCGCGCCGGTGGAGATGCCCATGAACAAAAGGAGCAGCAGGTTGAGGATCGGGCCGGATGCGCCGACGGCGGCCAGCGCGGCATCGCCCACGTATTGGCCGACGATGATCGAGTCGACGGTGTTGTACATCTGCTGGGCGAGGTTGCCGATGAGCAGCGGAATCGAGAACGCGGCGAGATTCGCCAGCGGCTTGCCCACGGTCATGTCCTGCGCGCCGAACATCTTTCTGATTTTCTGCATGATATCCTCCGTAAGAGAAATTCAACACGTTATGTGCTTCATTCTTACTATATATGATGCGGCGTGGCTTGTCAATAACGTGCGATGTGGAAAGCGGGGCCGGCGGGGGGAGAAAGATTCGCGGAAAACCGCGCAGAATATGCGCAGAGCATGCAGTTTTTCATGCAGAAAATGCGATTTCATGATTTACAATGCTGCACATCTGGGTTATAATGTTATCATACACGATGCATGAACGCGACGAAATTGCAACCGTCGTCAATGGGCAAATTGGCGATTGAATATGAAAAGGAGGACCCCACTTATGAAGAAACTGCTCCCCCTGCTCCTGTGCATCGCGCTGATCCTGGGCATCGTGCCGGGCGCGCTGGCCGTCAACGAGGACATCACCGGCGATGTGATGATCTACACCTCGATGTACCAGTTCGTCATCGACATGATGGACGAGGCGCTGGCCAAGGAATTCCCGAACCTGAACGTCGAGTTCTTCTACGGCGGCACCGGCTCGCTGCAGACCAAGCTCGCGGGCGAGATGGAGAACGGCACGCTGGGCTGCGACATGATGCTCGTGGCGGAGCCGGCGTATTCCCTCGAGCTCAAGGAAGGCGGCTGGCTGGAGCCCATGGAGGCCGACGGCGACGCGCTGCGCTTTGAGTACGACTCCGAGGGCTATTGGTATCCGGTGCGCGTGTGCAACATGGTGCTGGCCTACAACCCGGAGCTCTACGCGGCGGAGGACCTGCCGGGCAGCTTCGAGGCGTTCGCCAACGACGAGTCCGTCAAGGGCATGATCTCCATGGGCAACCCGCTGACCTCCGGCACGACGATGGCCGCCGTGGCCGCGCTCAGCGAGAAGTACGGCTATGACTACTTCACCGCGCTGGGCAAGAACGGCGTGATGATCGAGTCCGGCTCCACCGCGCTGGCGAAGCTGCAGACCGGCGAATGCAAGATGGTCATGATCCTCGAGGAGTCCGTGCTCAAGGTCCGCAAGGAGGAAGGCTCCAAGCTGGCGTGCATCTACCCGAGCGACGGCGTCATCCTGATCCCGTCCACGATCATGACCGTGGCCGAGGACCGCAGCGCGAACATGAACATCGAGGCCTGCCAGGCGATCACCGACTGGATGCTCGGCGCGGAAGGCCAGAAGTACATGATGGAAGGCTACATGCACAGCGTGCTCGCCGGCGAGACCGCCGTCCCGTATGACTCCGTGAGCACCGACGAGCTCATCGCCAAGGATATGGGCCTTGACTGGGTCCGCTGCTACACCCAGCGCGAGGAGATCCGCACGAAGTTCCAGGAGAGCGTGACGATTCCGCAGTAATGCAAAAGCCGCACAGCCGCAGCCGCGACACGCGCGCGGACACGGCATGACAGACTGACCAAGGCGCCGGACGCGGCCAAGCGCCCGGCGCTTTTTTAAGCGCATGAAGCGGCGACAGGCCCCGAAATGCCGGGGCGAACACGAGGGAGTGCAGACAGATGAAAAACAAGGCACAGCCTAAGGACAGACCGACGCGCGACATCGAGCCGATGATCGTCAAGGCCGTATTGGCGGCGCTCTTTGTGCTGAGCGTCGCGATGGTGCTCTCGGGCATCACGGGCAGCCGGTCGTTCGACGCCTCCGGTTACGACCAGGAGGCGGGCTACACGTGCATATACAAAATGAGCGGCGAGGTCCGCGATTACAGCAAGGCGCATTTCATGCCCGCGCTCGATACGCTTGGGGAGCAGGAGCGCGCGGATGTCAGCGCCAAGCTGCATGAGATGATGGTTTCCTACTGGGGCGAGCTCTCCGGCTTGGCGGACACGGCGCAGGCGGAAGCGGACGCGTTCATCGCCTCCCTGCCCGAGGGCGAGCAGGCCGACGCGGCGGCGCGCTTTTTCACGGCGGCGTTTGCCGTGGACGGGCCGAAGGTGTCCTCCAAGATCAAAAAGCAGCTCTCGCCGATGAGCGACGCGGAGCGCGGCGAGTTCCGCAAGGCGATGCTGCTGGCGCTGACCGATGAAAGCGCGCAGCTGCCGCAGGCCGCCGCCGACGCCGTGGGCGATGCGCAGGGCGTGGAGCGCGAGCGGATGCTCCTGCAGCTGTTCCTCGTGAGCGCCACGCAGGACAACGAGAGCGTGCCGACGGAGCTGGCGAACAGCTTCAAAAAGTCGATCCGCAAGGACCCGGCGAGGCTCGATGCATACCAAAAGACGGTGGCGGGGAGCGTGTCGTGGGTGACGCAGTTTACCATCAGCGCGAGCCGCACGGTCATCATGCTGGGCATACTGCTGATGCTCGATACGGTGCTGCTGTTCCTGCTGATGCTGGCGGATCACAACTGGCAATTTGACTTCAAGTGGGTCGCGATTCTGCTGATTATCGACTTCATGCTGCTGTTCATGATGCTGCCGCTGCTCTACCTCGTGGTGAAGGCGTTCTTCCCGGAGGGCAGCTTCACGCTGGAGACGTTCACGCGCCTGTACACATACGCGATGAACCTCGACGCGCTCAAGAACACGCTGATCGCGGCGACGGCAACGATGATTCTGGGCACGCTGCTGGCGTTCCCGCTGGCGTGGCTGGTGGGCCGCACGAATCTCTATGGAAGGAAATTCTTCCGCTCGCTGTTTGTTTTGACGTACATGGTGCCGCCGTATCTGGGCGCGATGGCGTGGCTGCGCCTGCTCAACCCGAACGTCGGCACGCTCAACGTGGTCTTCCGCACGCTGCTGAACATGCCGGAGGGATCGACCGGCCCGATCAACATCTACTCGCTGGGCGGCCTGATCTGGGTGCTCACGACGTTCTATTATCCGTATGCGTTCATCACGATCTCGCGCGCGATGGAGAAGATGGACCCGACGCTCGAGGAGGCGAGCCGCATCTCCGGCGCGTCGCCGCTCAAGACGCTGTTCACCGTCACGCTGCCGATGATGACGCCGTCGCTGATCGCGGGCGCGCTGCTCGTGTTCGTCTGCGCGGCGAGCTGCTACGGCATCCCGTCGATCATCGGCGCGCCGGGCAAGGTGCATACCGTGACGACGCGCATCATCGAATACTACGGCCTCGGTACGCAGGGCATCAACGACGCGACGGGGCTTGCGGTCTTCCTGATGGTGATCGCGGTGGTCGTGCTCTACGTGTCCGACGTGGTCATGGCCAAGCGGCAATACATCACCGTTTCGGGCAAATCGACGCGGCCGAACATCGTGGATCTGGGGCGCTGGCGCCTGCCGATCACGCTGGGCGTCGTGGCGTTTGCGGTGGTCGTGATCCTCATTCCGTTCGCGACGATCCTGACGACGAGCTTCAAGGTCGACGTCGGCAAGAGCCTGTTTGACCCCGGCAACTTCACCATCGGCCAGTGGACGCTGATCTTCTCGCGCGAGGAGACGCTCATGTGCCTGAAGAACAGCCTGATCTTCGGCGCGGTGACGGCGACCATCGGCATCTTCATCGCCTGCGTGATGAGCTATCTGCTCCAGCGCACGCGGATTCGCGGCCGCAAGCTGCCGGACTTCATGATCACGCTGGGCAGCGGCATGCCGTCGGTGGTCATCGCGCTGGGCCTCATCATGACGATGAAGGGCGATTTCGGCGTGAACATCTACAACACGGCGTACATCATGATCGTGGCGTATCTGATCAAATATCTGATGATGGGCATGCGCACGGTCGTCTCGGCGATGAGCCAGATTCACGTCTCGCTTGAGGAATGCTCACAGATCTCCGGCGCGAGCTGGACGCGCACGATGGTGCGCATCACGGGGCCGCTGATCTTCCCGTCGATTGCGGCGGGCTGGTTTTTGATCTTCATCCCGAGCTTCTACGAGCTGTCGATGACGACGCTGCTGTATTCCAACACGACCAAGACGATCGGCTTCCAGCTCTACGAATACTGGACGTACACCAGCCAGCCGCAGGCCTGCGCGATGGCCTTCGGCATCCTGATGATCGTCGTGGCGCTCAACTTCCTGCTCAACAAGCTGACCAAGGGCGAGTTCTCCATCTGAGCCCGCAAGGAGGATAAACGAAATGGCAAGTGTCAAGATACAGGGCGTGACCAAGGCGTTCGGAAGCGCGGTCGTGCTCGAAACATTCGATGCCACGTTTGAAAACGGCGAGTTCGTCACGCTGCTCGGCCCGTCGGGCTGCGGCAAGACGACCATGCTGCGCATCATCGCGGGCTTTGAAAAGCCGACCGCCGGAAGCGTGAGCTTTGATGACAAGGTGGTCTCCGGCGGAAAGGTCTTCCTGCCGCCCGAGAAGCGCGACATCGGCATGGTGTTCCAGAGCTACGCCGTCTGGCCGCACATGACGGTCTATGATAACGTGGCGTACCCGCTGCAAATCAAGAAGGTGGGCAAGCAGACGATCAAGCAGAAGGTCGATCGCGTGCTCGCCGCCGTGCATCTTTCCCAGTACGCCGAGCGCATCCCGAGCCAGCTCTCCGGCGGACAGCAGCAGCGCGTCGCACTGGCCCGCGCGCTCGTGGCGAGCCCGGCGCTTTTGCTGCTCGATGAGCCGCTTTCCAACCTCGACGCGAAGCTGCGCGAGTCGATGCGCTTTGAGATCAAGGAGATTCAGAAGGACTACGGCATCACCGTCGTCTACGTCACGCACGACCAGACCGAGGCGATGGCCATGAGCGACCGCATTGTCGTCATCAACCGCGGCGTGATCCAGCAGATCGGTTCGCCGAAGGAGATTTACACCAACCCGTCGAATCCCTTTGTGGCGGATTTTGTGGGCAAGATCGAGTTCCTCGAAGGCACGGCGAAGGACGGCGTCATCGAGCTGGACGGCTGCGGGCAGAGCCTGCACTATGACGGCGCGCTGCGCGGGCGCGTGCTGGTGGGCATCCGGCCCGAGCAGCTGCAATTCGCGGAAGGCGGCGAGCTGCACGGTACGGTCAAGAGCCACTTCTATCTGGGCGACGTGAACGACTGCCGCATCGACCTTGGCGGCGGCAAGGAGGTTCGCATCATCGCCGACCCGTTCGAGAGCGCGGACGTGAAGGCCGGCATGCAGGTGAGCCTGCGCGTGCGCGGCTGCCATGTCTATGCGATGGACGAGGGAGCGGAGGACTTCCGCAAGATCCTGACCTGATCCCTTTGATACATAGAGGAGGACGACGATGCATTCCGACATCATCATCGTGGGCGCGGGCGTGACGGGCTGCGCCGTGGCGCGGGTGCTCAGCCGGTATGAGGCGGACGTGACGGTCATCGACCGGGGCGCGGACGTCGCAGACGGCGCGAGCAAGGCCAACAGCGGCATCGTGCATGCGGGCTTTGACGCGCATCCCGGCACGCTCAAGGCAAAGCTGAACGTGCAGGGCGCGCAGATGTACCCCGACCTCTGCGAGGAGCTGGGCGTGCCGTACAGCCAGCCCGGCGCGCTGGTCATCGGCTTTAACGAGGAGGACAGGGCGACGCTCGAACGTCTGGTCGATCAGGCGGAGGAAAACGGCGTCCCCGGCGTGCGCATACTCGAACGGGAGGAAGCGCTGGCCCTCGAGCCGCAGATGAACCCGCAGGTGCTCTGCGCGCTGTATGCGCCGACGAGCGGCCTGACCAGCCCGTATGAGATGACATTCGCCCTCGCGGATCACGCGGCACTAAACGGCGTGAAGTTCCGGCTGAGCGAGGAGGTCGAGGGCGTCGTGCGCGGCGCGGACGGCCTCTGGCACATCACCACAGACAAGGATGAGCACACATGCCGCGTGTTCGTCAACTGCGCGGGCGTGGGCTCGGCGAGCCTGCACAACATGATGGGCGGCCAGCCGCTGCGCATCATCGACAGGCGCGGGCAGTATTACCTGCTCGACCGCATCAGCAAGCTGCCGTTTGAAATGACGATTTTCCAGTGTCCCACGAAGATGGGCAAGGGCGTGCTCGTCTCCCCGACGGTGCACGGCAATCTGCTGCTCGGTCCGTCCGCCGAGGACATCCCGGACGAGCTGGACACGTCGACGACCGCCGAAGGGCTGGCTTTCGTGCTGGAAAAGAGCCGCCTCACGTGGCCGAACGTCGCCGTGCGCGGCACGATCACCAATTTTTCGGGCATCCGCGCGCACGAGGAGAAGGGCGACTTCATCATCGGCAGCGTCGAGGGATGCGAGGGCGCATATGAGGCCGTGGGCATCGAGAGCCCCGGTCTGACCGCCGCGCCAGCCATCGGCGAGATGCTCGGCGGGATGATCGCAAGCGAGCAGAATCTCAGGAAGAAGGCGGAAATCGAGCCGCCTTATCAGCGGAAGAAGCCGTTCCACGAGATGACAAACGACGAACGCGCGCAGGCCGTGGCGGAAAACCCGCTCTACGGCAACGTGGTCTGCCGCTGCGAGGTCGTCACCGAGGCGGAGATCCGCGAGGCGATTCATCGGCCCGTCGGCGCGACGACCATCGACGGCGTCAAGCGCAGGACGCGGGCGGGCATGGGCCGCTGTCAGGGCGGCTTCTGCTCGCCGAGGGTGGCGCAGATTTTGTCGCAGGAGCTGGGCATTTCGATGCTGGAGGTCACCAAGAGCGGCGGGGAGAGCCGCCTTTTGACCGGGACGATTCACGACGCGATGAAGGGGGAGACGCCATGAACAGGCAGGTGGACGTGCTGGTGATCGGCGCGGGCCCAGCGGGTCTGGCGGCGGTGATCGCGGCAAAGGAGGACGGCATCGACAATCTGCTCGTGCTCGAGCGCGAGCATGAGAGCGGCGGCATCCTGCGCCAGTGCATACACAACGGCTTCGGCCTGCACAGGTTTGGCGAGGAGCTGACCGGCCCGGAATACGCGCAGCGCGACATCGACCGCGCCGCAGAGCTGGGCATCGAGATCCAGACGGACACGACTGTGCTGTCCGTGTCGCATGCGCGCGAGGTGACGTGCGTGTCGGCCAAGCATGGCTTGCAGATCATACAGGCGAAGGCCATCGTGCTGGCGATGGGCTGCCGCGAGAGGCCGCGTGGGGCGCTGGGCACGCCCGGCACGCGGTGCGCGGGCATCTACTCGGCGGGCACGGCGCAGAAGTTTGTGAACCTCGAGGGCTACATGCCCGGCAAGCGCGTGGTGATCCTCGGCTCGGGCGACATCGGCCTGATCATGGCGCGGCGCATGACGCTTCAGGGCGCGAAGGTGCTCGCATGCGTGGAGCTGATGCCGTATTCCTCCGGCCTCAACCGCAACATTGTGCAGTGCCTGAATGACTACAACATCCCGCTCTACCTGTCGCACACGGTCGTAGACATCAAGGGCCGCGAGCGCTTGACCGGCGTGACCGTCGCGCGCGTGGACGAGCACAGGCAGCCCATCCCCGGCAGCGAGATCGAGTTCGACTGCGACACGCTGCTGCTGAGCGTGGGCCTTCTGCCGGAAAACGAGCTGAGCGAGGGCGCGGGCGTCAAGCTCAGCCCCGTCACGATGGGCGCGGAGGTCAATGACGCGTTGGCGACGAGCGTGCCGGGCATATTCGCATGCGGCAACGTGCTGCACGTGCATGACCTCGTCGACCATGTGTCGAATGAATCGTTCCGCGCGGGCAGGGCGGCGGCGGCGTTTGCGCGCGGCGAGCTGGATGATATGGAAGAAATCGCCGTGCGCGACGGCGAGGGCGTGCGCGGCGTCGTGCCGCAGAGAATCCGCAAGGGCGCGGCGCAGGGCGTCGACCTGATGTTCCGCCCGACGAGCGTGTATAAGAACGCGGCATGCGTGGTGACCTGCGGCGAGCGCGAGGTCGCCAGGAAGCGTGCGCTGATCTTCACGCCGGGCGAGATGGCCGTCGTGAGCCTGAAGCCGGACGCTGTCGCGGGCCTCGACGGGCCGGTGACCGTGCGCATCGAAAGGAGCTGACGCGCGATGGAAATCACATGCATCAATTGCCCGGTCGGCTGCCGGCTGACCGTGGAGCTTGAAAACGGCGAGGTCAAGAGCGTGACGGGCAACACGTGCAGGCGCGGCGAGACGTATGCCAAACAGGAATGTACCGACCCGCAGCGCATGGTGACCGCCGTGATTCCCGTGGAGGGGGCGAGCATGCCGCTGAGCGTCAAGACGCGCACGCCGATCCCCAAGGCGAAGATCGAGGCCTGCATGGCCGCGCTCGCCGATGTGAAGATCAGCGCGCCGGTGAAGGCCGGGAGCGTCGTGCTCGCCGACGTGTGCGGCACGGGCGTCGATGTGATCGCGACCAAATCCGTGTGATACAGAGGGATGACGATGGATAAGCTGAATACGGGCATGACGGATGCGCAGATTCGCGAGAGACTGGCGGGCGTGCGCTGCTTCCTGCTGGATATGGACGGCACGTTCTACCTCGGCGATAAGCTGATCGACGGGTCGCTTGACTTCCTGCAAGCATTGGAGCGCACCGGCAGGACGGCGCGGTTTCTCACCAATAACTCGAGCAAGTCCGCCGATGTGTACGCAAAGAAACTGGCGCGCATGGGCGTCGATGAAAAATACCGCGATGTGATCTCGTCGGGTCACGCCGCCGCGCATTACTGCATGCGCACGTTTCCCGGCAAGAAATGCTATCTGCTGGGCAACCCCATGCTCACCGAAGAGATGAAGCGGATGGGCATGACGCTGACCGACGAGGACGCCGATTACGTGCTGGTCGCGTTCGACACGACGCTCGATTACGCGAAGATGTGCCGCGTGTGCGACTACATCCGCGCGGGCAAGCCGTATATCGCCACGCACCCGGACTATAACTGCCCAACGGAGACCGGCTTCATCCCCGATATGGGCGCGATCATGGCGTTCATCGAGGCGAGCACGGGCAGGAAGGCCGATGTGATATTGGGCAAGCCGTACCGCGGCATCGTCGATGAGGCGCTCTCGCGCACGGGCTTTGCGCTTTGCGAGATGGCGATGGTCGGCGACAGGCTGTATACCGACGTGGCGACGGGCGTCAACCACGGCATGACCGGCATCCTCGTGCTCAGCGGCGAGGCGACGATGGCGGATGTGGAAAAAAGCGATGTGAAGCCGGATCTGATCTTTGGGAAATTGGCGGATATGATTCCGTATCTGTAAAAAGCTGCGGGGATAGGCGCGAAGCGAAGAGGGGTGCAGGGACTGGTCCCTGCTGGGGTCGAGGGGCAAAGCCCTCGCGGGTCTGGGCAGAGCCCAGCGTACCCCCAATATCATCCCAATGTAGTCCCGGAACAGGCGTGCGCGCACGCCTATGATCGGGACGGGTTCAGAGCGCAAACGCTTCATTCACAGCAAACCCCGTAACTCCCATCTCAAAAAAGAAAGGAGCGCCGCCATGAAACAGGGCATCATTTCCTTCCTCGGCCTCGGCTTTTTCCTGATCGCGCTGGCGCTCTGGCTGCACGGGCGGGCGTGAAGATGTAACGCAAAAAATCGGCCGGACACGGATGCGTGCCCGGTTTTTGATGGATGAAAGGATCGCGGAACGGATTGTCATCAGAAAAGCGAAACGCATAGCGCGCAAGTTTCGATACATGACGCGAGCCTGCGGCGGTGCGTCTCCCGCGCGGGCGATGCGAGTGTGCCGCGCGGAACATTTTTCACCGAAACAAAGAAACCGGACACGAAACATGCCCGGTTTTTCTTTGCATATGGGGGATTTTACACGCGCTCCGTGCGCCGGATCCACTTGCCGGAGTTGAGCCTGTGCAGGCACCAGAAGGACTTGATCGCCCAGTCGATGCGCAGGCACAGGATCGTCAGCCACGCGGGGGCGTGCAGGACGAGGCCCACGACGAAGCCCAGCGGCAGGCTCACGATCCACAAAAACAGCACGTCCGCCACGAGCAGGAAGCGCGCATCGCCGCCGCCGCGAAGGACGCCCTTGGTCATGACGTTCTGCATGATCTGGAAGAACGAAATGACCGAATAGGAGAGCATCATCTGGTTTGCGATGACGCGCGTCGATTCGTCGATGCTGTACGCGCCGACGGTCATGCGGCCAAAGAGCAGCACGAGCACCGCCGCAATCGCTCCGAACGCGCAGGAGAGCCAGTAGAACGTCTGCCCCTGCTCGAGCGCCTTCTTCGTGTCGCCGCGGCCGACGGTGTTGCCGGTGACGATGCTGGCCGCGTTGCCGATGCCCGTGCCGACGACGGTGAACAGGCGGTCGACGACCTGACAGGTGGCGTTCGCCGCGACGACCGCCGCGCCCATGCGCCCGAGCACCATGTTCATGGCGTTGATGCCCAGACCGAGTATGCCGTCGCTGAACAGAACCGCGAGGCCGAGACGGCGGTAGTTGTGGAAGATCTCGCGGCCAGGCCCGCGGATGAGGTCGGGAATGCGCAGACCGAGCTTCCTGTCGATGACGAGGACATAGGTAAACGTCACGGCGAACTCGACCATGCGCGCGATGAGCGTGCCGAGCGCGGCACCGGCGATTTCCATGCGCGGCGCGCCGAGCTTGCCGAAGATAAACACCCAGTTCGCGAAGATGTTGACCGCAAAGGACACGCACGAGACGAGCAGGCCGAGGCGCGGCTGCTGCACCGAGCGCATGAGGAAGGAGATGACCTGCGCGCAGCCGTGGAACAGATAGACGAATGTCGTGATGCGCAGATAGCGCACGCCGTAGGCGATGACGTCCGGCTCCGGTGTGTAAAGCCGCATGATCTGCGCGGGGAAGAGCGCTGTGACGATGGCGAAGATCAGCGACAGCGAGAGCGACAGGCGCAGCGCGAGGCTGAACGTGCGGCGGGCGCTGACCTTGTCCTGCGCGCCCCAGTACTGCGCGGCGAGCACGCTGCATCCGCCGATGATGCCCATGCACAGGATGGTGAACAGGTTGTAAAAACTGTTGGCGAGCGAGGAGGCCGAGAGCTGCGCCTCGCCCAGCGAGCCGAGCATCACCGTGTCCATCATGTTCACGCCGATGTTGATGGCCTGCTGCGCGGCGACGGGCAGCATGATGCGCAGGACCTGCCGGTAGAAATCCGGGTCGCGCACGATGCTCATGCCGAAGAGTTTGAAGGGTGGTTTCGTCGTGGTCTGCATGTGTTCCTTTCCGCGCCGTGCGCGTCGAATGTGGAAATAGCGTATACCCCTATCATACACAAAATGCGCGGTTTGGGGAAGGGGAAAAATGCAGTTTTTCGGCGATTCTTTCCTTATAAATGAAAAAAGCCGGGCGCGTGACCCGGCGTGGATTTACGGTTTGGCGGCTGCGGCGCTCCCTGCGGCATCCTCGAGCTCCGGCAGCTTGGCGGGCTTGTCCGGCGCGGGGGCGGTGGAGTCGCGCTCGATGAGCTGCGGGTGCAGCAGGAACGTGCTGATGGGCACGCCGTCCATGAGGCTCTTGAGGGCGTAGAAGCCGCTCTTGCCCAGCTCGGTGCGGTTCTGGCGGACGGTCGTCAGCTTGGGCGAGGTGTAGGAGGCCATCGGGATGTCGTCGTAGCCCACGACGCTGATGTCCTGCGGAACGTGCAGGCCCAGCTCCCAGCAATGGAGCATGAGGCTGGAAGCGAGCAGGTCGTGGGAGCACATGATGGCCGTGCAGCCCTCCTTGATGAGGCGGGGGAGGTGGCTTTGCAGGCAGACCGGCGTTTGAAGCGCGGAGCCGGCGAGCGTCTGCCGGTCGTCCATGCCGTTCTCGCGCAGGGCCTGGAAGAACGCGGCGTAGCGCTGACGGTAGACATAGCTGCCCAGCGCGCTGGAGAGATAGCCGATGCGCTTGTGGCCGAGGCTTTTGAGGTGCGCGACGGCCAGGCACATGCCCTCCGTGTTGTCCGCCGCGACATAGGCCACGTTCGGGTTGCCGGGGACGTGGTTGTCGTAGAGCACGGTCGGCGTGCGGCAAGTTTCGAAAAGTTTCATCCACGGGTCGGTGAGCGTCATGCCCAGGAAGAACGCGCCGCGGAAATTTTCGCGCAGCATGAACTCGTCGTACTGCGTTTCCAGCTGCATCTGCGTGGTCAGCGGCACGATGACGACCTCATAGCCCGCTGGCTCGGCCATCTTGCGGAAGCCCACCACCATGTCATAGCCGAAGTCGTCCGGCTTGTCGTAGCTCATATTTAGGATGAAAAGCGCGAGGCGCGGGCGCTCCTGCGTGCGGCTGATGCGGGAATAGCCCAGCTCGACAGCCTTCTCCACAACAGCCTTTCGTGTAGTTTCGCTCACGTCCTCCGCGCCGGAGAGCGCCTTGGAAACGGTTCCCTTGGTGATGCCCAGTTCGCGGGCAATATCGTCCATGGTGGCCATAGACAAACCTCCATTTTGTCACAGTCATCATTGATTTTGAGTGGAGTGTATCGAACAGGTATTTTTCGAATCCTTTTGAGAATATTATACAGGAAATGGGCGCAAATTGCAAACCAAATGGGAAAAAAGATGGGAGAAAATTTCGAGATGTTTCGACGCAAGCAAAGGGATTGTAAGGATTATACAATTACAGATGCGAAATTACGGTGGACATATGGATTAAAATGACAAAGTGCAACAAAATGGAAAAATATCCTTGACGGATTCTGTCGAAAGTTCTATAATGCCCCATAGCGAAACATTCCGAAATTCTTTGGGAAGGAAGGAACAAATCATGGCAAGCAACAAACTCAGAAACGCGCTCGTGCTCGCGATGTGCGCGGCGCTGCTGATGCTGCTTTGCGGCTGCGGTTCGCAGCAGACCCAAAGCGGCGACGCCACGCCCGTGCGCCTGATGGTCTGGTCCCCGTCGGAGGATCAGAGCAAGGCCAGCGGCGAGTGGCTGCAAACCTGCTGCGAGAATTTCGCGGCGCTCCATCCCGAGTGGGACATCACGTTTGTCTACGGCGTGGCCGATGAGGCGACGGCGGCGGACACCG
>CALVTQ010000151.1 GCA_944362695.1 uncultured Clostridia bacterium
CGGACAGCGTCATCGCGCTGGAGGGCAATTACAACGGCGTGTCCAGCCGCTATGTCACGCTGCTGGCGGGCATCCGCGCGTATTGCGAGGCGCGGGGCATCCGCGTGCTGTACAGCGAGGGCAGCCACATGTTCAAGGACCGCGTGCAGGTGCTCGGCGAGCCGGACGACCGCATCGCGGAGGCCGAGGCGTGCGCCGCGAGCGCCGACGTGGTCATCGCGTGCGTCGGTCTGGATTCCTCGCTGGAGGGCGAGGAGGGCGACACCTACAACGCCACCGCCGCGGGCGACAAGGTCGACCTGATGCTCCCGCCGAGCCAGAGGGCGCTCATGCGTGCGCTCGAGAAGACCGGCAAGCCGCTGGTCACCGTCATCGCCGCCGGTTCCTCGCTCAACGTCCCCGAGGGCAACGCGCAGATTCTCGCGTGGTATCCCGGTCAGGCGGGCGGCACGGCGCTCGCGCGCATCCTGTTCGGCGAGGTCAGCCCGTCGGGCAGGCTGCCGGTCACGTTCTACGAGAACACGGACGACCTACCGCCGTTCGCCGATTACGCCATGGCGGGCCGCACGTACCGCTACTACGCGGGCAAGCCGCTGTATCCCTTCGGCTACGGCCTGAGCTACACGGCGTTCAAATTCTGGGACGCGGCTGTTGACGCGGCGAACATGATCGCCGAGCTGACCGTGACCAACGCGGGCGGCATGGACAGCGAGACCGTCGTGCAGGTCTACACGCATCCCGATTCGCCGATGGCCGAGCCGAACGCGAGGCTCGCGGGCTTCGCGCGCGTGTCGCTCATGGCGGGCGAGACGAAGCGCGTGCGGGTCAAGCTCGGCAAGGACGCCTTCACTGTGGTCGATGAATCGGGCGAGCGCCTGACGCCGAAGGGCACGTGCGACGTGTACGTGGGCCTGTATCAGCCGGACGCGCGCTCTGCGGAGCTCACCGGCATGCACAGCGAGCGCTGCACGGTGACCATCGGATAAAGCGCCGATAAGACAAAAATATCCCTCCCGACGCGCGGGTTTGCAAGCGGCCTGCTCGCCGGGAGGGCATTTTTATGCGTGTGATATAAGGAAAAATCACTTGCCGGGCGTCAGGCGGACGGCGCGGTCGAGCTGCTGCTGGAGGGCAAAATCGGCAGAGCCGCCCGCCGCGCTGACCGTGTAGCGCCCACGGAAGCCGGTGAAGGAGACGAAGCCGTTCTCGTCGGTTGTGAGCTGCTCGTGCGTCTCCCATTCGCCGTGGATCAGCCTGTCAAGCGCCTCGTAGGCGGGCTTGATCGAGTTGTCCGTGCGGATGAGGCCGGCGGGGGCGTGCAGCCACGCATCGTCGCAGAAGTCCCACGAGGTGATGGCCTCCACCAGCGGATGCTCAAACAGGATGCGGTACATCTCTTCGATCTCGCGGGCCTGACGCGCCTCGCCCTCGGGGGTGCTGGGCCAGGCATCGACCTGCCAGTCGTTGAGATCGACGATGTGCGGGGGCATCAGCTCGCCGGAGATCAGCGTGTTCTCGGTGAAGTGAATCGGCAGACCGAAGCGGCTATAACGCTCGAGCACCTCGTGCACCTTTTCCGCGCCCCAGTAGCCCTGATGCTGGTGGCTCTGGATGCCGATGGCGTCGATGGGCACGCCGCTTTCAAGCAGGCCCTCGATGAGAATCTCATAGGAAATGCTCGTGTTGAAGTCGTTGATGAGCAGCGTCGCGCCGGGGTCGGCGGCCTTGGCGGCGGCGAAGACCTCGCGCACGAGCGGGATGCGGCCGATCTCCTTGCACACGCGCGTGATCGCGTTGTCGTACTTATCGAAGATCGGCATGATGACGACCTCATTGATGACATCCCAGAGGCCGACGACGCCGCGATAGTCGGTCACGTCGCGGGTGATGCGGCCGAGCTGGCGCTTGAGGATCTCGGCGTTGGAGTAGTCCATCAGCCAGTCGGCGCAGACGGTATGCCAGCAGAGCGGATGGCCCTTGACGGCGACGCCCTGTTCGCGCAGATGCTTCGCGGCGGCCATGGTCTCCGTGCGGGCGGTCTTGCCCTGAACCGGCTCGTAGCGGCCCCAGTAGAAGGGGATCGTGCCGTAGTTGAACAGATGGAGCCACTTGTCGTTGCGCTCCTTGAGGAAGGCCGCGCGCTCCTCGGTCTGCGGGCGCATGGCGTCCACAAAGCTGAACGCGCCGCAGCCGAACATGAACTGATGGCCGGTCTGGTCGATTTTGACGGGGGTGTTGGCCGCGGGTGTGCCGTCGGCGTTCAGGATGCGAAGGCGGGCCTGGCCCTGCCTGTGGGGAAGGGTCTTCATCGTTTTGCCTCCTTATAAGAGTAAGATGTCGGGGGAACGCGACTTGCGTTTCGCTGGCAGAAGTATAGCATGATACCATTTTCACGTCCAGACAAAAGGGCTCGCGGTTTCGGACAAAAATAACATTTTCGCGCGGCGCGCCGGACATGAAAAAACCGCGCGGGAAGCGCGGTCACAGGGAGAACGGGCCGTCCTTGCGAACGTTCGGCGTCTGGCGGTATTGGCTGGGCGACTGATCGTACATCGCGCAGAACGCCCGGTGGAACGTGCGCTCGTTGCCGTAGCCGCACATGTAGGCGACCTGCGAAATGGAGATCGACGAGTCGTGCAGGAGCAATCGCGCCTGATTGACGCGCAGCATGTTGATGTACTGGCGGAAGTTGATCTTGAGCTGCTGGGAGAAGAAGTGCGACAGGTAGCTTCGGCTGATGCCCAGCGCCCGCGCGGTGCTCTCCAGCGACAGCGGCTCGGTGTAATGCTCGGCGACGTAGACCAGAATCTGCTGGCAGAGGTTCTTGTGGGATTCCAATTGCAGCGTGTCAAGATTCATATACGGCAGAAGATAGGACAAAAACAGATGCAGATGCCCCAGAATCAGATGCGTCTTTTCCGGGTCGCCGCTCATGCGGTTGAGCGCCTTGTTCAGATAGACGATCTGCCCGCACTGCGCGCTGAGCGGCACGATGGGGTCAACCGGCACGCACGTGCGGAACGTGCGGCAGAATTCCTGAATGGTATCGGGCAGAAAGATTAGAGCAGTGCCTTCCAGATCGACGGTCTCGTCATAGCTGTGCGGCAGATAGGGGAAGACGACGGCGATGTCGCCTGCCGCAATTTGGTATTTTTGACCGGCGATGGTCAGCGTGAGTCTGCCGGTCGTGGGGCATATGATCTCCACGACATCGTGAATATGCGCCGGATAAGGATGCTCACAGATGGGGCCGATAAAGACATTCTCGCGCCGTTGCTCGAAGAAGAAAGAATCCATCGTCATTCCTCCTTTGGAAAACGAAATCGGGCTGATGCGCTAAATATACGCTTATCACGCATATTATTAAGCTAATTTCACAGATATTATACAACCGGAAAGGCGGTTTGTACAGAGGAATAATGACATTTTTGTCCGAAAATATGTACGGATGTGCGTTGCGCGGATTTGTGTAACACGGTATACTCGAATCAGCAAGCGGGTTAAGCCTGTAAATCATAATTGCAAAAGGAGGATAACTTATGCGCAAATTGCTGTCTGTCATCCTGGCGGTGGCTATGCTGCTGTCCCTGTGCTCCATCGCGTGGGCCGAGGAGCCGATCACGGTGACCGTGTTCCGCGGCGATCCGGGCGACCAGCCGACGGATGACAACAAAATCTACAAGAAAATTGAAGAGGAGCTCGGCATCAAGTTCGAGATTGAGTTCCTGGCGGGTGATCTGGACGAGACGCTCGGCACGAAGATCGCGGGCGAGGACTATCCGGATCTGTTCGACGGCGGCAACAGCGCTGAGAAGCTGATCAACGCCGGCGCGCTTATCGACCTGATGCCCTACATCAGCGAGGAGAAGACCCCGAACCTGTGGAACCACATCAAGGACGTTCTGCCGATGATCCTCAACGAGAACGGCGAGCTGTTCATCATCCCGAACTACGGCCTGTACTACAACGAGCAGATCGTCAACTACTGCAACGGCCCGGCGTTCT
>CALVTQ010000152.1 GCA_944362695.1 uncultured Clostridia bacterium
CGATTTTCGACATGCAGGACCTCGCCAATCATCAGGCCGGTTCCCTACCCTACGGTGCGCAGCGCCGCCTTGAGATCGTCCGCGCGCTGGCGACCAACCCGTCGCTGCTGCTGCTGGACGAGCCCGCCGCCGGCATGAACCCGCACGAAACCGAGGATCTGATGGAGAACATCATCAAGATCCGCGACCAGTTCAAGATCGCCATCCTGCTCATCGAGCACGACATGAACCTGGTCATGGGCATCTGCGAGGGCATCTGCGTGCTCAACTACGGCAGGATCATCGCCAAGGGCACCGCCGAGGAGATTCAGAATAACCCCGCCGTCATCGAGGCGTATCTGGGCACAAGGAAGGAGAAATAAGCGATGAGCATGCTGAAAGTTGAGGATATGCACGTCTACTACGGCAGCATCCACGCCATCAAGGGCATCTCCTTCGAGGTCAACGAACACGAGATCGTCACGCTGATCGGCGCGAACGGCGCGGGCAAATCGACGTCGCTGAATACCGTCGCGGGCCTGCTCAAGCCGCGCACCGGTTCCGTGTCCTTTGAGGGCAAGAACATCTCCAACATGCCCGCCAGCAAGATCGTCTCCCTCGGCATGGCGCTCTGTCCCGAAGGCCGCCGCGTCTTCCAGCAGATGACCGTGCGCGAGAACCTTGAGATGGGCGGCTACACCCGTCCCGCAGGCGAGATCGCCGATTCTCTGGCCGACGTGTTCGACCGCTTCCCCCGCCTCAAGGAGCGCCACAAGCAGATTGCGGGCACGCTCTCCGGCGGCGAGCAGCAGATGCTCGCGATGGGCCGCGCGCTCATGAGCAAGCCCAAGCTGCTGATGCTCGATGAGCCGTCCATGGGCCTTGCGCCGCTGCTGGTCGAGCAGATTTTCGACATCATCCAGGAGCTCAACGCCGCAGGCACGACCATCCTGCTCGTCGAGCAGAATGCGCAGATGGCGCTCTCCATCGCCAACCGCGCCTATGTTCTGGAGACGGGCCGCGTCGTCAAGTCCGGCAACGCGCACGAGCTGATGAACGACGACGACGTCCGCAAAGCGTATCTCGGCTAAACCCACATCTACCGATCCGGCAGCATCCCTGCCGGGTCTTTTTTGTTGCCCTCGCCGCCCACAAGCTCCATGTGCAGATGCGCAGGCATTTCGCCCTCGCATGGGATGTTCTCCATCAGCAGGCCGAGCGTCTGCCCGCGCCTGACGCTCTGCCCCGCGCTCACGGCGATTTGCAGCAGGCCCGCATAGACGGCGCTGCTCCCGTCCGTATGTGCGACCGTCACGCGCCAGCCCCACAGCGCGTCGCGCGACGTATGCGTCACCGTGCCGTCCATCGCGCACAGAACGGCCTGCTCCGCCTCGCCCGCGATGTCGAGGCCGTCGTGAATCTGCACGCACCCCAACGCTTCCCACATGACCGGCGTCGAATCATCAAACCCGCGCAGTACACCGCCCTCCACCGGCCAGACCGCCTCTATGCCGCGCTTCACCGCCGTGGTATACAGCTGCATCGGGGCCGCCGTCGCAAGCGGCACGGGCGTCATCGTCGGGCCGGGCGTCGCGGTTGCGGCCACCTCCGGCGCGTTTGCCGCGGCCTGCATGCTCTGTTCCTGTTTGATCTGCTGCGTATACATCGCACAGCCCACGACCATGAGCAAAATCGCGCAGAGCGTCACGCCGTACGCATATTCGATCATGAAATCGTGCATGCGCTGCATCAAACCGTCCTTTTTCATGCGCACACCTCCTTGCCCGCAAGCGTGTACCGCATATGGAAAAATTATGCGCATATGCGAATTTTTGCTTTTCGCGGCGCTTTGCTCTTTCCTTATAATCCCATATGCGGTATAATAAATCATCAATGTATACGGAGGGAATCACATGGCAAGCAAGGTCGGTACGCTCATCAAAAAGGCCCGCACCGAGGCCGAACTCACGCAGGAGCATCTCGCGCGCAAGGTCGGCGGCGGCGTCACCGCGTCGGACATCAGCAAGGCCGAGCGCGGCGAGAAGGATCTCACGCAGGAGCAGCTAAAGCGCGTCGCCAAGGCCACCGGCGTCACGCAGGCGTCTCTGCTCAACGCCGCCAAGGGCAAGACCGCGTCCAAGACGAGCAGCAAGTCAAAGACCTCGACCAAATCCTCGAGCAAGACCAGCTCCGTCAAGCTGACCGCTGCGGAGAAGAAGTTCATCGAGGCATACCGCGACGCATCCGCCGCCGAGCGCAAGGCCGCGCTGCGCATCATGCTCGGCGAATGTCCCGATCTCGTCGAAAAGATCAACGACAAGGACGGCGGCGACAGCGACCTCATGGACTTCATCGGCGACGCGCTGAGCATGCTGCTGGGCGGCGAGTGACGGGTGTTCAGGCTTCTGAATACCCTAAATCGGCGCAGCACCTTTCTTTTCTTATGGAAATATGATATAATATGGGAAAAGAAATGTTTGGGGGTGCGCTGTTCCAATGAAAAAAATACTTCCCGGCCTGCGCAAGGCGCTGCGCATGCCGTTTGAGGCGCTGGATATCAAGACCCTGCTCCTGCTGACGATGGCGGGCAGCGTCAACGCGTTCGGCGTCGTGCTCTTCCTCTCCCCGGTCGAACTCTACGACAGCGGCTTCTCGGGCACGTCGATGTTCCTCTCGCAGCTCACCGGCCTGCCGCTGGCCATCTTCCTGATCCTGCTCAACGTGCCCCTTTTCCTCTACGGCCTCAAAAAGCAGGGCTACATCTTCACGTTCCGCTCGATCTACGCGGTCATCGTCTATTCGCTGGCGTCGCTCGTGTTCGGCGCGATGCTCACCGGCGAGGCGGCCTCGCCCATCGCGGGCAGCGACCTGCTGCTCTGCGCGATTTTCGGCGGCATGATATCGGGCATCGGCTCGGGCATGACGATCCGCTTCGGCGGCGCCATCGACGGCATCGAGGTGCTCGCGGTCATCTTCGCGCGCAATCTCGGCCTGACGATCGGCTCGTTCGTGATGATCTACAACGCCGCGCTCTATGTGCTCGCCGGCGTCACGTTCCACAGCTGGATTCTCCCGCTGTATTCGATCCTCACCTACATGGCGGGCCTGAAGACGACCGACTTCATCGTCGAGGGCCTTGACCGCACGAAGGCCGCGACCATCATCACCACCAAGCCCGACGCCATCTGCAAGGAGCTCTCCGACGCCTTCGGCAGCGGCATCACGCTCATCCCCGCCAAGGGTTACTATTCCAAGGAAGAGAAGACGATGGTCTATTTCGTGGTCAACCGCTTCCAGATCGCCCGCATGCGCGGCATCGTCCAGAAGGCCGACAGCAAGGCGTTCATCTCGATCACGGAGGTCACCGACCTGTTCTCGATCAATAAGTAAATTATTTCTGTGTACATCACAAAAAGGCCCGCCTCCTTCGTGGAAGCGAGCCTTTGTTTTATTTATTTTACATGTATTTCGCGGCAGCCGCCTTGAGCGCGTCCACCTTGTCGGTGTGCTCCCACGGCAGATCGACGTCGGTGCGGCCGAAGTGACCGAACGCCGCCGTCTGGCGATAGATCGGGCGGCGCAGATCGAGCATGTCGATGATGCCCGCCGGGCGCAGGTCGAACGTCTCGTCGACAATTTTAGCCAGTGTCTCGTCCGGCAGCACGCCCGTGCCCTGCGTGTCCACGAGCAGGGAGACCGGCTTCGCCACGCCGATGGCGTACGCCAGCTCGATCTCGCAGCGCTTGGCGAGGCCCGCCGCCACGAGGTTCTTGGCGACGTAGCGGCCCGCGTAAGCTGCGCTGCGGTCGACCTTCGTCGGGTCCTTGCCAGAGAACGCGCCGCCGCCGTGGCGCGCATAGCCGCCGTAGGTGTCCACGATGATCTTGCGGCCGGTCAGTCCGGAATCGCCCATCGGTCCGCCGATGGTGAATCTGCCGGTCGGGTTGATGAGGAAGCGGGTGTTCTCGTCCATCAGCTCGGCGGGAACGGCCTTGCGGATGACGCGCTCGATGATCTCGCTGATGATCGTCTCCTGGTCGATCTCCGGCGCATGCTGCGTGGAGACGACGACGGTGTCCACGCGAACGGGCTTGTCGCCGTCGTATTCGACCGTCACCTGGCTCTTGCCGTCCGGGCGCAGCCAGCCAAGCTCGCCGCTGCGGCGCGCCTCAGACAGGCGGCGCGTGATGCGGTGCGCCAGCGCGATGGGCATGGGCATCATTTCCGGCGTCTCGTCGCAGGCATAGCCGAACATCATGCCCTGATCGCCCGCGCCGATGTCCTGCTCGCCCTTGTCGCGGCCCTCGAGCGCGGTGTCCACGCCCTGCGCGATGTCGGGGCTCTGGCCGTGCAGCGCCGTCAGCACGGCGCAGGTGTTGCCGTCGAAGCCGTATTTCGCGCGGTCATAGCCGATGTCGGCGACCACTTTGCGCACGATATCGTCCACGCGATATGCCGCGGTCGTCGTCACCTCGCCCATGACCATGACGATGCCCGTCGTCGTGCAGGTCTCGCAGGCCACGCGGGCATACGGGTCCTGCGCGAGAATCTCGTCGAGCACAGCGTCGCTGATCTGGTCGCAGATCTTATCGGGATGGCCTTCCGTCACCGATTCGGAAGTAAAGAGCTTCTTCACGTGTATCCTCCTGTGATATAGGTTCTCGCGGTCGCCGGTGCGTTCTCCGGCGCATTTTCTCTCCCAGAGCTTTTCAGGTCATAAAGAAAGCCGCTCGATGCAAAATCGGGCGGCAATGTTTCTTTACCACACCTCATCTGCCGGCATCGCTGCCGTGGGATTTAGCACCGGGTTCAGCCGGTTGCCGGGTTTCATAGGGCCCATTCCCTCCACCACTCTGGATAAGGTTTTATGCGGGAAATATGGTATCAGGTTTTGCTGTGTTTGTCAAGAGAAAAGTCGAATTTTGTAAAATTTATGTGCAGCGGACGCCTCAAGGCTTGACCTTCACGTCACGCCCGTCCGAGACGACCGTCATCACGCCGTGCTCCTTCTGCGTGTAGACCTCCGCGCCCGCGCGCTCGAGCGTGATCTTGACGCTCTCCGCCGGTTCCGCGCCCGTCAGCAGCGCAATTTCCGGCGACACGGCGCTCACAAACTCGCTTGATGTCGCCTCGCCGCTGCCCCCGCGCGCGCAGATGAGCACGTCGGCGTCGACGTTGATGTTCGCGAGCATCATTTCCTTCTCGCCGTAGCCAGTGATCGTGCCCATGATGAGCACGCTCGTCTGGCCGTAATCCACGCGGATGCTCAGGCCATCGTCGCGCTCGTCGCTGTGCAGCTTGCGCGTCGGGCCGATAACCGTGACCGTCGCGCGGCCCAGCGAGAACGTCAGGCCCAGCTGCGGCGCGATCGTCTGCGTTCGGCCCGTCTTCTGCGCAGCGCTCATCATCTCGTTATAGGTCGCCGTCTTGACCTGCGAGTCCTGATACAGCAGATAATCCGGCTTGCTCATCGACAGCACGGCCGCCATGCCGCCGATGCTGCCCTGCTCCGCGCCCGGCGCGACCGCCGCGCTCAGCTGCGTCACACCGCAGAGCAGCAGCTGTCCGGCTGTCAGCAGGCCGTTTTCGCCCGCGCCCACGAGCATCGTGTATCCGTCGCAGCACACAAGCACCGCCTCGCCGCCGCCCGCGCGCAGCGTCTTGACCGTCAAACCCTCGTGGTTCACGCCGTATGCCCAGACCGGCAGGCTCACGTCCTCCGGCAGTTTGATCTCCGGCAGCTCGATATCCGGCAGCTTCACATTCTGCAGCGCCTCGAGGCTCAGATTTTCCATGACGATCGACGGCTTGCCCGTTTCGGGGTCGTTCTCGATCACGCCGAGCACGCACGCGCCGACGAACAGCAGCGCCGCCACGCCCAGCACGAGCAGCACATTGACCAAACACCCGCCGAGACAGCCGCGCCGCCTTCTTCTGACGTACGATCTCCCTTCCCGGCTCATGCGCGCATCGCCTCAAGCGCAGCCGCCAACGCCGCCGCGTCCGCCTCGGTCGTCGCCCAGCTCGTCACAAAGCGGATCGCCACGCGGCCGCCATCAAGCAGCCCCCAGCGCTCAAACGCGAATCGCTCGGCGAGCGCCTTCTCCTGCTCGAGCGTCACGATCGGGAAGACCTGGTTGGTCGTCGTCCTCTGGAAGAACGGCACGCCGCCGCGCTCCATGCCCGCGCGGATGATGTCGGCCATCGCGTTGGCGTGGCGCGCCCATGCGAAATAGTCGTCGTGTTCCAGCGCCGCGAGGAACATCACGCCGCAAAGACGGCCCTTGGCCATCATGCCGCCGCGGTTCTTGATCATGTAACGGAAATCCTTCTGCAATGCGGGGTTGACGATGACCATCGCCTCGCCGAAGAGCAGGCCGTTCTTCGTGCCGCCGATGTAGAAGCAGTCCGCCAGATTCGCCAGATCGGCAAGCGTCATATCGCACTCTCTGCTCATGAGCGCGCTGCCGAGCCTCGCGCCGTCCACAAACAGGATCAGCCCGCATTCGTCGCAGACTTCGCGCAGCGCCTTCAGCTCGTTCAGGCTGTACACCGTGCCGACCTCGGTCGCCTGCGAAATGTACAGCACGCGCGGATGCACCATGTGCTCGTCGGTGTGCAGCGCGCAGACGGCGCGAACGCCCTCCGGCAGCACCTTGCCGTCCCTCGATTCGGCGGGCAGCACCTTGTGGCCGCTGGCCTCGACCGCGCCCGTCTCATGCACGTTGATGTGGCCCGAGGCCGCCGCGACGACCGCCTCATACGGGCGCATGAACGCCGCAAGCGCGATCATGTTGGCCGATGTGCCGCCCGTCATCATGTGCACGGCCGCGTCCGGCTTGCCAATCTTCTTGCGGATCACGTCCGCCGCGCGCAGGCTGTAAGCGTCCATGCCGTAGCCGCAGGTGTGTTCCAAATTCGTCTCCATCAGGCGCTGCATCACCAGCGGATGCGCGCCCTCGCCGTAGTCGTTCATGAAAAACAGCTTGTCCACGTCTTTTTCTCCTTTTATCAATCCGCGCGCACCCTGCCCACGGTCATCGTCTCGTCAATGGTGATCTGTGTGATGTGCGAAAGATCGAGCGCGCCCACGTCCACGCCCGCGAGCATCGGCGTCATGCGCGCCAGGTGCGCTACGAGCTCCTGCGTCACCGGCAGGCTGTATGTGATCTCCCGCTTTTCAAGGATATCCATGCGCTCCGCCGCGTATCGTTCCACCTGTCCGCCGTCGTATTCGGCATTTCGCAGCAGCCCGATCGCCGCCTCGCGCAGCTCCTTCAAGTAACCTGAGCGCGGCGCGAGCTTGACGAGCACGCCGCCTGGCTTCAAGACGCGCGCAAACTCTGCGTAATTCGCCGGGGTGAACACGTCGAGCAGCACGTCCGCGCTGTGATCCTTCATCGGGATGTGCGCCAAATCGCCCACGAAAAACGACGCGGTCTTCTCTCCCCTCGCCGCGAGCCGCACGGCCTCCTTGGACAGATCAAACCCGATGCGCACCATCTCGCGCGCCGGACAGACGGCCTTCGTGTAATACCCCTCGCCGCAGCCCGCGTCCAGCAGCACGGATCTCTCCCCGCGCACGTGCCTGTCAACCGCCTCGCTGATGGCCTGCACGACCGGAGCAAACACGCCCGCCTCGAAGACCTTTGCCCGGCTTTCGAACAGCGCCTTTGTGTAGAAGCTGTCCTTCGCCGCCGGCGCGAGGTTGACATGACCCTGCCGCGCAACGTCGTAGCAGTGCCGCTTCGCGCAGATCAGGCTGCCGCCCTCAAGCGCAAAATCGCCGCCGCAGATCGGGCATCTGAGCAGCATGGTCGCTTCCCCGTGCATGCGCGCCTCCTTTATTGTATACGCTGTGTATCAGAAATAATCCGAGAAATACGGCTGCTCGATGGGGATGATGTCCTCCAAAATGCGCACAGCCGTCTCGCCCGCGCGCAGCCGCTCCACGCGCCGCAGATACGTCGGCCTCTTGTAGCCGTAGAACATCGAGGTCAGCGTCTGTATGTCGCAGCGCACGACCTCGCCGCGCGTGCCGCCGCGCTCGATGATCGTGTTGCCGTCCTTATCCCAGCGCAGCGAGAAGTCGCCGCAGTTACATTCCATCATCGGGTCGTCGATGATGAAGTGCAGGTCGTCGTGAATCGAAATGATGTCAAACGGATACTGCTTGATGAACTCCTCAAAATCGACGATGCGCGCCATGATGTACGGCTCGATCTCCTCCTGAATCTCGCTGTCCTCGAGCAGGAAGGCCATCGGCTCGTTGGTGTAGTTATTGCCCACGACCTTCTCGACCATCGTGTAATGCGCCGAGATGTAATTCCACAGGCCGTGGCGCGCCTCCTGATTGATGTAGACGAGCTCCTTGATGCGGAAGATGTCGTTGGCGATGTAATACACGAGATAGCCCTTGGGCTCGCCCTCCGCGTCGTAGTAGACCGCGACCAGCACGTCGTCGGCCTCCCAGCGCCAGTATTCCTCCCACTCGAGCTCGTTGCGCTTGAGCGCGCCGTGGCGCAGCAGCGTGAACGCGTCGTGCACCCTGCGCACGTCCTTGCTCTCCTGCGGCACGCGCTCGACCATGCCGCCGACCTTGCGCCGCTTGGGCAGCTGCGTGTCCTTGATGGTGTATGTCATCTTGTCGGACACGATCTCCCAGCCCTTTTTGCGGTAGTACGGGATCATGTACGGCACGAGCATGGACACGCTCTGCTTGTTCTTACGCATGTTGTCAAGCGCCGTCTTCATCAGCGTGCTCATCAGCCCGTGGCCTGTGTATTCGGGATACGTCGCCACGCCCGTGACGCCGCCCATCTTGTACATGTTGCCGAACAGGTTCACCTGCATCGGATACACGCTGATCTGCGAGGCGAGCTTGTCCCCGTCAAACCAGCCGAAGGACTCCGTCTTCTCGAGCACCGGCTTTTTCGATTTTTCCATTTCCTTCTGGTTCCAGCCAAGCGATGCGAGCTCGCTGTCCGTCACCTGGAAGGCGTATCGCAACAGTGCGTTGTACTGCGCCGTGTCGTCCGTCGTCAGCCTGCGCAGCTGCAGCCTGTCTTCAAGTCTGCCCTGTTTCATGTTCATCCCCTCCCGCCCCGCGCGGGGCGTCGCTATCAAGCGGAAACACCTTCGTATTATAGCACAAATCCGGCTGTGCGTTCAACGCCGCCAGCCGGAAAATGCGCAATTTCACTCGGTTTTGATGAAGCTGTTCTCCAGCGTGATGACGCAGAAGTAATTCGGATACGCCGCACGCACGCCCTCGCAGATGCGCCGCTTGATCTCCTTTTCCTCCATGTCAAAGCCGTAGGGCACCACGCAGTCAAACACAACGTTCACGTGGTTCGGCCCCGGCACGATGCGCAGATCGTGAATCGTCATCTGCGGGTGAATGTCCGCGGCGAGCTTTGCGATCGTCGTGCGCATGACGCTCACGCGCGGATCGTCGGTGACGACCGGGTCGTAGTGCACGACGAGGTGAATCTTATCCTGCGCCAGAAAATCGCGCTCGATGTTGTCGATCACCTCGTGGCTCTGCAGCGGGTCCTCGCTGGCGGACATCTCGACGTGCACGCTGGCGAACACGCGCCCCGGGCCGTAGTCGTGCACCATCAGATCGTGCGTGCCGAGCACGCCGGGATAGCTCATGATCTTCTTGCGTATGGCCCGCACCTGCTCCGGCGTCGCCGCCTGGCCGAGCATCGGGTCGATCGTGTCTCGCACGAGGCCGAAGCCGCTGAACAGGATGAACAGCGCAACCGCCGCGCCCATGTATCCGTCGAGCATCAGCCCGGAGAAATGCGCGATCAGCGTCGCCGCGAGCACGGCGCCCGTGGAGATCACGTCGTTTCGGCTGTCGTCCGCCGTGGCGATGAGCGTCTGCGAGTCGATCTTTTTGCCGACCTTTCTGTTGAACAGCGACATCCAGAGCTTGACGAGAATCGACACGGCCAGCACGCCGACCGTCACCCAGCTGAAATCGACCGGCGTAGGCGATATGATCTTCTCGATGCTCCCCTTCATCAGCTCCACGCCGATGACCAGAATCATCACCGCGACCATCAGGCCGGAGAGGTATTCGTATCGCCCGTGGCCATAGGGATGGTCAGCGTCGGCGGGCCTGTCGGCGAGCTTGAAGCCCAGCAGGCTGATGATGCTCGAGGAGGCGTCGGAGAGGGTGTTGACCGCGTCCGCCGTGATGGCCACCGAGCCGCTCACCGTGCCTGCGATCAGCTTCCCCGCGAACAGCAGCACATTGCAGACGATGCCCACGAAGCTCGCCGCCTTGCCGTATGCGCTGCGCACGGCCTCGTTTTTCGTGTCCTGCGCATTGGGAATACGGCTTTCGATGAACTTTTCGATCATATGATTCAACCCTTTTTGTTAGATGCTGCAATCTTTTTAGAATAAAACAATCTGCCCGCGTCTTGCGCTGGCAGTTTATGTTCCTATTCTGCGCCGCGTGCCGAAATCCTCTTTTTTCTCAAAAGTTTGTATAAATCACCGCATATGTATGCAGCATCGCATGAGTGCGCCGAAATAAAAAGGCCCCCGATTCGGGAGCCTTGTGAGGTTTTGCGATCAACGGGAACCCTTGTCGTAGGGGACGCCCTCGGCCTTCGGCGCGCGGGACTTCTTGCTGGTGAAGGCGAGGATGACCATCGAGGCGATGAACGGGATCATGTTGTACATGTTCTGCGTCCAGCCCAGCGAGGCCAGCGCCGTGGAACTGGCGATGTTGGCCAGCGACTTGAACAGCGCGAAGAACATCGCCGCCAGGAAGATCTTGAACGGCTTCCACTGGCCGAAGATCATGACCGCCAACGCGAGGAAGCCCGCGCCGGACACGCCGACCTCGAAGTTCCAGCTGGAGACGGACGGGACGATATACGCCATGCCGCCGATGCCGCCCAGCGCGCCGGAGATCAGCACGCCCAGGTAGCGCATCTTATAGACGTCGATACCCACGCTGGCCGCCGCCTGCGGATGCTCGCCGCAGGAGCGCAGGCGCAGGCCGATCCGCGTCTTATACAGCATGATATACGACACGATCAGAATCACGATGCCGATGAACAGGAACGCGCTGACCGTCAGCTCGCCGAAATCATAGATGAACGCGCGGTTGGAGTAGTCCAGCTTCGCGGACGCGCTGCCGTTGAAGCCCTTGGCGATGACCATCGCCAGCGCGGTCGCCAGCATGTTGAGCGCTGTGCCGCCGATGGTCTGGTCTGCGTTCAGGTTGATCGATGCGAACGCCAGCAGCGCCGCGTAGATCATGCCCGCCAGCGCCGCCACGGCGACCGAGCCCAGCACAATCACCAGCATGTTCGCGCCCGCCGGCATCAGCTTGATGGCGATGACGCCCGCCAGACCGCCGATGACCATGATGCCCTCGAGGGCGATGTTGATGATGCCGCTTCGCTCGGAGAACATGCCGCCCAGCGCGACCATCATCAGCACGACCGTGTAAAGAAGCGTGTATTTCAGCAGCAGAAACATCAGCCGTTACCTCCCTTCCCCAGATTCACGCCGCCCTTGCCCGCGAGCAGTCCGCGGATCTTATTGCGGAAAAGCAGCGAGAACGCACACAGATAGATGATGATCGCCGTGATGACGTCCGCGATCTCCTTGGTGTAATACTGCGTGGAGAGCTTGGTGCCGCCGACGGTGATGTAGGAGACGAACAGCGAGGAGAAGATCGTGCCGATAGGATTGGAGCAGGCCAGCAGCGCGACGGAGATGCCGTTGAAGCCCATCGCCGGCAGCGCCGTGGACACCTGCGGGTTCCACTCCGCGACGGTGGACAGATAGAACAGGCCCGCGCCCATGCCCGCAAGCGCGCCCGCGATCGTCATTGACAGGATGATGTTGCGCTTGTCGTTGATGCCGGCGTACTGCGCCGCGTGCTTGTTGAAGCCGCAGGCCTTGAGCTCGTAGCCGAACGTCGTCTTGTTGATGAGGATATAGATCACAATTGCAAAGAAGATGGCGATGAAAATCGCGATGGTGACCGACTGCAGCTTGCCGAACACGTCGCTCATGCCGCAGCTGGGGATCATCGCCTGCTTGGCCACCTTGCGCAGGCTGTAAGTCTTGGTGGACGCCATGTCGTACATCGCGCCCTGGCCGCCGCCGTACATGATGTCGTTGACCATGTACAGGCCGATCCAGTTGAACATGATGGCCGAGATGACCTCGTTGATGTTCAGATACGCCTTGAAGATGCCCGGGATCGCGCCCCAGACCGCGCCGAACACCATCGACGCCAGCAGGCACAGATACCACGGCCACTGAAGCACGATGGCGCAGTAGAGCGCGCCGAATGCGCCGAGCGTGTACTGGCCTGCCGCGCCGATGTTGAACAGGCCCGTCTTGAACGCGAAGCCGACGGACAGGCCCGTCATGATGAGCGGAGCGGCGTTCGCCAGCACCGTGCCCATGTTGCGCGGGCTCTTGAGGCCCGAGCTGATGATGACCCAAAGGCCGTCGACCAGCGCGTGCTCCGCGTTGATGATCGCCAGAACCACGAGGCCCAGCGCCAGACCGATCACGATACAGATCAGCGACGCCAGCACCGACAGAAACCCTTCATGCTCCGCCAACCGGCTGCGAAGGGATGCCTTCTTGTTTTCCATACGCTTCCCTCCTTTTAACCGTTGCGCTGCGCGCCTGCCATGTACAGGCCCAGCTCCTTGGCCGTCGTGTGATGCGGATCGAGCTCGCCGACGATCTCGCCCTCGTACATGACCAGTATGCGGTCAGGCACCTCGAGCACCTCGTCCAGCTCCAGCGAGACCAGCAGAACGGCCTTGCCCGCGTCGCGCTCCTTCATCAGCTGCTTGCGCACGAACTCGATGGCGCCCACGTCCAGGCCGCGTGTCGGCTGCACGGCGATGAGCAGGTCGTTGCCCTCCTCGATCTCGCGGCCGATGATGGCCTTCTGCTGGTTGCCGCCGGACATGCTGCGCGTCCTGGTGACCGCGCCCTGTCCGCTGCGCACGTCGTACAGATCGATCATCTCATTGGCGTGCTTGCGGATTTCGTTGAAGTTCAGGAAGCCGTTCTTGGAATACGGCGGCTTGAAGTAGCTCTTGAGGACGAAGTTGTCCTCCAGCGAGTAATCCAGCACGAGGCCGTGCTTGTGGCGGTCCTCCGGGATGTGGCTCATGCCGCCCTCGTTGCGCTGGCGCGGCGTCATGTGCGTGATGTCCTTGTTGTCAAGGTAAATCTTGCCGCTCTCCGCCTTCATCAGGCCGGTCAGCGCGTAGACCAGCTCGCTCTGGCCGTTGCCGTCGATGCCCGCGATGCAGACGATCTCGCCGCGGCGGACGTTGAAGGACACGTTGTTGACCAGCGGCTTGTTGTGCGTCTTGCCCTTGACCACGAGGTTCTGGACGGAGAGCACGCTCTCGCCCGGCTGGCAGGGCGCTTTGTCCATGACCAGCTGCACCTTGCGGCCGACCATCATCTCGGAGAGCTCCTCCTTGCTGGTGGTCGCCACGTCGACCGTGCCCACGCAGCGGCCCTTGCGCAGCACCGTGCAGCGGTCGGCGACGGCCTTGATCTCGTCGAGCTTGTGCGTGATGAACAGGATGGACTTGCCCTCGGCCGCCAACCCTTTCATGATCTTCATCAGCTCGTCGATCTCCTGCGGCGTCAGAACGGCGGTCGGCTCGTCGAAAATGAGCACCTCGTTGTCGCGATAGAGCATCTTGAGGATCTCGGTGCGCTGCTGCATGCCGACGGTGATGTCCTCGACCATCGCGTCCGGGTCGACCTTCAGGCCGTAGCGCTCGGACAGCTCGATGACCTTCTTGCGCGCATCGGCCTTCTTGAGGAAGCCGAACGGGCCGACAGCCGGCTCGACGCCAAGGATGATGTTGTCCAGCACCGAGAAGACCTCGACGAGCTTGAAGTGCTGATGCACCATGCCGATGCCCAGCGCATTGGCGTCGTTCGCGTCGCGCAGCGTGACCTTCTGGCCGTTTTTGCGGATCTCGCCCTTTTCCGGCTGATACATGCCGAACAGCACGCTCATCAGGGTCGATTTTCCCGCGCCGTTCTCGCCCAGCAGCGCATGAATCTCGCCCCTGCGAAGCTGCAGCGTGATATCATCGTTGGCGATAATGCCGGGAAAGACCTTGGTGATGTTCAGCATCTCTATGATGTAGTCGCTCAAAGCCATCACTCCTTTTGTTCACTCGGCGCAAGCGCCGCAGATTCTCATACACCATATTATACCGTATTCACGTTGTATTGAAAAGCACAAATTTGGCACAACATCGCATGATTTCGACAAAAAACGTCCGCCCCATGCTCTGATTGAGGCGAACGTTCCATATATTACGTGTTATTTTGCGCATTTTCTCGCTTAGCGGCGGCCATTTGCCCCCATGTGTACATCATCAGGCCCGCGACGACCGTGATGCCGCCGATGGTCAGCGGCAGCGTAACCTTCTCGCCAAAGAGGATCATCGCCCAGATCGCCGCGCCGATCGGCTCGCCCAGCAGCGCGAAGCTCACCACGTCCGCGCTCACGAAGCCCAGCAGATATGTCATCAGCGCATGGCCGCCGAGCGTGCAGACGACCGCGAGCACGACGATGCCGCCCATCGACGCGGGCGTCACGACGATGCCGCCTGTAAACGGCGAAATCAGCAGCAGGCACAGCGCCGTCACGCCGTAGACGAACGTCATGTAGCCGATGGCGGGCAGGTCGCGCCTCGCCGCGCGTCCGCAGAGCCAATGCCCCGCGATGAACGCCGCGCCGATGAGCGCCAGCGCGTCGCCGAAAAGGCTCCCGTGCTCGCCCGTCATCGACAGCAGGCCGATGAGCGCCGCGCCCACGATGGCCACGACCGCGCCCGGCACGCTCTCGCGCTTGATCGGCTCATGCAGAAGCACGCCCGACAGCGCCGCAACGAACAGCGGCTGCGTGCAGACCAGCGCAGTCGAGACGAACGTGCTCGCAAAGCTCAGCGACGTCATCCAGCTCGCATAGTGCAGCGCGAGCAGCAGACCCGCCGCGCACGCGAGGCCAAGCTGGCGTTTCGGCGCTTTGAGCACGGCTGCAAGCTCACCGCTCCTGACAGCCGGAATCAACAGCAGCAGCGCCGAGAGCAGCATCCGCCCGAACGCGACCGTCACCGGCGATGCCCCGCAGGCCAGCGACCATTTGACCATCGGCCCGGCGACGCTGACGCCCACGACGGCCAGAAACACGAGCAGCGTTTTGTTCGTTTTCATCATCATTTTCCCCTGTAATACAGTTTGAAATCGGAGCAGCCGCATGCAATAACCCATCATGCGTCCTGCGTCCGCACATTCAATCCGCATTATATCATCGTCAAGAGCCTCCGTCAATGCAATTCACATCACACATAAACTGCATCCCGCAAAAAAGAGAGCCGGCGCGATGCCAGCTCTCTTTCATCTGTTTTATGTCACAGGATTACGGGCGCTCGTCGTCGTCCGGCGCTTCCGTTTCGGCCTCGCCGCCGTCCTCGGTGCCCTCGAGGCGGGTGTCTTCGGCCTCGGCGGTCTGGGCGGTCTCGCCTTCCTCGTCCTCAAGGTCTTCTTCCTCCTCGCGGTCGGTTGCGGTCACGCCGACGATCACGCTTCCATCGGCCACGCGCATCACGCGCACGCCCTGCGCCACGCGGCCGATGACCGAGATGTCGCCCACAGGCAGGCGGATGATCGTGCCGTCGTCGGTGATGAGCATGAGGTCGTCGTCCTCGTGCACCAGCAGCTGCGCGGCCAGCAGGCCGGTCTTCTCGGTCAGGCGCATCGCGAGGATGCCCTTGCCGCCGCGGCTCTGCTTGCGGAACTCGTCGATCTCCGTGCGCTTGCCGTAGCCGTTCTGCGTGATGGCGAGCACCAGCTTGCCCTCCTCGACCTTCGCCACGGAGATGACCTCGTCGCCGTCGGCCAGATCCATCGAGCGCACGCCCATCGAGTTGCGGCCCATGCTGCGGATATCGCCCTCGTCAAAGCGGATCGCCTGACCCATGCGCGTGGCCAGCAGCAGCTCGCTCTTGCTGTCGGTCAGCTCCACGCCGATCAGCTCGTCGCCCTCGCGCAGGACGATGGCGATCAGGCCGCTCTTGCGCAGGTTGCTGAATTCGTCGAGCGCGGTCTTCTTGATGATGCCGCCGCGCGTGGCCATCACGAGGAACTTGCCGTCGCTGTCGCGCGGGATCGGGATCATCGCCGTGACCTTCTCTCCGCCGTCCAGCTGCAGCAGGTTCACAATCGCCGTGCCCTTCGCCGTGCGTCCGGCCTCCGGGATCTCGTAACCGCGCAGGCTGTAGACGCGGCCCTTGTTCGTGAAGAACATGAGGTCGTCGTGCGTGCCGGTCACCAGAATCTTCTCGGCGTAGTCCTCCTCGCGCGTCGTCATGCCCAGCACGCCCTTGCCGCCGCGGCTCTGGCTGCGGTAGGTCGCGCGGGAAATGCGCTTGACGTAGCCGTAGTGCGTCAGCGTCACGACCACGCTGTCCTCCGCAATGAGGTCCTCCGGGTCGATCTCGCCGTCCATCGAGCTGATCTGCGTGCGGCGCTCGTCGGCGTACTTGGCCTTGATCTGAAGGATCTCGTCGCGGATGATGCCCAGCACGAGCTTCTCGTCCGCCAGCACGGCGCGCAGGTATTCGATCGTCTTGAGCAGCTCGGCGTATTCCTCCTGAAGACGCTCGCGCTCCAAACCGGTCAGGCGGGCCAGACGCATGTCCAGAATCGCCTGCGCCTGCTTGTCGGAGAGGCCGAAACGCTCCATCAATTGCGCCTTCGCCTCGTTCGTGTTCGCGCTCGAGCGGATGATGTGCACGATCTCGTCGATGTTGTCAAGCGCGATCAGCAAGCCTTCCAGAATGTGCGCGCGGGCCTCGGCCTTGTCAAGGTCGTAGCGCGTGCGCCGCGTGACGACCTCCTTCTGATGCTCGAGGTAGTGATAGAGCATCTGGTGCAGCGAAAGCACCTTCGGCTCGCCGTCCACCAGCGCCAGCATGATGACGCCGAAGGCATCCTGCAGCTGCGTGTGCTTGTAGAGGTAGTTGAGCACGACGGCGGCGTTGACGTCCTTCTTGAGCTCGATGACCACGCGGATGCCCTCGCGGTCGGACTCGTCGCGGATGTCGCTGATGCCCTCCAGCTTCTTTTCATGCACGAGCGAGGCGATCTTGCTGACCAGCTCGGCCTTGTTGACCATGTAGGGGATCTCGGTGACCACGATGCGCTGGCGGCCGTTTTGCATCGGCTCGATGTCGGTCTTGGCGCGCGTGACGATGCGGCCGCGTCCGGTCGAGTATGCGTCGTAGATGCCGCGGCGCCCCAGAATGATGCCGCCCGTCGGGAAGTCCGGGCCGTGGATGACCTCCATCAGCTCCTTGGTCGTCACATCCGGGTTGTCGATCAGCTTCACCACGCCGTCGATGACCTCGCCGAGGTTGTGCGGCGGGATGTTGGTCGCCATGCCCACGGCGATGCCCGACGAGCCGTTGACCAGCAGGTTCGGGAAGCGGCTGGGCAGCACGGTCGGCTGCATCAGCGTCTCGTCGAAGTTCGGCGTGAAGTCGACGGTCTCCTTGTCGATGTCGGCCAGCAGCTCGAGGTTGATCCTGCTCATTCTGGCCTCGGTGTATCGCATGGCCGCCGCGCCGTCGCCGTCCACGGAGCCGAAGTTGCCCTGTCCGTCGACCAGCGGATAGCGCGTGGCGAAATCCTGCGCCAGACG
>CALVTQ010000153.1 GCA_944362695.1 uncultured Clostridia bacterium
GTTCAGGCGTCGGCTCCGGTGTCGGTTCAGGCGTCAGCTCCGGTGTCGGCTCCGGTGTCGGTTCAGGCGTCGGCTCCGGTGTCGGTTCAGGCGTCAGCTCCGGTGTCGGCTCCGGCGTCGGTTCGGGCGTCGGCTCCGGTGTCGGTTCAGGCGTCGGTTCAGGCGTCGGCTCCGGCGTCGGTTCAGGCGTCGGCTCCGGCGTCGGTTCAGGCGTCGGCTCCGGCGTCGGTTCAGGCGTCGGTTCGGGCGTCGGCTGCACGAGGCTGCCGAGCTGATCCTGCGCGACGGCCTGGTTCACCACGGCATCCACGCCGTCGGGCGTCTGTGGCACGGGCGCATACTGCACGACAAGCACAGCCGTCATGCCCATGCCCATCGCGTCGGTCATGCGCACGGCAAAGCCCGCGTTGCCCGCATTGATCGCGTCGGCCATCGGGATCTGCATCAGATATGCGCCGTTCTGATCGACCACGACAAACTGGCCGCCGGAGACGACCGCGTTGCGCGTCCCCTCGTCCAGCATGCTCAGGTCCAGCCAGAACACAGTCTCACCCGTGGAGGCCACCGTCTGCGTCACATCCAGCAGCGGCGCGCCATTCGCTTCCACGCGGCCCGTCAGCACGCCCTCCGCCATGCCCGCAGGCGCACAGAGCGCGAGCACGGCACAGAGCATGAGCGCCAACAGGCAGCGAGTGATCTGTTTCATATTGTGATCCTCCTTTTCCTATCCTCCAAGGCGCAAAAGGGGATCTCCGCCTTCCCCGCCTCTTTCGTCGTTGTGTAACTCCATTGTAAATCCATCGCCCGCGTCTGTCAACCGCACACGGACGTTTACCGGGATTTGCTTTCAAGAATCCATCTATTAGACGAATGAAAAGCAGGGTTTCTTCCCCTGTTTATCGAATAATTATTCGATCCGTGACGATTTTTTGGAGCGAACAAATGTGATTTTGACATAGCCAAAGGAGTGTTTGATATGAACGACAACGAGCTGCGTGAGGTCCCCGTCTCCAGCGAGAGCATCTACGACGGCATCATCCTGCATGTGGAGCGCTGGCAGGTGCGCTGCCCCGACGGCCAGATGGCCCCGCGCGAAATCGTGCGCCACAACGGCGCGGCGGCGGTCGTCCCCGTCTTTGAGGACGGCACCACCATCCTCGTGCGCCAGCATCGCGTCGCCGTGGACCGCGTGACGCTCGAGATCCCCGCGGGCAAGCTCGACGGCCCCGGCGAGGACCCGCTCGATTGCGCCAACCGCGAGCTCGGCGAGGAAACCGGCCTGCGCGCCGGGAAGATGACGCTGCTCACGTCGCTTCTGACGACGCCGGGCTTCTGCACAGAGAAAATCGCGATTTACCTCGCCACCGGCCTGTCGCAGGGCAGCATGCACCTTGACGCCGACGAGTTCCTTGGCCTCGTGCGCATGCCGCTTGAGGAGGCGGTCGGCATGGTCACGCGCGGCGAGATCCGCGACGGCAAGACGATCTGCGGCCTGCTGCTGGCCAAGGCGGCGCTGGACGCGGGCAGGGTGCAGCCCTGATGGCCAATCTTCCGCTGCACAGCGCGTGGCGGCTCTTCGGCGAACTGCCCGATGACCTAGCCGGCGCGCAGGCTCCCGCTTCCTTTATATTGCCCGGCGCAAAGGCGCTCGAGGACTTCGCCGGTCTGCTCGGCGATGACGGCGGCGCGCCCGACGATGCGCCCGAGCAGAGCATCCCCTTCCCCCTGCCCGCCATGCTGCCCGATGATGTGACCGGCGAGGCCGAACTGCGCATCCCCATCGACTTCGGCAGGCTTCGCGGCGACCGCGCCGTGCTGACGTTTGACGCCCTGTGCGGCGAGGGCGACCTGCTGCTGGACGGCGAGGTCATCGCCTCCTTCGGGAAAGCGCCCTATGACGGCCCGCTGTCGCTGACCCGCTGCGCGCTCGCCGTCGATCTCACGGACGCGCTGCATCTGGGCAGGCGGCAGACGCTCGCCCTCCGCTTTGGCGAAAAGCGGCCCGCCGGCGTCCCCGGCCCGGTGACGCTGCGCACCGTGCGCGAAGCCATGCTGCGCCGCATCGCCGTCGTCCCGAAGGCGTCGGAGCGCACGCTCGTCATCCGTGCCGAAATCGAAGCCTTCGCCGACGGGCAATATCTGCTCGAGGCCCAGCCCGCCAGCGCGAGCGCCGTGGCCGTGTCCCTGCGCATCGGCGAGGGCATGACCCGCGAGATCGAGATGAGCGTGCCCATGCCCGGCAAGCTGTTCGCCCCCGGCGCGCCGTATGACGCCCCCGCGCTCAAGCTCTCGCTCTATCGCCGATCCGCGCCGCACGATCCGCAGGCCAAAAAGCCGTGCAAAGCCTTTTCCCTCTTTGCCAAAAAGACGCCGGGGCTGCCCGCGTTCGCCCCGATGAAGGGCGTGCTCTGCGACAGCGCGGCGCTGATGGTTGGCTATCCCGGCGACGCCCCGCGCGCATGGGTGCCGCTGACCGAGGACGACTGCCTGCATCCCGACCCCGCGCTCGCCGATAATCTGCATGCGCTGGGCGTGACGGGCGTGTCTCTGCCCTGCCCCGCGGCCGATGCGCTGTATCGTGCGCTGACCCGTCTGGGCATCGGCGTGCGTCAGAGCGGCGCGAGCGACGAGACCGCGCTCTCCCGCTATCCCTGCGTGACGTTCACCCCGGCGAAACATGCCGCCCTCTCGCCCGCCATGACCGCATGGCAGCTCGGCGGCGTCACGGGCCAGATGCGCGTGCCCGATCCCGACGCCGATGAGCGCGACCTCTTGGCCGAGGCGTTCGGCAGGCGCGCCGACCCCGATGCGCCCGGCGTTCGTGACGTGCTGCATTGGCTGCACGCGGTGCACGTCCGCCTGCTGTGCGAGGCCGCGCGTCAGGGCCGCTACACCGGCGCGCTGTGCAATCCCGGCGAGCGGCAGCAGAGCGACGTCGCAGAATCGCTCAAAACCGCGCTCGCCCCGACGCATGTGGGCGTGCTCCCGCTGCTGGGCGCGTGGTGGGCCGGTTCGGGATTCAGCGCGTCCGTCTGCGCATTCACCGGCGGAAATTACGGCGCGTCCCTGACCGCCGAGGTCGCGCTCGAGGGCGAGGACGGCGAAATCCTCGCGCGCGAGTCGTACGCCTGTCCCCAAAGGGGCGGCATGCTCGGCGTGCTGCGCGCACAGCTCCCCGACCGTGCATGCGTGCTGACGCTGCATGCGAGATTGATGTCCGGCAAAACCGTCATCGAGGAAAACGTGCTCCCCGTCTACGTCGGCATACGCGGCCCGCTGGAGGCGGCTCTCGCGTAAACATTCGATATACCGGCATATCAACCCACGGCATTGCCAAAAAGCGCATTGCCGTGGGTTTTTCATGCTTTTTATATAACAAAAACGATGCACCGAAGCGCGTCAAAGCTTTGGTTGCCGCCATTGCTCCTCAATCCTCAAGCCCATTGGTCTGACCGTTCTGCGCAAGGAGTAAGAGGGCGGCAATCATTATCATTTTAATGAAAAAACACCCCAGCCGCATCTTAGCGACCGGGGTGAGTTGAAGCGCAGAATTACTTCTCGGAAGCGACTTCGGCTTCCATGTTGATGACCTGCTTGCCGTCATAGTAGCCGCAGTGCTTGCAGATACGGTGGGCGAGCTTCATCTGCTGGCAGCGCGGGCACTTGACGATGCCGGG
>CALVTQ010000154.1 GCA_944362695.1 uncultured Clostridia bacterium
CCGCGCTTCATGACCTTGAAGATCAGCTTCTCGTTGTCGCCGCCCTGCTTGCTGGTCAGGTTCTCGATGTGCTCCATCACCGGCGTCTCGATCTGCATGAAGCCGTACGCGCCGTACGTCTTTTTGATCATGGACAGCACGTGCTCGCGCAGGCGCATGTCGCTGGGAAGCATATCGCACATGCCCTTGACGGGCGTCTTGATGAATTTCATGTCGGTCATCCTTTCATTATCTGCCGTGAACAGTACGTTCTTAATTCGCCGTCATTCCTGGTTTTCCTGCATACGCTTCCATTCCTCGCGGGAAATGAGCACCGTGCGCGGCTTGGTCGGGCCTTCCGCCTCGGCGGTGATGCCGCGCTGCGTCATTTCGTCGACAAGACGGCCCGCGCGCGCATAGCCCACGCGCAGACGCCTCTGCAGCATGCTGATGGAGACCTGTCCCGCCTCGACCGCCAGCTCAATGGCCTTGGCGAGCATCTCGTCGACCTGCTCGCCGCTCGCCGGCGCATCGCCCGATGCGGGCTTGTCCTCCTCCGCGGCGTTGTTCATCTCCTCGATGACGTCCTCGTTGTATTCCGCGCTGTGGCGGCCCTTGACGTAATCGACGATGCGCTGCACCTCGTCGTCGGAGACGAAGCAGCCCTGCACGCGGGTCGGCTTGCCCGCGCCCTGCGGCGCGTAGAGCATATCGCCCTTGCCCAGCAGCTTCTCCGCGCCGGACGCGTCGAGAATCGTGCGGCTGTCGATCTGCGAGGATACGGCGAACGCGATTCGGCTCGGGATGTTCGCCTTGATGACGCCCGTGATGACGTTGACCGACGGGCGCTGCGTCGCGACGACCAGATGGATACCGGCGGCGCGGGCCAGCTGCGCAAGGCGGCAGATCGATTCCTCGACCTCGCCCGGCGCAACCATCATCAGGTCGGCCAGCTCGTCGATGATGACGATGATCTTGCTCATCGGCTCCTCATCCGGCCCGATGGCGGCGTTGTAGCCCTTGATGTTGCGCACGCCCATCGACTCGAAGCGCTTGTAGCGGTGATCCATCTCGACAACCGCCCACGACAGCGCCGCCGAGGCCTTCTTGGCGTCGGTCACAACCGGCACGAGCAGCTGTGGGATGCCATTGTAGACGGACAGCTCGACCTTCTTGGGGTCAATGAGGATCAGGCGCACCTCCTTGGGCGATGCGCGGTAGATGATGGAGTTGATGATCGAGTTGATGCACACGGACTTACCTGAGCCCGTCGCGCCTGCGATGAGCACGTGCGGCATCTTCGCCATATCGGCCACGACCGGCGCGCCGGAGATGCCCTTGCCCAGCGCGACCGCCGTCGGCGACGTCTCGCGCTGCATCTCGCTGCTCTCGAGCACTTCGCGCAGGGAGACCATCTCGATCTTCTCGTTCGGGATCTCGATGCCCACGGCGGGCTTGCCGGGGATCGGGGCCTCGATGCGCACGCCGTCGGACGCCATGTTCAGCGCGATGTCGTCCACGAGGTTCACGATGCGCGATACCTTGACGCCCGGCGCGGGCTGGAGCTCGTATCGCGTGATGGCCGGGCCGTGCGCGACATGCGTGAGCTTGGCCTGCACGCCGAAGCTGTCCAGCGTCTCGAGCAGCTTGCGCGAGCCCTCCTCGATCTTGGCGCTCAGGTTCGGGTCGATGGTCTTGTTCGTCTTGTCCAGCAGGTCCATCGGCGGATAGGCATATTCCTCCTTGGGCGCCTCCGGGCCTGCGTGCGTATCCTTCTGCGGCATGACAAGCGGCGTGCCGTCGAGCCTCGTCCCGCGAAGCTGCACGATCGTGTCGTCCTGCGGCCCGCCCTGCGCGCCCGCGTTGTTCTGCGCGAGCTGCCTGCTCTGCGCCAACACGTCCTGGCCCTGCGGCTGCGTGCCCTGCCCGAACGACGATCCGCCGCGCAGGCTCGCGCCCAGCTGGCTCCTGTCGCGCTCACGGCGCCGCGGCGCGTCGAACACCTGCACATTGCTCGCCCCTGCGCCCGGCACAGCCGCATCCGGGTTGCTGCGCCAGTCGGGCTCGTCCTCGTCGTCCTCGTCGGGCTGCGCAGGTGTCTGCGGCGCGTACTGCTGCTGATCGTTCACATCGTATCCGGCGTATTGCTGACCGTTCGCGTCATACTGCGCGTACTGCTGACCGTTCGTATCGTACTGCGCATAGGACTGAACGGGCTCCTGCGTGGGCTGGACCGGCGTGTGCTCGGCGTATTCGCCCTGCCCCGCGTTCATGCCGTAGAGGAATGCGTTTTCCGCCTCCTGCATGGTGAAGCCGGACTGCCTGCCCTGCCCCTCGCCGGTGAATTCATCGCTGCGCTCGATGTAGAGCGAATTGCCGCCGCGCGCCGTGCTGCGCCGCCTGTCCGCCGTGCTCTGGCGCGGGCGCTGTCCCGACGGCCTGCTGCTTCTCGCCGTGTCCAGCACAACATCGGGTTCTTCCTGCTGCGGCCGCACAACTTCCAGCTTGGGCTTCTTTTTCGTATTCTTTTTGGGCGTGGGCCGGGGCTGCGGCTCGTCCTCGTCCTGCGGCTCGCTCTGCGCCGCCTGCCGCTGCGCCTCCGTCTCGCGGCGCTTGTCTTCCTTCTCCTGGCGTACGCGCTCCTGCTCGAGCTTGCGCTTCTGGCGCTCGATGGCACGCTCGCTCTCGCGCTCAAGCTCCTCCTCCTCGCGCTGGCTCTGCAGGGCCGCGCGTTCCTCGCGCCGCTCGGCCAGCGTCACGCGAAGCTCGTCGAGCCATTCGGACAGCGCGATGCCCACGCCGCCGAAGGACACGCCGGTGACGACCATCAGCATGATGATCGACGCGAAGACCAGCACGACCAGCGAGCCCCAGACGTCCAGCGCGCAATACATCGGATACGCCAGCAGCGCGCCGATCAGGCCGCCGCCGCTGCAATTGACCGACGAGCTGTGATACGCGCGCATCAGGTAATTGCCGAAGTTGGGCTGCGTGCCGTCCGCCGCGATGACGCCGATCACCTCCGGCGTCTCAAACACCTGAAGCATCGTCTCCACGAACAAGAAGACGAGCACCGCGCAGACGATCCGCCGTGCCAGGATGTTGCTCTTCTGGAAGAACACGAGCATCACGCCGACCACGCACAGGATCACCGGCAGCAGCAGGCAGAGCATGCCGCCCATGCCGCGCGCAATCAGCGTGCACGCGGTCAAAAATCCGCCGCTTGACGGGATGAACTGGCTCACCAGCACGAGCAGGCCCAAACACAGCAGCACGATGCCGATCACGCCGCGCGGGTCGGTGCCGCCGTGCTTGCCCTTGCCTGCGCCCATCTTGCCGCGCGCGCCGCTCACCTTGCGCTTATTTTTCGCGCCCTTGGACGCCGTCTTTTTCGCCATATCTCTCAATCCTCCGCCGCATGACTACGCATGCGCCCTTTCGGTTTTCTGCATCATTCATTCTACGTGCCGGACAGACACAAAAAGAATCTGCCCGCGCAAAGTCAGGCAGATTATTATACCACATTTCGGTGTTTCAGTAAAGCATTTCCTCCGGCATCGCGTCGCGCAGCATCAGGCAGGAGAGCACGCCGCTACCATCGACATGCGCCTGCAGAACGTAGTTCGTGCACGTGTACAACAGGCTCTCGCCCGGCTCAAGCAGCATATCCGCCGCGTCGTCCTCGTCATAGGCGATCGTCTTCTCCGGCTCGCCCAGCAGCGCGATGATGTCCTCGCGCGTCGTCTCGCCGGTCGTCAGCCCCTGCCAATTGACGCGCGTGTGGCGCACAACGCTGATGGGCGTTTCCTCGTCGGCGGTGTCGGCGTACTTGGGAATCTCCACCGATGCACCGCGGAACGCCGGATCATCAACCACATAGAGCTTGGAGACCGTCGTATAATCCGGTTCATCGGTCAGCGCGCAGGCTGCCATCGCGTCGCCGAGCTTTGCGCCCAGCGCAAGCATATCGTGTCCGCCGAAGAACAGCGCGCCCGCGTTTTTGATCGCGTCCGCGTCGGCGATCTGCGGTCTCGAAATGCCGTAGACCGGGCTGCCCTCGCCGATGAAATCGTCAATCTCGTACCAGTAGATCTTGACGCTGCCGCCAAGGCCGTCGAACGTGCGGTAGGCGTCGTCGTCGTAATAAACCGTCACGCCATATTCGTCAAACGCGAAGCTGTCGCGCGGCATGGGCAGGAGCTCCGCGCGCTCGATGTAATCGCTCATGCCGCTAAGCACATCGCGGCTGATGATGGCCTCCATCGCCTGCGCGGCGGCGTTCGCGTCGGTGAACATCGTCTCAAACGTGATGGGCATGCCGTCGGTCAAGTTCACATTCATGCACATAGCGGTGTAGCCGTTCCTGCCGTCGGCCTGCTCGCCCTCCCAGAGCAGCGCGCGGGAGATCATGTTGTCGCCGACATATGTGTGCGCCGTCTGGCGGATGCGCATGCTGTCGGCCTGCGCGTTTGCAAAAATCTGTTCGGCGCGCCCCTGCTGGAAGTTCATATCGAGCATGCCGCCGATCATCAGCAGCGTCGTGTCCTGAATGAGCTTTTCTTCCTCGGTCAGCGTCTCGCCGTCCTGCGCACGCACGCTCGCCTTGACGATGCGGTTGACGCCGGTCTCGGAGGTCACCTCGTCCACGACGATCTCCGCGAGGCTCGCCCCCGGCATCATCATCAGCAGCGAGCACATCAGCGCTGCGAGACCACGGTTCATCCTTCTGTTTCCGAACATATGATATCACCCCTGTGCGTTGTATGGTGTCAAGTCTGCTTTTGCTGTCTATTATAACGAATGACACGCCGCTTTTCATCCCGCCCGCGCAAAATTCTGCCTTTTCTTTCCAAATTTTGTGTCAGAAGATCACCGGCTGGAGCTGCCGTCCCTCCAACGCCGCCTGTGCCGCGGGCAGAATCTTCTCAAAATCCGCGACGCAGCTCGTGGGCTTGCCGCGGTAGTCGTCCTGCTCAAACGGCACGAAGAACATGCCGCGCCTGCCCATCAGCCGTCCGATGGACGATGCCGAGCTCTCGAGCGCGTCGTTGGTGGATACCGCGATGAGCACAGGCCCGCCGTTTCGCCTGTGGCTCTTGACGGCAAGCGTCGGCGCGGTATCGTATATGCCCGCGGCCAGTTTGCCCAGCGTGTTGCCCGTGCACGGCGCGATGATGAGCAGATCGAGCAGCTTCCGGGGTCCGATCGGTTCCGTCTGCGCAATGGTGTGGATGACCTTCTGCCCCGTTACGCGCTCGGCCCGCTCGATCCAGTCGCTCGCCTTGCCGAAGCGTGTGTCCGTCGTATATGCATTTTCGCTCATGATCGGCGTCACGGCGTATCCCTTATCCGACAAAAGCTCCATCTGCGCGAACGCCTTTTCAAATGTGCAGAACGATCCCGTCAGCGCAAACCCGATGCGCGTTTCAGTCATATTTTCCCGCCCCTTTCGCCTTTTCGATATCCGCCCATTTTCTCTTCGCCGCGTCAAACAGCGCTCGCCCTGCATCCAGCGGCGCATACCGTCCCGGCACGCCGCCCTCCACCGACACGTGAAGCCCGATCTTCACCGCCTCGTCGATGTCCACACCGTATGGCCTGCTCGCCAACTCGACGATCAGCGCGTCCCGCTTGACCCGCGAAAGCGCTTCCCTGTCAAGGATTTTTGCGGGAACGGTGTTGAAGATCGCGTCCGCCTGCCCCGCCGCTGTCCCGATCTCCCGCAGCGGCACGGGATGCGCGCCCATCACATGCGCCGCGCGCATCTGGCCTTCGTTCCTCGCGCAGACGATGACGAACGCGCCCATCGCGCAAAGCCGCCGCGCCAGCCCCTGCGCGATTCTCCCGTAGCCGGTAATCAGGCACGTGCTTGACACCATCGCCCGGCTCATCTTGTGCATCGCCGAGCAGATCGCGCCCTCCGCCGTCAGCTCCGCGTTGGCGCGCAGGAACATCTCGTCGCGCTCCGGGTTAAACGCATGCTGCGCATTTTCGATCATATCCTGCGGCGTATTCGCGCCGTGTACGAGCAGGCCGCAATTTCCGATCATCTCCCCCACGCGCGCCGCGTCCATGCCCTCGCCCTTCGCCCCGACGAGCATCCCGCCGTCAAAGCTCCTCGGCCACGGCAGCATCGCGATATCCGCTGTCCCCTCCGGCTTATCCTCCGTGCGCTGTATGTGCAGTATATCAAACCCGGCTTCCTGCGCCGCGAGCAGCACGCCCCGCATGCGCTCGTCGCCGCCAAAGGCCCATAGCCTCATGCGCATCGCCTCCCGCAGAGCCTATGCCGCCCCGCCGCCGGGCATGCAAAAGGCCCCGCCGCGCGTTGGCAGCAGGGCCTTGTGTCGTTTTGTTTTAGGCGAAGTAGCCGCTCAGGCTGTCGGTGATGGCCTTCTCCACGCCCTTGGCCGCGTCCTCGCTCTCGGCGCTGACGCTGATGTAGACCTTGAGCTTGGGCTCGGTGCCGCTCGGACGGACGACGACGGAGCAGTTGTCCTCCAGCAGATACTTGAGCACGTCGGACTTGGGCAGACCGTCGAGGCCCTTCGAATAATCGAGCACCTTGACAACCTTCTTCGGGCCGATGGCGTCGATGCCCTTGTGGAACTCGGCCATGATGTCCTGCATCTTGGCAAAGCCCGCCGCGCCGTCGAACTCGTAGCTGTGCAGCGTATTCATGCAGAAGCCGTAGGTCTTGTAGAGCTCCTCGAGCTTGTCCAGCAGGCTCACGCCGTGGGTCTTGTAGTAGCTGAACATCTCGCAGATCATGGTCGCGCCGTTGACGCCGTCCTTGTCGCGGACGTAGGAGCCGGTCAGGTAGCCGTAGCTCTCCTCGAAGCCGAAGATGTAGCGCTCCGGGTGTCCGGCCTTCTCCAGCAGACCGATCTGCTCGCCGATGAACTTGAAGCCCGTCAGCACGTTCTTGGTCTCCACGCCGTAGTGGGCCGCGATGCGCTCGCCGAGGTCCATCGTCACGATGGTCTTGACCATCACGGGGTTTTCCGGCATCTTGCCATGCTTGGCGCGCTGGCTGCAGATGTAGTCAAGCAGCAGCAGGCCGGTCTGGTTGCCGGTCAGCAGCTGATACTCGCCCGCCGCATCCTTGACGGCGATGCCCACGCGGTCGCAGTCCGGGTCGGTCGCCAGCAGCAGGTCAGCGCTGCACTTCTTGGCGTATTCCATGCCCAGCGCCATCGCCTCGCGGATCTCCGGGTTCGGATACGGGCAGGTCGGGAAGTGGCCGTCAGGGTGCTCCTGCTCGGCGACGACCGTGATGTTGGTGTAGCCCATCTCGCGCAGCGTGCGCGTGACAGGCACCAAGCCCGTGCCGTTGAGCGGCGAATAGACGATGGCGACGTTCTTGTCGACCTCCTCGCCGAAGAGCACGCTCTGGCCCTTGACCTCGGCGATGAAAGCATCGAGCACTTCATCCGCGATATAGCTGATCTTCCCCGCAGCCATCGCATCGTCAAGGCTCATCTGCTTGACGTCGGCGAAGATGTCGAGCTTCTCGATCTCGGCGAGGATCTCCTCTGCGGCCTCGGTCGTGATCTGGCAGCCGTCCGCGCCATAGACCTTGTAGCCGTTGTACTTGCTCGGGTTGTGCGACGCGGTGACCATCACGCCCGCCGACGTGCCCAGATAGCGCGTGGCGAAGCTGACCGTCGGCACCGGCAGCAGCGTCGGCCAGATGTTGACCTTCACGCCATTGGCCGCGAACACGCCCGCCGCGACCTTGGCGAACACGTCGCTCTTGATGCGGCTGTCATAGCCGATGGCGACGGAGGGATTCTCGAAGCTGCGCACGAGGTAATCCGCCAGACCCTGTGAGGCCTTGGCGACGGTGTAGACGTTCATGCGGTTGGTGCCCGCGCCGATCACGCCGCGAAGGCCGCCCGTGCCGAACGCCAGGTCGCGGTAGAACGCATCCTCGATCTTCGCATCGTCCATGCCCTTGAGCTCGGCGGCGACATCTGCGTCGGCCGTGGCGTTGGCGAGCCAGCGCTCATATTCTTTCTTCATGTCCATGGGAATTCATCCTTTCTCTATGTATATACAAAGAATGGGATCGCTGCGTCAGTCGCGCCTGAACAGATCGCGCGTGTAGACCTTGTCCTTGACGTCGTCGAGTGTGCTGTCATAGCGGTTGGCCAGAATCGCCTGGCTCATCGCCTTGAACTTCGCGAGGTCGTTGACCACCAGCGAGCCGAAGAACGTGCTGCCGTCCGCAAGCGTCGGCTCGTAGACGACGACAGTCGCGCCCTTGGCCTTGATGCGCTTCATCACGCCCTGTATGCTGCTCTGGCGGAAATTGTCGCTGCCCGTCTTCATCGTCAGGCGGTATACACCGATCGTCACGGGCTTCTCCATCTCGCCGGAGAAAACGTAGTCGTCCCCGTAGCCGTAATAGCCCGCGATCCGGAGCACGCGGTCGGCAATGAAGTCCTTGCGCGTGCGGTTGCTCTCCACGATCGCGCCGATCAGGTTCTCCGGCACGTCCTGATAGTTGGCGAGCAGCTGCTTGGTGTCCTTGGGCAGGCAGTATCCGCCGTAGCCGAAGGACGGGTTGTTGTAGTGCGTGCCGATGCGCGGGTCGAGGCACACGCCCTCGATGATCTTGCGCGTGTCAAGCCCCTTGCTCTCGGCGTAGGTGTCCAGCTCGTTGAAATACGCCACGCGCAGGGCCAGATACGTGTTGGCGAAGAGCTTGACGGCCTCCGCCTCGGTGAAGCCCATGATCAGCGTGTCGATATTCTCCTTGAGCGCGCCCTCCGTGAGCATATCCGCAAACGTGTGCGCCGCCTGCACAAGCCGCTCGTCGCCCACGTCCGTGCCCACGATGATGCGGCTGGGATACAGGTTGTCGTACAGCGCCTTGCTCTCGCGCAGGAATTCCGGGCTGAAGATGATGTTTTTGCTGCCGGTCTTCTCGCGGATGCTCTGCGTGTAGCCGACCGGGATCGTGGATTTGATGACCATGATGGCATTCGGGTTGTGCTCCATGACGAGCCGGATCACGGCCTCGACCGCCGACGTGTCGAAGAAATTCTTCTTGGAATCGTAGTTCGTCGGCGCGGCGATGACCACGAAATCCGCCAGACTGTACGCCATTGCACCGTCGAGCGTCGCGGTCAGATCAAGCTCCTTCTCTGCCAGATACTTTTCGATGTAATCATCCTGAATCGGGGATTTGCGGCCGTTGATGAGCTCGACCTTCTCCGGCACGATGTCCACCGCGTAAACCTTGTGATGCTGCGCGAGCAGCACCGCGATGGACAGGCCGACATAGCCCGTGCCCGCCACGGCAATCGTGTATTTTTTCATTTCATTCTCCCCTGCCCGGCAGCTTAAAACCGCCGGACATCCTTTCTTTTTAAGTAAATTTCCCCATTCCTTATTGTATTGCATTGTCTACCCTTTGTCAATGTGATGGGCTACATTCCCGCCGCAGACATGCAAAAACCGGCACGCGGTCAGCCCGCATGCTGGTGATCCAGCGCTTTTTATTCCGCGAACACAACCTCGTAATCGGGATACATGCCCATGATGAAGCCTCTGATGATAACCTTCGCGTTCTCCTGTGCCGCCTCAAACAGCCCGTTCTCGATCGCCGTGGTCTCCGATTCCTTCATCATCGAGCTGAGGGATTGGTTCAAGTTCTTGACGGTCAGCGGCGAAAAAATTCTCTGGGTCTCGTCATAGACGACCAGGCTCTCGGTGTCGATCTCGTTGCTGAGAATCCGAACCTGCGGCAGCCTGACCGTCACCGGTTTTGTCACCTTGTCCGGGCTGATCTCTATATCCGCGAAATCATATCCGGCCTTGATCGTCCCGTCGTAGCTGAATATATATCGGCTGGACGTAAACGGCAGCGTCACCTTCCACAGCTTCTTGCTGTCCTCCAGCAGCTCGACATTGGTATAAAATGCAGCCTGCGTCGCCAGTTCGCCGATGTCCTTGAGGCCCAGCTGCGTGGTTTTGCTGGTGGTCACGACGCTCGTCACAATGCCCGTTCCGACCATCGCCAGCAGGAGCATCGAAACGATTGCGCCGATGATTTTGGCGACAGCCTTCTTGCCGATGGCCGCAACGATTTTGGAATACCAATTGTCCGATTTTGCCCCGGACCGCTTTGCGTCCGTCGCCTTTTCTTCCGTCTCCGGCATTTTTCCGCCCTCCTTCGCATGTTATTTTTATTATATCACAAATCGTTTCAGATTCAACGCCTTTCCTGACACCGATCGCAGACAGGTTTGATGTATCCGCAATAAAAAAGGAGCCCGCCCGGACGGACGAACCCCTTTGCCTGTGATGAAATTACTTGCTCATCGCCTGCTGCACGGCAACGGCCACGGCGACGGTCGCGCCGACCATCGGGTTGTTGCCCATGCCCAGGAAGCCCATCATTTCGACGTGCGCCGGGACAGAAGAGCTGCCCGCGAACTGCGCGTCGGAGTGCATGCGGCCGAGGGTATCGGTCATGCCGTAGGAAGCCGGGCCCGCAGCCATGTTGTCCGGATGCAGGGTACGGCCCGTGCCGCCGCCGGAAGCGACGGAGAAGTACTTCTTGCCAGCCTCGATGCGCTCCTTCTTGTAGGTGCCGGCGACCGGATGCTGGAAGCGGGTCGGGTTGGTGGAGTTGCCGGTGATGGACACGTCGGCGTTCTCATGCCACA